>NZ_CP059060.1:1207766-1509708 GCF_014217875.1 Synechococcus sp. LTW-R
GGCTGCTTCTCGCTGGTGCTCGAGCATGTGCCCGCGGCCTTGGCCGGGGCCCTGAGCCAGGAGCTGACGATCCCGGTCATTGGCATCGGCGCCGGTGAGCAGTGCGACGGTCAAGTGCGCGTCACCGCCGACCTGCTGGGACTGACGACCAAGCAACCGCCCTTCTGCCCGCCCCTGCTCAAGGGCCGCGAGCTCTGTGTTGATGCCCTCAGGGGCTGGGTGGCGGCGCTTCAACCTGATCCGACCACCACGCCAGCCACTCCCGCAGAACCGCGTTACTCAGAGCCAAGCCCTCTGGATCACTGAGGCGCCAGCGGCTGCCCTCGCGCTGCAGCAGGCCGTGCTGGAGGTAGGGCTGCCAGCGGCGCTCCAGCTCCGCCTGATCCAAACCAACCAAGAGCGGCGCGAGCTGAACACCCTCCCGCCGGCGCAGACCGACCATCACCCGCTCATCGATGGGCATGGGCTGGGGAACGGGGGTCTCCTCCCGCTCCCGTTGCAACCAGGTGGCATAGGCCTCCCGGGTACGGGGCCGGGCCTGCCGTACGCCCCACGGCGCGGCGGTCGCCCCCAGGCCAAACCCCCACCAACCGGCGCCGCTCCAATAGACGCGGTTGTGGCGTGAGGCGTGGCCCGGCTGGGCATAGTTAGAGATCTCGTAGTGGCCAAAACCCGCAGCCGCCAGGGTGACGGCGGTCAGCTCCATCAAATCGGCGGAGAGGTCCTCCTCCGGCAAGGGGAGTTGCCCGCTGGACTCCCACCGCTCAAAGACCGTCCCCGGTTCCACGATCAGGTCATAAACCGAGAGATGGGGTGGATCGAGGGCGAGGGCCTGGTCCAACTGCTGCTGCCACTGTTCGGCGGTGGCCCCCGGGAGTCCCTGGATCAGATCCAGGCTCCAACTCACGAGCTGTCCCTGAGCCCGCGCCGCCTGCAGCCAGGTGGCCGCCTCGAGCAGATCCGCGCGGCGATGCCGGCGGCCCAGACGCTCCAGCACCGCGTCATCAAAACTCTGGCCGCCGAGGCTGACGCGGTTGACCCCCGCCTGGAGATAGCCCTGCAGGCGGGCCTGATCAAAGCTGGCGGGATCAAGCTCCAGGCTGATCTCGGCACCGGGCGCGAAGCCGAAGCGCTTCCTCAGGCTGCGGAGCAGAGCCTGGAGTTGCGCGGCCGTGAGCATCGAGGGAGTGCCGCCCCCCACATAGACCGTGGAGAGCGGCGGCCCGGGGGGTGAGGCCTTGATCTCCGCCGTGATCAGCTCCAGGTAGGCCTCAATCGAGCGGCTGCCGGATTGCCCGGCCGCTCCACCGGCGCGGTCCCCCAGCGGCACCACGGGGAAGTCGCAATAGAAACAACGCCTGTGGCAGAAGGGGATGTGCAGGTAGGCGCTTCGGGGCGGCCTGGGCTCCATCGGCCGGTTACCTCCCTGGGCCAAACCCGCCGCAATAGGGCATGCTGCTTTCGAGCGACTGGCAGACACAGCACCCGCCATGGTGGACACCCTCATCCTGGTGCTGTTCGTGGTCTCCGGAGCCGCCGCAGGCTGGCTCGGAGTCGATCTGCTGCCCGAACAACAGTTAATCCGCATCCAGAACCTGGAGCAGCTGAGCTGGATCCTCGGCGGCGGCGGCGCCCTGGCGGGCCTCCTGGCAGGGGTTGTCTTTCAGCGGCTGCGGCGCCGGCTGATGGAGCAGGTGCGCACGATGCCCACCGATCTGCTGGTGAGCCGGGCCGTCGGCTTGATCCTGGGCCTGCTCGTGGCCAACCTGCTGATCTCGCCGATCTTGTTCCTCTCGCTTCCCTGGGAGCTGGTGCTGGTGAAGCCCCTGGCGGCCATTGCCGCGAACGTCTTCTTTGGCGTCTCGGGCTACAACCTCGCCGAGGTCCATGGCCGCACCCTGCTGCGGTTGTTCAACCCCAACAGCACCGAAGCCCTCCTGGTGGCCGATGGGGTCCTGATGCCCGCCAGCGCCAAGATCCTCGACACGAGCGTGATCATCGATGGCCGCATCCGCGGCCTGCTCGAGTCAGGACTGCTGGAAGGACAGGTGATCGTCGCCCAGTCGGTCATCGATGAGCTACAGACCCTGGCGGACTCCTCAAACACCGAGAAGCGCGGCAAGGGGCGCCGCGGCCTCAAGCTTCTGAGCAACCTCCGCGAGCGCTACGGCCGGCGCCTGGTGGTCAACACCACCCGCTACGAGGGCAATGGGGTCGACGACAAGCTGCTCAAGCTCACGGCGGACACCGGCGGCACCCTGCTCACGGCTGATTACAACCTCGCCAAGGTCGGCGAAGTCCAGGAGCTGAAGGTGATGAACCTCAGCGAGCTGGTCATCGCGCTGCGCCCCGAGGTGCAGCCAGGCGATGAACTCAGCATCAAGGTGGTCCGCGACGGCAAGGAATCCCACCAGGGTGTGGGCTACCTCGAGGACGGAACGATGGTGGTCGTCGATGGCGGCCACGGACTGAGCGGCGAGCGCCTCCAGGTCACCGTGACTGGCGCCCTGCAGACCCCCACTGGGCGGATGGTCTTCGCCAAGCGCGATGGCTGGGAGGGAAAAGAGAGCTCGGGTCCGACTCCACCGAAGGGAAGCGGTAGCAACGCACGCAATCGCGGCAAGGCCAGCGGAAAACGCGGCGGCAAAGGCGATCAGGACCCCGCCAACCCCCGCTAGGCTCCGGCTTCATGCAAGCAGTGGATCCGCGGATGTCGGTGTCAGCCCCCTACTACGGCGATTCAGCCGTGATGCGCACCCCACCGCCTGACCTTCCCTCCCTGTTGCTGAAGGAGCGGATCGTCTACCTGGGTTTGCCCCTGTTCAGCGATGACGATGCCAAGCGTCAGATGGGCATCGACGTCACCGAGTTGATCATTGCCCAACTCCTCTATTTGGAGTTCGACAACCCGGATAAGCCGATCTTCTTCTACATCAACTCCACCGGCACCAGCTGGTACTCGGGTGATGCCATCGGCTTTGAGACCGAAGCCTTCGCCATCGCGGACACCATCCGCTACGTGAAGCCCCCGGTGCACACCATCTGTATCGGCCAGGCCATGGGAACCGCGGCGATGATCCTCAGCGCCGGCACCAAGGGCCACCGCGCGGCCCTGCCCCACGCCTCGATCGTGCTGCACCAGCCCCGCAGCGGTGCCCGCGGCCAGGCCAGCGACATCCAAATCCGGGCCCAGGAGGTGCTGCACAACAAGCGCACCATGCTCGAGATGCTCGCGGCCAACACCGGCAAGAGCCCCGAAGAGCTCTCCAAGGCCTCCGATCGGATGACCTACCTGACTGCCGAGCAAGCGGTGGACTTCGGACTGATTGACCGGGTCCTGACGAGCCAAAAAGACCTCCCCTCAACCGTGCCCGGCGGCATCGGCTGATCCCTCTATCCCCGTCCTTCACGCACCCGACCAGCCATGCCCATCGGTACTCCGAGCGTTCCTTACCGCCTCCCCGGCAGCCAGTACGAGCGCTGGGTCGACATCTACACCCGCCTCGGCGTCGAGCGCATCCTCTTCCTCGGCTCTGAGGTCAACGACGCCATTGCCAACAGCCTGGTAGCCCAGATGCTGTACCTCGACTCCGAGGACAACAGCAAGCCGATCTACCTGTACATCAACTCCCCCGGTGGCTCGGTGACCGCGGGGCTCGCGATCTACGACACGATCCAGTACATCAAGAGCGACGTGGTGACCATCTGCGTCGGCCTGGCCGCCTCGATGGGCGCCTTCCTGCTGGGCGCCGGCACCAAGGGCAAACGCCTGGCCCTGCCCCACAGCCGAATCATGATTCACCAACCCCTGGGCGGCACCAGCCAACGCCAGGCCAGTGACATTGAGATCGAAGCGCGGGAAATCCTCCGCATGAAGGACATGCTCAACAACAACATGGCGGGCATGACCGGCCAACCGGTCGAGAAGATCGAGAAGGACACCGACCGGGACTACTTCATGAGCGCCGAGGAGGCCATGAACTACGGCCTGATCGACCGAGTGATCGCCCACCCCAGCGAAGCCTGAGGGAGCTGACCGGCGCTTTCGTAAGCTCGACCCTTGCTTAGCGCTGAACCGAGCCCCTGATGGCCAAGCTGTACTACGACACCGACGCCGATCTCAGCCTGCTGAACGGCAAAACGGTGGCCATCATTGGCTACGGCTCCCAAGGCCACGCCCACGCCCTGAACCTGAAGGACAGCGGTGTGAACGTGGTGGTGGGCCTCTACGAAGGCAGCCGCTCCGCCGAGAAGGCCAAGGCCGATGGCCTGGAAGTGCTCAGCGTGGCTGACGCCTCCGCCAAGGCGGACTGGATCATGGTGCTGCTGCCCGATGAGACCCAGAAGGCCGTCTACGACGCTGAAATCGCCCCCCACCTCAGCGCCGGCAAGGTCCTGAGCTTTGCCCACGGCTTCAACGTCCGCTTCGAGCTGATCAAGCCCCCCGCCGACGTCGACGTCGTGATGATCGCCCCCAAGGGCCCCGGTCACACCGTCCGCTGGGAGTACCAGAACGGCCAGGGCGTTCCTGCCCTGTTCGCCATCCACCAGGACGCCTCCGGCAACGCCCGTGGCCTGGCCATGGCCTACGCTAAGGGCGTCGGCGGCACCCGCGCCGGCATCCTGGAGACCAATTTCAAGGAAGAGACCGAGACCGACCTCTTCGGTGAGCAGGCCGTGCTCTGCGGCGGTCTCTCCGAGCTGGTCAAGGCTGGTTTCGAGACCCTCGTGGAAGCCGGCTACCAGCCCGAGCTGGCCTACTTCGAGTGCCTGCACGAGGTGAAGCTGATCGTTGACCTGATGGTCAAGGGCGGCCTGACCGCCATGCGGGACTCCATCTCCAACACCGCCGAGTACGGGGACTACGTCAGCGGCCCTCGCCTGATCACGGCCGAGACCAAGGCCGAAATGAAGCGCATCCTGGGCGACATCCAGGACGGCACCTTCGCCCGCAACTTCGTGGCCGAATGCGAAGCCGGTAAGCCTGAGATGCAGAAGATCCGCGACCGCGACAGCCAGCACCCGATCGAGCAAGTCGGCAAGGGGCTGCGTTCGATGTTCTCCTGGCTGAAGGCCGCCTGATTCAGGCCTTGATGCTTCCAGGCGGGGTGGATTCCTTCACGGGGATCCACCCCTTTTTGTTGGTGCTGGCTGCCGCCGGACTCGATCGCTGGATTGGCGACCCGCGCTGGTGCCTGCACCCGGTCGTGGTGATGGGCTGGTGGATTACGCAGCTGCTGCGGCTGGCGGAGCGCTGCTGCGGCGACTCCCCCCTCGGCCTGCGGCTGGCGGGGGGCGGGATCACCCTGTTGTTGGTACTGGGGAGCGGTGGCTTCGGCTGGTGGCTGGAGCAACGCAGCCGGGAGTGGCCCTGGCCGATCGGAGCAGCACTGCTGTTGGTCACCCTGGCCAGCGCCCTGGCCGGACGCAGCCTGGAGCAGGCGGTGCAAGCCGTCCTCGAGGCCCTCACCAACACCAGCGAACTGGATCCGGCGCGCCAAGCCTTGAGCTGGATCGTTGGCCGCGACACTCGGGCGTTGAACCGCCAAGAGATCCTGCGGGCCGCCGCAGAGACCGCCAGCGAGAACGCCGTCGATGGGCTCTTCGCGCCACTGTTCTGGATGCTGATCGGAGCGGCGCTCTGGCCGTACGGCGGGCCAGGCCCGTTGGCCCTCGCCTGGGGATTCAAGGCGGCGAGCACCCTCGATTCGATGCTCGGCTACCGCCGGGGGACCCTGCGGTGGCTGGGGACCGCCGGGGCCAAGCTCGATGACCTGCTGGTCTGGTTGCCCTGCCGGCTCGTCACCCTCAGCCTGCCTCTCGTACAGCTCCGTACCGCCCGGCGGGTCTTGTCCTTGGCGCGGCGGGCCCTGCTGGAGGGCAAGCCCGATCCATCACCCAACGCGGGGGTCTCCCAGGCGATCTATGCCCAATGCCTTGGGATTCAACTGGGGGGCGTCAATCGCTACGCAGACAAGACGACCAGCAAACCGCTGCTGGCTGCTGGTGCTCGGCTGCCCGAGCCAAAGGATGTGGAACACCTTCTTGCGTTGAGTCGCCGTCTTGAGGGCCTCTGGTTGCTGCTGGCCCTGTTAGTAGGCGCCGCGGTCCATCGGTAGGAGCACCACACCGATCGTGCGCAGGACGATGCCGAGGTCCAACCAAAAATTGCGGTTGCGGGCGTAGAAGAGATCGAGCTTGACCCGGGTCTCGTAGGGCAGGTTGTTGCGGCCGGAGACCTGCCAGAGGCCGGTCAATCCAGGGCGGACCGCAAGCACCTCATCCATGGTGCGGCCGTAGCGCTCCAATTCATCCCAGACGATCGGGCGGGGGCCCACCACGCTCATCTCGCCCTTGAGGACGTTGATGAACTGCGGCAGCTCATCGAGGCTGGAGCGGCGCAGGAAACGGCCAATCGGCGTGATCCGCGGATCATTTTTCAGCTTGAAGTCCCGCTCAAACTCAGCCCGCAGCACCGGGTCGGAGGCCAGAACGGCAGCCAAGACACGATCGGCGTCTTTACGCATCGTGCGGAACTTCAGGCAGCCAAAGCCCCGGTAGCCGCGGCCGATGCGGCGCTGGCAATAGAAGACGGACCCCTTGGAGCTCAGCTTGACCACGAGGGCCAGCAGCAGCAGCAACGGCGAGCCCAGGCTCAGCACCAACAGGGAAAAGCTGATGTCTCCGACGCGCTTGACGATGCGTCCACGCTTGGATTGAGCCCTCAGCCAGGAACTGGCCGTGGATTCAGCGGGAATCGAGTCAACGGCGGACAAACGGCGCGGGGATCGGGCAGGTTCCAGCTGTCATTAAAGAAGTCGGCCGTTCGAGGCGACACCCCAATGCGGTCACTCAAGCCATAGGCACAGGCAAGGCGCGGCCGCGCTCCTGACGGGCCCGTTGGTGCCGGCTCCAGCTGTGCTCAATCACCGCCTCCATGCGGGCGCGGAAACGCTCGGGGCTGAAGCCTTCCGCCCATTGCCGCAGACGTTCGGCGGGGAGTTGCTGCCAGAGCCGCTGCTGCTCAAAGATCTCCAAGGCGGCCACCAGGGAGCTGACCTCTTGATCCGGGAAGAGCAGGCCGGTGGGCTGGCGATCGCCCCGTTGGATGCAGCGCACGGTGTCCAGCAATCCGCCCTGGCCCAAGGCAATCACCGGAGCCCCGGCGGCCATCGCCTCCACGGGGGCAATCCCGAAGTCCTCAAGCCCCGCGTAGACGTAGGCGCGGCATCGGCTCAACCAGGCGTTGACATCGTCCTGGGGAAGGCGACCCAGCAGCCGAACATTGGGACCGGCCATGGCCTGCAACCGCGCCCGCTCAGGGCCATCACCAATCACCACCAAGGGCAGACCGGTGCGGTTGAAGGCCTCCACGACGAGATCGACCCGCTTGTAGGGCACCAGCCGGCAGAGGCAGAGGTAGACGTCATCGCGGGGCTGGTCCCAACGGAAGCGATCGACGTCAACCGGGGGGTGCACGACGGTGGACTCCCGGCCCCAGTAGCGGCGGATGCGTGAAGCCGTGAAGCGGGAATTCGCCAGCAACTGATCCGGACGCTGGCCGCTCAGCACATCCCATTGGCGCAGTTGATGCAGCTGCGCGCGAATCAAGGGACCGAAGCCGCGCCGGGCCAGAGCCGACTGGCGCAGGTAGGCATGCATCTGGTCCCAGGCGTAACGCACGGGGGTGTGGACATAGCTCAGATGGCACTGATCAGGGCCGGTCAACACCCCCTTGGCCACCAGGTGGCTGCTGCTGATCACCAGGGGGTAGCCCGCCAGATCAAGCTGCTCGATCGCCATCGGCAGCAGCGGCAGGTACTGCTGGACATGGCTCACGCCAAAGGGCAGGCGCTGTACAAAGGAGCTCGTGATCGAGCGACCCGCCAGCCAACTGCCGCGGCGACGGCTCTCCCCATCCACCAGGGCAAAGAGCTGGGGCTGCTGCAGGAGGGCATCCAACTCCTGGACCACCAGTTCAGAGCCCCCGACCGACCGGGGGGTGAACCACTCGTGCACCAGGGCGATCGGCCCGATTCCAGGAAGCATGGACCGCAGCCTAAGGGCGTTCCTTTGAAGTTTGATTGCCCGTCAGGTCACGAAACCTCTCAGCTGATTGCCCTCAGACGACGAACTCTGAATCCTGAGAGGACTGTGTCCGAGCCATGGCCATCCGCGAGCTGCTGGAAGACGAGCTGAAGACTCCCTCCATTGGCACAACCGATTGCTTTAGCTGGCACGCCACCTCCGTCGGCATCGCGGCGCTCTGGACCGCCGGTCAAGCGCCCACACCACCGCCCTACGACAACGCCCTGAAAGAGGGGCTCGAGGTGGGCCTCGATCTCAGCCGCGAAGAACGGGAATTTCACCAGGTCAGCCAAGGGCTTGTCCTGGTCTTCCACAGCTGATCAATAACAACGGAGAGGGTGGGATTCGAACCCACGGAAGGTTGCCCTTCAAACGATTTCGAGTCGTTCGCTTTCGACCACTCAGCCACCTCTCCAGGCGACCCGGCCAGTGTACGGATCAAGCCTCCAGCTCAGCTCTGGTGCCATCCGCTGGTGGAACCGGCAGTAGGCCACCAGGCTCGTCGCCCGTGCAGGATCTGGACCTCTCGGGCGCTGGGGACAAACCCCAGCCAGACCGCGTCGCCGCCGCGGCCCTGCCGCAGCCAACTCCACCAGGCCTGACGATCGGGCAGCACCCACCAACGCTGCCGCCCGGCCCGCAGCGCTAGGCCTCGGCTATCGGTGCTGAGGCGACGGACGGCCAGCCCCGGACTTTGCAGCTGCTGCCCCGGCACGAGCTGATCGACCGTCGGATGGGCCAGGCCTGACCAGCAGGAGTTGGGCTCCTGGGGCAGCGGATCCAGCAACAACAACCAATCGAAGCGGGCCACCCCCAGACCCTGGGCCAATTGCGCGGCGCGGCTGCAACTGCTGGGGTCCGCCTTCAGGCTCACCAGCGCAGCCCGGCCCTGGTGCCGGAGCACCAGCCACTGGCGGGGAGCCTGGCGCACCAATAGCAGTGCATCCCGGCTCTGCTGCCAGCAGCGCAACCCCACCGCGAGGGCCAGCAGGGGCAGAGCCAACAGCCGCCAGCGGCGGCCGGCCGGAAGCAGCCAGGGCAGCAGCCCCGCCAGCAGAAGCACCACCAGGAGCAGCCCCAGCTGCCCGATTGGCAACTGGGCCAGCGGCAAGCGCGCCATGAACGCCACCAATGCCAAGAGGAGCTGGGCCAGCGGCACCAGGACCGCCGCCAGCAGACCGAGCAGGGGGGGGGCATCAGCACCGCCGTCAGGGCCATCGCCATCGCCCCCAAGGTCAGCGGCGTCAGCAGCGGCGCCGCCAGGACATTGGACAAGACCGCGTAACTCGGCACCACACCGAAGTGCAGCAACTGCAGCGGCAGGGTCCAAAGCGATGCAGCGAGGGGCACCGCCATCGCCGCCGCGGCCCAGAGGGGGAGCCAGCGCTGCAGGCGCGCCTCCAGGGGCCCGGCCGAGAGGATCAAGCCACCCGTAGCGGCCGCGCTCAGCTGAAAGCCGACATCCAACAGCCAGCTGGGGCGCAGCAGCAGCATCAGGAGCAGGCAGAGCAGCAGCACCGCCAAGGGACGGGAGCGGCGGCCACGCTCCTTGAGCACAAACGCCAGGGCTCCCATCAAGAGGGCGCGGACCACCGACGCCTGGGCACCTGCCAGCAATCCAAAGAGCCCCATCGCGCCAAAGGCGGCCGGCCAGCGGATCAGGGCTGGAGCGCGGCGAGTCAACAGCAGCACCGCACCCAGCAGCACGCTCAAGTGAAAGCCGCTGGCGGCCAGGGCATGGGAAAGGCCCGCCGCCCGAAAGGCATCTCGCAGCGCGGCCGGCAACGGCACCATCGCCTGCCCCAAGACCAGCGCGGCCAGCAGCCCGCCGGGTTCCTCCCCACCGGCAAGGCGCAGCTCCGCGGCGATGTGCCGGCGGACATCCGCCATCGGTGTCGGCGGCCGGGCGATCAGGCTCCAGCGCTCGACCTCGATCTCACTCCAGACGCCTTTGCTAGGGAGCCGTTCCGCCGCGCCAGGCAGCAGGGGGTGCGGCCCGTGGCGCAGCCTCCTGAGACGCCCCTCCAGCTGCACCCGCCAGCCCTGCTGCAGCTCCGGGCAGTCGCGGAAGCGCAGGCGAACCCGTCCCAGGGGCACTTCCGCTAGGGCCTGACAGGCCGCGCCGATCGCCCGCGGATCCTGCAGCAGCCGCGCGTCCAGCTGAATGCGCAGCGACTGCTGGTGGGGCGGAATCCGCTGAACCGGATCCGTGGCGGAGGGCTGGGGCCGTCCCAGCCAGCCCCAACCACCGAGCAACAGCAGGGCCAGTAGCCAGGCCAACAGCTGGAAGAGGGACCAGCGCTTCCGGCGAGCCCAGCCGCACTGCAGCAGACCCACCACCACCACCAGGGCCAGCCGAGACGCCAGCGACAACGGCAGGACGCCAAGGGACAGGGCCGCCAAGGCCCCGCCCAAGAGCAACAACGGCAACCCTCACCCCAGTCCGGCTGGAGTGAGCGTTCCCTCCGTTAGGCCGCGACCGCCGCCTCGTTCTTGAGCAGCGGGAAGCCCAGGGCTTCGCGCTCCTCCAGCCAGGCCTCGGCGACTTGGCGGGCGAGGTTACGGATCCGGCCAATCGTCGCGGTGCGTTCCGTCACCGAGATCACCCCGCGGGCCTCCAGCAGGTTGAAGGTGTGGCTGCACTTCAGGACGAAGTCCAGGGCCGGGGCGGGCAGCTTCTTCGCCACCAGGTCCGCGGCCTCGGCCTCATAGATCGCGAACAGCTGCTTGAGCCGCTCCGGGTTGGAGGCCTCGAAGTTGTAGGTGCATTGACCCTTCTCAAACGGCAACCAGATGTCGCCATAGGAGCGGTTGCCATCCCAGGAGAGATCCCAGATGCTCTCCACGTCCTGGAGGTACATCGCCAGACGCTCCAGGCCGTAGGTGATCTCGATCGAGACCGGCCGGCAATCGATGCCGCCGCACTGCTGGAAGTAGGTGAACTGGGTCACCTCCATGCCATCCAGCCAGACCTCCCAGCCCACACCCCAGGCACCGAGGGTTGGGGACTCCCAGTTGTCCTCAACGAAGCGAATGTCGTGGTCCTTCGCGCGAATGCCCAGGGCCTCCAGCGACGCCAAATAGGTCTCCTGAATCGCGTCCGGACTGGGCTTGATCAGCACCTGGTACTGGAAGTAGTGCTGGGCCCGGTTCGGGTTATCGCCGTAGCGGCCATCGGTGGGCCGGCGACAGGGCTCCGGGTAGGCCACTGCCCAGGGCTCCGGCCCGATGGCCCGCAGCACCGTGTGGGGGCTCATCGTCCCGGCACCCTTCTCCGTGTCGTAGGGCTGAAGGATCAGGCAACCCCGCTCAGCCCAGAAGCGGTTCAGGGTCTGGATGATGTCCTGGAAATGCACGGATGCTCTGGACCGGGTGCGTCGTGCGGGGATTCTCGCTAACCGCCCGCCAGCCGAACCTCGTGCACCTGCCGCTGGGCATCAACCCGCAGCACGACATCGGCGGATCGCCCCGACACCAAGGCCGATTCCGGGATGCAGACCTGAAGACTGCGCGTCATCGTTTCGAGGTCCTGCTCAGCCAGTCCAGACCCTGACTGTTGCTGTTGGCTCTGGTTCTGCTGACGCTTCCAGGCCATCACCGTGGAAAGTGTGGTCGGGCTCAGCTGCCAGAGACCGTCCAGGAGCCGCCAGACCTCTTGATAGGGGGCCAAGTTCCGTTCGATGACGGGTCTGTAGGCCACTTCCGCCGGAGACAGGGGCGTGAGGTCAGCGCTCAGCTCCCCATGCCGGGCCGCAGCCCAGGGCCCGGCTCCAACAAACCAGCCCTCCAGGATCAACCGGTCAGCGCTGAGCAACCGAGTGCCCGCGCGATCGCCCCGGCCCTGCCGCAGAGCCTTGTCAAACAGAGGAACCGCGCAGGTCCCCTCGTCGCGCCATTGGCGCAACGCCCGGAGCAAGAGCACGACATCGTGACTTCCCGGAATACCCCGGGGCGTCTGCCACGGGTTACCGGCCATCGCGGACTCCAGCTGCATGCCTGGGAAATAGAAGTCGTCCAAAGAGACCACCTCAACGGCCATCCCCAAGCGGGCCGCTGCCGCCTTGAGCCAGGCGCAGAGGGTGGATTTGCCGCAGCCCGGCATCGCCGCCAAACCCAGCAGGGAGCCAGGCGGGGACTGCTGCACGTGATCCAGCAGGGGCAACCCCACCGAGGCAATCCAGCGGGGATCCACCCCAACGGGCCAGGCCTCGCGGGCCAAGGACAGTCCATCGATGGCCGCCCAACGCGCCAGCCAATCGGCCACGGAGTCGTAGCCCAAGGCGCCAACCAGGGCTTCAAAACCGCGGATCTCCCGGCAGCGCTCCAGCTCATGGTTGGCCTGCATCGTTAGGCGATCAGCTGCAACAGCCCCATCTGCCCGCCCGCCAGCAGCTGATGCTGGGCCTGGCTGAAGCCGGCATCCCGAGCCAACTGCTCTTGCTGGGGACCGGTCGGGAAGCGCGCCAGGCTGTCCTCCAGATAGGCGTACTGGGCTTCCAGGCCTGCCCGCTTCGCCAGGGGCACCACCAGCTGCCGCAGATAGAAGCGCTGGAACTGAGCCGTCATCCCCTGGGGATCGAGGGCCCGGTTGAAATCCAGAACAGCCGCCCGCCCGCCGGGACGGAGCAAACGACGCAATTCCTGCAGCCCAGCCGCGGGATCCGCCAGGTTGCGCAGGCCGTAGGCCATCACCGCACCATCGGCCCAGCCATCGGCGAGCTCCGTGGCCTGGGCATCGGCCTGGCGGAACTCCAGCGGCAACCAGGGGCAATGGGAGGCCCGCCGCCGGGCCTGCACAAGCGGCGCCGCCGCCGCATCCAATCCAAGGACCAAACCGGCGGGCCGGACCTTCTCCGCCAGCAGCAATGCCAAGTCGCCCGTGCCGCAGCAGAGGTCCAGCAACCGCTGCCCCGGCACCGGTTGCAGCCAGGCCACCGCCTGGCGCTTCCAGAGGCGATGCAGACCCAGGCTGAGCAGGTCATTCAGCCGGTCGTATTCGGGAGCAATCCGGTCAAACAGCTCACGGACTGCGTCGGGGTTTCCGGGCGGAATCGCAGCAGAGGGCTCAGGGCTCGGCGGCATCCCAGGGCAACGAAATCGAGTCGAGGCTGACACCTGCTGCCATCAATTTGGACTGATTGGTCTCGAGCGCCGAGAAGTAGCCCTGGGCTTCAAGTCGATCCGCAGTGGTGAAGGTCATCACCATCACCGTGGCCAAGCCGATGGCCGCCGAGCAAACCATGCAACCGGCAAGCATCAAGGAGAATTCCTTGCGGTCACTGGCCGCCTGCATCAGCTGCAGGGCCCAAGCAACCATGGCCAGCACCACAAGCACAATGGCTCCTGCCAGCACTGGGGAGTGGCTCTGATCGAGGGCCAGCACTGGTGTGGTACCGAAAACTGAGACGACTGTAACGGCGGGTTAAGCGGCGCGCGACCCCCGCTCGAGGGGCCGAATGGTGAGGCCACGGCCCAGCAGGTCGGTCTTGATCTCCTCCACCGTCAGCACCCCGTCATGCAGCAGCGAGGCCAGCAGGGCTGCCGAGGCGTGCCCGCCAGTCGCTGCGGCATCCAGGGCCTGGGCGATGTGGTCGATGCACCCGGCACCACCGCTGGCGATCACCGGCACATCCACCGCGTCCGCGACCGCCCGGGTCAGGTTCAGCTCATAGCCGGCCTGGGTGCCATCGCCATCCATGGACGTCAGCAGGATCTCGCCCGCACCGAGCTCCACCACGCGCCGGGCCCACTCGACCGCATCCAGACCGGTGTTCTCACGCCCACCTTTCACATAGACGTCCCAGCCGCCCTCGCGGCGGCGGGCATCGATGGCCACGACGATGCACTGGCAACCAAACCGTTCGGCGCCGCGGGCCACCAGTTCGGGATCGCGGACCGCCGAGGAGTTCAGGCTCACCTTGTCCGCCCCGGCCCGCAGCAATTCGGTGATGCCCTCCACCGAACTGATGCCGCCGCCGACGGTGAAGGGGATCGTGACCGCCTCGGCGGTGCGCCGCACCAGGTCCACCAAGGTGGCCCGCCCCTGGTGGCTGGCGGCAATATCCAAGAAGACCAACTCGTCGGCCCCGGAGGCGCTGTAGCGGCAGGCCAGCTCGACGGGATCGCCGGCGTCTCGCAGGCCGACGAAGTTCACCCCCTTGACCACCCGGCCATCGGCCACATCGAGGCAGGGAATGATCCGTTTGGCGACCATGGGGGCAAGGCTTGCAGCGGGTTAGCCTGACGCCACTTTTTCGTCGCGCCGGACATGTCCCAGGCTGCCATCACCGTCGGCTCGAAGGTGCGGGTCACCCGGGTGCGCGATCGCATCCCCGCCGACCTGGTTTCCGCCCTCCAAAGCGATGCCACCGGCACCGTCAAGGACTTCAAGGTCACCGACGGCAAGGGCATCGGTGTGGTGGTTGAGCTGAGCAACGGCACCACCACCTGGTTCTTCGACGACGAGATCACCGCCGCCTGAAGCCCCCGTTCGTGAGCGAATCCCCCAACCCCACCGCCGCCACTGGTGGCGGTGCCCGGCAGCTGCTGGGCATGAAAGGTGCCAGCGGCACCACCACCATCTGGAAGATCCGTCTTCAGTTGATGAAGCCGGTCACCTGGATTCCCTTGATCTGGGGGGTTCTATGTGGAGCAGCGGCCTCCGGGAACTTCCACTGGACCTTCTCTGAGGTCGGCGCTTCCATCGCCTGCATGGTGATGAGTGGCCCGCTGCTGGCTGGGTTCACCCAGACCATCAACGACTACTACGACCGCGAAATCGACGCGATCAACGAGCCCTACCGGCCGATTCCTTCTGGAGCCATTCCCCTCTGGCAGGTCAAAGCCCAGATCTGGGTCCTGCTGCTGGCTGGCCTCGGTGTGGCCTACGGCCTCGACCTCTGGGCCGGGCACGACACCCCGGTGCTCTTCCTGCTCGCCCTGGGAGGCTCGTTTGTCAGCTACATCTATTCAGCTCCCCCGCTCAAGCTCAAGCAGAACGGCTGGCTTGGGAACTACGCACTCGGGGCCAGCTACATCGCGCTGCCCTGGTGGGCGGGGCAGGCCCTCTTTGGTCACCTGACCTGGACCACCGCGATCCTGACCCTGGCCTACTCCCTGGCCGGTCTTGGCATTGCGGTGGTGAATGACTTCAAGAGCGTTGAGGGCGACCGTGCCCTGGGCCTCCAGTCCCTCCCAGTGGCCTTTGGTACTGAGAAGGCCAGCTGGATCAGCGCCGGGATGATCGATGTCTTCCAGCTCGCGATGGTGGCGGTTCTGATCGCCATCGGCCAACATTTCGCTGCGGTGCTGCTGGTGCTGTTGATCGTTCCTCAGATCACCTTCCAGGACATCTGGTTGCTGCGCGATCCAGTGGCCTTTGACGTCAAGTACCAGGCCAGTGCCCAGCCCTTCCTGGTGCTCGGCATGCTTGTCACCGCTCTGGCGATTGGGCACAGCGACCTGGTGGTGATGTGAAGCAACGGCGCCGGCGGCAGCTGATCTCAGCCGGTCTCGTTGGAGCGGGCGCCGGTCTGGCCGTGGGGCTGACCCAGACGGTCGTCACCCGCGGCGTCGACAGCTTGCTGCCGAACGTGCGCGGCGTCAGCAGCTACAACCGCCCGGGCACCTTGACCCTGCTGGCCAGCGATGGCCAGGTCATCCAGAAGCTGGGTCCCGCGACGCGAGAGAAGCTGGTCACCGGCCAGATGCCCCTGCTGGTGCAGCGGGCCTTCATCGCGGCTGAGGACCGGCGCTTCTACCAACACGACGGGATCGATCCCATCGGGATCAGCCGTGCGATGGTACGCAACATCTCCAGCGGCTCGGTCGAAGAGGGGGCCAGCACGATCACCCAGCAGCTGGCCCGGACGGTCTTCCTAAGCCAGGACCGCACGATCATCCGCAAGCTCAAGGAGGCCCTGCTCGCTGGAAAGCTCGAGCGCCAACTGAGCAAGGAACAGATCCTTCAGCAGTACCTGAACTACGTCTATCTCGGAGCAGGGGCCTACGGGGTCTCCGATGCGGCTTGGATCTACTTCTCCAAGACCCCCTCGGAGCTGAACCTGCCGGAGGCCGCCCTGATTGCGGGCTTGCCACCGGCCCCCTCGATCTACTCGCCCCTTGTCAATCCCGATCTGGCCCTGCAGCGCCGGACCATCGTGCTGCGCCGGATGCGCGAAGCCGGCTTCATTGACGATCTGCAGTTTGCGAGCGCCAATGGCTCACCGCTGTTGCTCAAGCCGGCGGAGCCGAAGTACTTCACCAGCCGCGCGCCCTACTTCACGAGCTGGGTCGCGCAGGAACTCCCCTCGATCCTCTCTAAGGAACAGCTGGAGGTGGGCGGCCTGACGATCCGCACCAGCTTGAACATCGACTGGCAGGAGAAGGCCCAAAGCACGATCAATCGCCACACCCCAGGGGCCATGGAAGGGGCCGTGGTGTCGATGGAGCCCGGCACGGGTCTGGTGCGCTCGATGGTGGGCGGCAAGGACTTCAACGACAGCCAGTTCAACCGCGCCTCCCAGGCGTTGCGCTCACCGGGTTCCACCTTCAAGTTGTTCGTCTACCTCTCGGCCCTCAAGGAGGGCATGAAGCCGGAGGACAAGATCACCGACCGCAAGGTCTGCTACGGCGGCTATTGCCCGAAGAACTTCAAGGACAAGTACTTCGGCACCGTTCCGCTCTGGAAGGCCCTGCAGAACTCCCTGAACACGGTCTCTGTGAGCCTGCTGAAGCAAGTGGGCTTCGACAAGGTGATCGCCACGGCGAACAGCCTCGGGATCACCAAGGGGCTGGGTCGCTTCTACCCGCTGGGGGTGGGCGCCACCGAGCAGACCGTGCTGGATATGACCGCGGCCTATGCGGGTGTCTTCAACCGCGGGGTGTACATCAAGCCCACCCCGTTTGAAGAAATCCTCGGACCAGGCGGCGAACTGCTTTGGAGCCGGAGGGTCAACGGCGATCAGGGCAAGCGCGTTATCCCCAGCGACATCGCAGACGCGATGCTCTGGATGCTGCAAAAGGTCGTCAGCGGCGGCACGGGCTACGGCGCGGTTCCCCCCGGCCGACCCGCCGCCGGCAAAACGGGCACCTCCGAAGGAGGCCGGGACCTGTGGTTCATCGGCGGCGTGCCCCAGCTCGTCACCGGCCTCTGGCTCGGCTACGACAACAACAAGGAGACCAAGAGCACCAGCTCCCGCGCCGTCATCGCGTGGTCGGAATACATGGCTCCGATCCTCAAGGAGCTGCCGGTGGAGCAGTTCCCGCCCAAGCCGGTGCTGAAGGGCAAGTTCAACCCCCTCAAGGCCCTCACCAAGAACCTCAAATTGGTGAAGCCGGAAGACGAGGAGACCCCGCTGGAGGAAACCACGGAGGAGACCACGGCACCCACAGCCCCCAGTCAGCCCAGCGTGAGTACGCCGGCTCCGGTTCGCCCCGCGAAGCGCCAAGACCCCTGCGGGAGCATGCAGACCAACCCGCGCTACGTCGACTGCCGCTTCGATCTGCTGGATCGGCGCCGCAGCACGCCGAACCCCTAGGCCAGGGCGAGCCGCGCCGCGAAGAAGCCATCACCGGCCCCGGCCAGTTGTCCCGGCCAGAGCTGCCAGCTCTGCTCAAGCCGCAGCTGGTTGTGATCCTTGAGGAACGTCTCGAGCAACTCGCCGTTCTCCTCGGGATGGACCGTGCAGGTGGCATAGACCAGGCGACCGCCGGGCTTGAGCATGGGCAGCAGCCCCTCCAGGAGCTGCCGCTGCAGGGTCACCAAGTCCGCAATGGCGCCGGGGTCGATCCGCCAGCGGGCATCGGCATGGCGCGCCAGAGTGCCCAGCCCCGAGCAGGGTGCATCAATCAAGAGGGCATCAAATTGACCGACCAGATCCGGCGCCTCCGACGCCAAGGCGACGGCATCCCCGTAGCGGGTCTCAATGCAGCCCAGGCCCAGGCGTTCGCTGTTGCGGACCACCCGGCGCAAACGCGCCTCACCGCGGTCGAGGGCCAGCACCTGACCTTGATCGCCCATCAGTTCCGCCAGGTGCGTGCTCTTGCCCCCCGGGGCCGCGCAGGCATCGAGCACCCGCTCACCCGGCTTGGGATCGAGCAACGGCGCAATCCGCTGAGCCGATCGGTCTTGCACGCACCAGTGACCCTCGTCGTAGCCGGGCAGATGCCGCAGATCACCGGAGCGGCCCTTGATGGTCAGGCCCGCAGCTAGGCCCTCGATCGGCTCGGCGACCACCCCCGCCGCCGCCAAGGCGGCCTGAACCGCTTCCGGGGTGGCGCGCAGGTGATTGACCCGCAGGTCCAGGGCCGGAGGGGTGTTGCAGGCCAGCGCGAAGGCTTCGGCCTGCTCGGGGCTTTGCCACTGCAGCAGGCCCGCCGCGAGCCAATCCGGCAGGGACTGGCGGATGGCCAGGGCCGCCCCGGGATCACTCGGCAAAGGCAGGGCTTCGCCGGCCTCCTGGCGGCGCAGGACGGCCCGCAACATGGCGTTGACCACCGGGGCCAGTCGGCTCAAACCGCCGCGCTTGGCGAGCTCGACTGTGGTGCTGACCGCCGCGGAGGCGGGAATGCGGTCACTGCTGAGCAGCTGATAGAGCCCCAGGTGCAACAGCCAGCGCAACTTGGGGGGCTGACGCTCCGCGGGCACCTTACCGAGTTGATCCAACCAGGCATCCAGGAGACGCCGCTGACGGATCGCGCCGTAGGCCAGTTCCGTGGCGAGGCCCCGGTCGGGGGCAGAGAGGTCCGCGCGCCCCAGCTCCCGCTCGAGGGCGCCGTCGGCGTAGGCACCGGCCGCGACCGCCTGCAGCACCTGCCATGCGACCTGACGGGAGGCCAATCCAGGAGGGGTGCTGCTCATCCCCCACAACTAGCGCCCGGCGACCAGCGGAACTCGGCCAAGGGGAGCCGGCCCTGCGCATCGACGGGAATGCCCTCGGCGATCAGCAAGTCCCGCTGCATCCAGTCGGAGCCCTCGCGGCTGAGGCTCAAGGAGATGCAGCCCTTGGCGTTGACCACCCGCTGCCAGGGGACCTCGGATGGCAGCGGCAGGCGGCGCAGGGCCCAGCCCACCTGGCGGGCGCAGCCGTAGGCGCCGATCGCCTCCGCGATTTGGCCATAGGTGGCCAGCCGTCCTGGCGGGATCTGGGCCACGGCCTGCCAGACCCGCTCATCAAAGCTCCGGTCCATGGGCTGCGAACGGCCATCAGACACGATGGATGTTGGCCCCTGCCTCGCCGATGCCGCTGCTTCCCCGCCGCTTTGAGCGCCTCCGCTCGGTGCTGAACCACCGGATGGGCGATCTAACGGTGGTGATGGAGCAGGTGGACAAGCCCCACAACCTCTCGGCGATCCTGCGCACCTGCGACGCCGTCGGGGTGCTCGAGGCCCATGTCGTGAGCCTGCCCGGCCGGCCGCGCACGTTCAACAACACCGCCAAGGGCAGCCAGAAATGGGTGCCACTGCACCCGCACCCGAGCATCGAGAGCTGTCTGCAGGGGCTCAAGGACCAAGGCTTCCGCATCTACGGAACCCACCTGAGCGTCGATGCGGTGGACTACCGCGATTGCGATTTCACCGGTCCCAGCTGCTTCCTGATGGGGGCGGAGAAGTGGGGCATGAGCGATGAGGCCCTGGCCCTGGTGGATCAGCCGGTCTTCATCCCGATGACCGGGATGGTCCAGAGCCTGAACGTCAGCGTCGCCGCGGCCACCCTGCTCTTTGAAGCCCTGCGCCAACGGGAGCGCGCCAGCAAGGTTCCGAGCGCCGGCGAGGGGATCCCAGGGGGCGAGGACTCCTACCAGCGCATCCTCTTCGAGTGGTCCTACCCCCAGGTGGCGGACTGGTGCCGCCGCGAGGGGCGCCCCTACCCGGCCCTGACCGAGGAGGGCGAGATCGCGGAGGACCTCCCCCGCACCCTGAAGCTGCGCTACTGATCTACCGGCGGGAACGCTGAGCCCAGACCCGCCAGAGGCATCGACTCTGGTACCAAAGCTCAGTACCATGGATTTGAGGCGGCGTCACCGGCGCACTCTTGAGTTGATCTACTCCCGTCCTGTCAGTGGCAGCGTCCCGTGGCGAGACATCGAGGCTCTCTTCCAAGAGCTGGGGGGTGAGATCAGCGAGCGGGCTGGCAGCCGAGTCGCCGTTGTTCTCTTCGGTGAAATTCGGGTCTTCCACAGGCCCCATACCTCACCCGACACCGACAAAGGCGCTGTTGCCGCCATCCGCCAATAGCTCGAAGACCAAGGAGTGCATCCATGACCTTGATGTCCCTGGATGGTTATCAAGCCCGGATCACCTACAACCCGGAGAGCGATCAATTCCGTGGCGAGATCCTTGGTCAGAGCGGCGGGGCCGAGTTCTACGGCTCCAATCCCGATGAACTGAGACGCGAGTTCAAGCAGTCCCTTGAGGTCTATCTCGAGGTCTGCAGGGAACGCGGCATCGCTCCCCGCAAACAGTTCTCGGGCAAGTTCAACCTGCGCATCCCACCGGATCTGCACGAACAACTCAGCCTGGAGGCCGAGGCCCAGGGGAAAAGCCTGAATGTCTTGGCCAAAGAAGCCCTACAAAAAAGCCTGAGTTAACCCCTACTGCTCCGAGCGCAGGTTGTTGCTGCTGCCGCTTAACCAACTCTCAAGCCCCTCCCCAAGGAACGAGAGCCCGAGCACGAGAACAAACATCGCTACACCGGGGTAGAGGGCCGTCCACCAGACCCCGGTGGGCAGGGCATTGAGGGCCTGCTGCAGATCACTGCCCCACTCCGGCACCGTCTCCGGCAGCCCCAGCCCCAGAAACCCCAGGCCACCAAGCACCAGCACCGCATCAGCAGCGTTCAGGGTCAGCAGGACCGGCACCGAGGTGATGACGTTGCGGAAGAGGTAGCGGCGCAGGATCCACCAGGGGCTCGCCCCCAGGGAGCGGGCCGCTTCCACGTAGAGCTCCGCCTTCACCTGGGCGGTCTGGTTGCGGACCACCCGGAAGTACTGCGGGATGTAGACGACGCAGAGGGCGGCGGCGGCATTGGGCAGGCCCTTGCCCAGCAAGAAAGCCAGCACCACCGACAAGAGCAGAACCGGCAGCGTGTAGAGCGTGTCCATCAGCAGCACCAGGACCCGGTCCAGCCAGCCACCGAGATAACCGCTGACCATCCCCAGGGGTACGCCGATCACCAGGGCCGAAATCAGGGCCACCACCACGACCTGGAGGGCTACCCCGCTGCCCGCCAGGGTGCGGCTGCAGACGTCGCGGCCGAGGCGATCCGTGCCGCACCAGTGCTGCCAGGACGGCGGCGCATAGATCGGGTTCTCCAGCCCGCCATTCACCTCAGGCAGCAGACCCAGGTGAATGAACAGCGGCGTCAGCACCGCCACCAGGGCATAGACCAGGACGATCACCACACCCCAGCGGGCCATCCGGGCCGCGAGGCTGCGGGGGCGCCAGGCGAGAAGGCGCGATGCCGCAGATGTGGGTAAGACAGGGGGAGTCATTGCGGCACACCATGCCACCGATGGCCCCAGGCAGCCAAGCCACCCGCCTGCTGGTCGCGGACGACGATCCAAAACTGCGGCAGCTCCTGGAGCTGGAGCTCGGCGAAGAGGGCTACGCGGTCCAGAGCGCCGCCAGCGGCATGGATGCCCTACTGGCGATTCGTCACGAGAAACCAGAGCTGGTGATCCTGGACTGGATGCTTCCGGACCTCAGCGGCGTCGAGGTCTGCCAACGGCTGCGCTCCACCGGACTCGGGGTGCCGGTGCTGATGCTCACCGGCCGTGATGCCGTGGCTGATCGGGTCGAGGCCCTTGATGCGGGGGCGGACGACTACCTGGTGAAGCCGTTCTCGATCGAAGAGCTCCTGGCGCGGCTACGGGCCCTGGCCCGGCGCGGGACGAACAGCGAGTCCGGCCTGCTGCAGATTGACGACCTGGTGCTGAACACCGCCAGCCATGAGGTCAGCCGAGGCGGGGCCGCAATCCACCTGAGCCTGACGGAATTCAGCCTGCTGCGGGAGCTGATGCGCGAACCGGGGCGGGTCCAGAGCCGCGAGCAGCTGCTCCACAGCGTCTGGGGCGAAGGCTTCGTCGGCGACAGCAACGTCTCGGATGTCTACGTGCGCTACCTGCGCCGCAAGCTCGAGCCCGAGGGGCAGCCGACCTTGATCCAAACGGTGCGCGGCGTGGGCTTCCTGCTCAAACCCGGGGCCCCGAAGGCCGTGGTGCCATGACACGCCTGGTGGCCGTGGTCGACGACGATCCGCGCATCCGCGAGCCCTTGGCCGCCGAGCTGGAGGGCCTGGGGGCCGAGCTCTACCGCCGCTGCACCGAGAACCTTCGCCTCGAGGCCCAGACCAAGTTCCGCAAAAGCGCCCACCAAATGGGGCAGCGGGTCTACTGCGCCGAAGAGCGGGCCCTGCTCGCCCGCGATAAGGTCCACCGCAGGGCTGAACCTTTGGTTATGCCGGGCTCATGAGCACACCACTAACGGTCGTCACCTTGGAGCAGCTCGCCGGCTGGGGCTTGCTGCAACAAGTGCAGCGTGAGTCATGCATTGACCAGCTCATCCACGAGGTAAGACCACCCGATGCCAATCAGTTAGAGACATTGCAAAAACAATGGCTCCAATCTCATGGCATCCCTAATCAGAGAGCGCTCCACGGATGGCTTAATCAGCAAGGCCTCAATGAAGAAAGCTGGACTAAGCTGATCACACGACCCTGGCTCTGGCAGCAGTGGTGCCAAGGACAGTTCAAAGACCAAATCACCAGCTACTACCTCAAGCGAAAATCACAGCTGGATCACGTGAGCTACTCATTGCTTCGCGTACGAGAGAGGACACTCGCGACGGAGCTCTATCTGCGCATCAAGGAAGGGGAAGCGACCTTCGAGCAGGTGGCCTCCGAGTATTCAGCCGGCCCCGAGCGCAACAGCGGCGGCCAACTCGGTCCGGTCCCCATGCAGCAACCCCACCCGGTCCTGGCCCGACTCCTGCAGGTCAGCAGCCCCGGCCAGCTCTGGTCCCCGAAGCAGCTAGAGAACTGGTGGATCGTGGTGCGCCTTAACCAACTCCATGCAACCGAGCTCGATACCAAAACGGCCCAACAGCTCGCTCTGGAGCTGGGCGACCAGCATCTCAAGCAGCTCTTGGAACTTTCCAACCCAACCCGAGACAATCCCCAAGACTCTGCATAAGGTATGAGCCATGGTAGATGCTCCTCCTATACGGCTCTTTGAAGGCTGGGGGCCCCTCTCGTCCCTTCCTCAAGACCTGCAGGAGCAACTGCAACCGCAGCTGCGGAGCATCAGCCTGCAGCCCGGCGAGATGCTCTACGACTTTGAGCACCTACCCCCCGGCGTTCTCTACCTCCAGCAGGGACAACTTCGCCTACTGGGGATAGATCAGCGCAATGAACTCTTCACCCTGGAGCGCTACAACAGCGGCCAACTTGTTGGCGCTGAATTACTGCTCCGTGGAATCCCCGGCCAGGCCCTTGCGGCCTCCACGGCAGTGCATGCCTCTCTCCTACCGGCCGAGCTCTTCCTGCAGCTGGTTCAGCAGCATCCGGCGCTGCTCCGCGGCTTCCGGGGGCTCCAACCTGCTGAGCTCTACGCAGTAACGGCATCCCTCAATGACCCACGGCTGCCGCCCCCCCAAGAGCTGCTGCAATGGGCCCGCGAGGAGTGCAGTGCAGGGCTCAAGGTTGAGCTACTGCCCCCGGGAGAGCAGCCGCTCAACGATGCCGCCGGTCGCTGGCTGATCAGCAGCGGCAACATCGAAGGCAAGACCCCGGGCACCCTGCTGCAGGGGGCCGCCAAGCTCACCGTGCTGGGCCGTCTCCCAGCGCGTTTATTACCGGTCCCAGCCCACTGGCCGCCCCAGCGCCAACAGGAACCGAGCAGCCAGGTGGCACCAGCCCCAAGTGAGCCCACCCCGAGCCTGCAGCTCCAGCGGGAGGCCCTTGAAGACTGGTACGGGCGGCTGCGGGATGACGGCACCTTTCCTCAGCACAACAGCACAGGCCCCGTCGAGGAGCCCCTGGCATGCCTGCGGATGCTCTCGCGGCACTTCGATCTGCCCTTCCGCCGCGATGTCCTGCGGCGGGTGCTCGACGACCAGCTCCAACGGGCCGGGAACGCGGGACTCGGCCTGCAGCAACTGGCGGCCATCTGCGATCTACTCGGCCTGCGCTGCACGCCGCTCGAACCCTCCGGCACTCAACTGTTGGAGCGCCTGCCGTTACCGGCCTTATGCGTCCTCAACGGCCATCCGGTCGTCTTCTGGCAGCAGCGGAACAGTCAACTGCTCGTCGGCGATCCCCTTCGCGGCCAGCAATGGGTTTCCTGCGACGAGCTCCTGCGCCAGAGCCAGGGTGAGGCGATTCGGCTGCTCTATCTGGAGGCCAACGCCAGCACCCCCAAGGCCCGTTTTGGCCTCAGTTGGTTCATCCCGGCCATCCGCAAGCACCGCAACAGCCTCATCCAAGTGGTGGTGGCGAGCTTCTTCGTGCAGCTGCTGGGGCTCTTCAACCCGCTGCTAATCCAGCAAATCATCGACGCGGTCATCAGCCAGGGAAATTTCGCCAGCCTCAACGTGCTCGGAACCCTGCTGGTGGCGATGGCCTTCGCCCAGGCCCTTATGGGCGCCCTGCGCACCTACCTCTTCTCGGACACCACCAACCGGATCGATATCTCGCTTGGGGCCACGATCATTCACCACCTGCTGCGGCTGCCCCTGGGGTATTTCGCAAAGCGGCCGGTGGGCGAAGTCAGCAGCCGCATCTCCGAGCTGGAGAAGATACGTCGCTTCCTCACCGGCACCGCACTGACGGTGCTGCTGGATGCGGTCTTCTCGGTGATCTATATCGGCGTGATGCTGCTCTATTCAGTGCAGCTGACTTTCTGGGCCCTTGCCGTTCTGCCCTTCTTTGTCGCCCTGACCATGGGGGT
This sequence comes from Synechococcus sp. LTW-R, assembly GCF_014217875.1. Classification (NCBI taxonomy): domain Bacteria; kingdom Bacillati; phylum Cyanobacteriota; class Cyanophyceae; order Synechococcales; family Synechococcaceae; genus Synechococcus; species Synechococcus sp. LTW-R. Next base: position 1,232,801 of record NZ_CP059060.1, read on the forward strand.
AGCGCCGGTCATCCGCCGGCAACTGCGCCAGCAGGCCGAGGCCAATGCTCGGGTCCAGAGCCATCTCGTGGAAACCCTCTCCGGCATGGAGACCGTGAAGGGCCAAGGGATGGAGCTGCCCAGCGAGTGGCGCTGGGAGCAGCTCTATGGCGGCCAGATCCAGGCCGGCTTCCGCAACACCGTCACCAGCACCGCAGCCGGCTCCGCCAGCCAATTCCTCGAGCAGATCTCGGGCCTGCTCGTGATCTGGATAGGCGCGACCCTGGTGCTCAAGGGGCAACTCACCCTGGGGCAACTGATCGCCTTCCGGATCCTCTCGGGCTATGTCACCAGCCCCCTGCTGCGGCTGGCAGGCCTCTGGCAGAACTTCCAGGAAACAGCGCTTTCGCTGGAGCGGTTGTCCGACATCGTCGACCACCGCGAGGAGATCGAGATCGCCGGCGAGAACCTGCCGCCGCTGCCACCCATTCAGGGCGCGATCACCTACGAGGGCGTCAATTTCCGCTTCGCCAGCAGCGGGCCGCTGCAGCTGCTGAACGTCAGCTTTGAGATCAAGCACGGGGAGTTCGTCGGCATCGTCGGCAGCAGCGGCTCCGGCAAGAGCACCCTGCTGAAGCTGCTCACCAGGCTCTTTGATCCGCTGGAGGGAACGATCCGCGTCGACGGCTACGACATCTCCAAGGTGGATCTCTACTCCCTGCGCTCCCAGATCGGCGTCGTGCCGCAGGACAGCCTGCTCTTTGACGGCACCGTGCAGGCCAACATCGCCCTGACCCGGCCCGAGGCGAGCTTCGAGGAGATCTCCGGCGCAGCCCAGGTGGCCTGTGCCCACGACTTCATCCAGGCCCTACCGGCCGGCTACAGCAGCTCGGTCGGTGAGCGGGGGGCAGCCCTCTCCGGTGGCCAGCGCCAACGCATGGCCATCGCCCGGATGGTGCTCAAACGCCCGCGGCTGCTGGTCATGGATGAGGCCACCAGCGCGCTCGATGTGGACACCGAGCGCCAGGTCACACGCAACCTCGCCGAGGTTTACCACGGCAGCACCGTGCTGTTCATCACCCATCGTCTCGGCAGCCTGCGTCATGCCGATCGAATCCTCGTCATGCACCAAGGCGCCGTGGTGGAGCAAGGGACCCACAGCGAGCTGATGGCCCTGGCCGGGCGCTACGCGACGTTGTACCAACAGCAGGAAGCAGGACTCGAATGAGTACACCAGACGACCAATCTCTGGTCCCCCAGTCCAGGAGTTCAATCTCGCCGCTGGAGCACCAAGAAGTGCGTTACAGGGCAGCCCCCACCTGGGCCCGGGCCCTGCTCTGGGCGATGGTCGGCAGCGTGGGCTTTGGGATTGTCTACGCCTGCATCGCCCGGATTGATGAGGTCGTCACCGCCACCGGCGAACTCCAGGCCCTAGGGGCCGAACGGCCGATCAAGGCGCCCGCACCGGGGGTCGTCAGCGCGATCCCCGTCAAGGAAGGGCAGCTGGTTGAGAAGGACCAGGTGTTGCTCCAGTTCGATCCCGAGGTCAACGACCATCGTCTGCGCTCACTCGAGGAACAGGAACGACTTGAGAAGCGCCGGTTCAGCGAGCAAAACCTGGCCTTCAAGGCGCGGGAAGAGAGCCTGGCCGCCAAGACCAGGAGCCTGAAGGCCACGGCCAACACAGAGCGGGAGATCCTCAAACGCATCGCCCCCTTGGCCGAGCAGGGCGGGATCCAGATCGTCCAGTTCCTGCAGCAAAAAAACCGCCTCCAGGAACTGCAATCAGAGATCGCACAAACCGAAGCGAACCGCCGGGAGGTGCAGTCAGAAGCCCTAAAGGCCAAGCAGGAAAGCCTCAAGGAGCTGGGCAACATCGAGCGACAGCTCACGGAAACCCGCAAAGCGAGCGAATACGAATCCCTGCGCTCCCCCCTGAAGGGCCGGGTATTTGACCTGATGCCGGCTAGCCCCGGCTATGCGGCCGCCAGTGGCGAGACTCTGCTGAAGGTGGTCCCGGATGGGGCCGTGGAAGCCAAGGTCTTCTTGACCAACGCCGATGTGGGCTTCGTTAAGCGAGACATGCCCGCTCAGGTGCGTGTCGATGCCTACCCCTTCACCCAATTCGGGAACATACCTGGAGTTCTCAAATCAATCGGGACAGAAGTGCTGCCGGCCGATCAGCAGCACCCGCAGCCCCGTTTTCCTGCCCTGGTGGTGCTCAAGCAGCAGTACCTCGAGCGCAACGGGAAGCGCTACCAGGTACGACCCGGCCAAAGCGTCTCGGTGAATCTGATCGTGCGCAACAAACCCGTGATCAGCCTGCTGACCGATGCGGTGGAGAAGGCCTGGGATGCCCTACGCGGCATCAAGTCCGATCAGAACTGACCCTTAAGCCACAGCGATGACCTCGTTGGAGAGGGGGATGACCTGATCGCCGTAATCGCCAATCAGGACCAGCCGGTCGAGATCCAGCGCTACAACCTCAAGCTCGTCTGAGGGGCCCCATGACACGCCTTTCCCCTTCCTGGGTAGTCGGCAGCGGCCGCCCAGCCACCAAAAGCCCGGCGCCGACTCCTGCTTGGGGATGGATCGGCTGCCCGCGGAATGGGTTCTGGTTACAGCCTTCCTGAAGTGATGATCGCCTCGGCGATGCTCGCGGCCGTCGTCAGCAGCTCCTTGCGGATGACCAGCTCACAGAAGAACGGCTTTACGACATCGCTGTGCTGCGCCTCGAGGCCCAGACCAACTTCAGCAAGAGCGCCCACCAACTGGGCCGACGCGACTACTGCGCCGAAGAGCGGGCCCTGCTCGCCCGCGATCAGATCAACCGCCAGGGCTGATCAGCCGTTCATTGCCGCGGCCTGGAGGCAGGCCGGCAGGAAGATCCACCAGCTCAGCACCGAGCGGCACTGCTCCGGCTTGTCGCAGGGCAGCGACGAGCAACGCACGATCGGCGGGCCGCTCAGGTTGAAGGCCATCGGCACCGGCAGCTGCTTCAGGATCCCCATCGCCGACAGCGTGCCGGACTTGGCGTTCTCGAGAATCGCGTAGCGCAGCGCTTCAATCCCGACCTTTCCGCTGGACTTCAGCGGCTTGTAGGCCTGGCTCTGCTGCACCAGAAACGCCTCGCCCGCCTTGGAGTTCAAGAAGCGCGAGAGGGCGAGGTAATCCACGCTGTAGGGCTTGGCCAGGGCCACCCGCAGGTCGGCTTCGGGCCAACCCGAGCGGATCACCAGCTGCATCAAGCGCTGGTCACTGAAGGTGCCCTCGTTGATGAACTGCTCGAGCGCCGCGTAGGGGATGCTCCAGACATCGGCTCCCGTGGTGAGCTGAAGGGCCGGATATGGCTCCTGGGGAGCAGCGATGGCCGGAGCGAGACCAGTGGAGGCGGCCAGCAGGGCCGCCAGAGCCAGAACGCGCCGCATCACTGGTTCAGCTTCAGCACGGCCATGAAGGCCTCTTGGGGCACCTCGACCTTGCCCATCGCCTTCATCCGCTTCTTGCCCTTGGCCTGCTTCTGCAGCAGTTTCTTCTTCCGGGAGATGTCCCCGCCGTAGCACTTGGCAAGCACGTCCTTGCGCATCGCGCTGATGCTCTCGGACGCGATCACCCGGCTGCCGATGGAGGCCTGGATCGGGATCTTGAACTGCTGGCGGGGGATCAGCTCCTTGAGCTTCTCCACCAGACCCTTACCCACGTTGTAGGCCTTGTCGCGGTGCACGATCGTCGTCAGGGGATCAGCCCGCTCGGCGTTGATCAAGACATCCAGGCGCACCAGATCGTTCTTGCGGTAGCCGATCAGGGAATACTCCATCGAGGCGTAGCCCTTCGTGCGCGACTTCATCTGATCGAAGAAGTCCGTCACCACCTCCGCCAGGGGCATCTCGTAGTGCAAGGTCACCCGCTCGGTGGTGATGAACTTCATATCGATGAACTCACCGCGGCGCTCCTGGCAGAGCTCCATCAGGGTGCCGTTGTAGGTGTTCGGCGTGTAGATCTCGAGCTTCACGTAGGGCTCTTCGATCGATTCGCGCTTCTGGGGATCGGGCAGCGTCGCCGGGTTGTCGACCATCAAGGTCTGCCCGTCGAGCATGTTCACCTGATAGATCACCGAGGGCGCGGTGACGATCAGATCGAGGTTGTACTCGCGCTCCAGACGCTCCTGAACGATCTCCATGTGCAGGAGACCCAGGAAGCCGCAGCGGAAGCCGAAGCCCATCGCGCTGCTGGTTTCCGGCTCGTACTTCAGGGCCGCATCGCTGAGCTGCAGCTTGTCGAGGGCATCGCGCAGGTCCGGGTACTGGTCGGCGTCGGTCGGGAATAGGCCGCAGAACACCATCGGCTTGGCCTCGGTGTAACCCGGCAGCGGCGCCTCAGCAGGGTTGTTAACCAGGGTGATCGTGTCGCCGACGCGGGCATCGGCCACGGCCTTGATCGAGGCCGCCAGATAGCCCACCTCACCGGCCTGGAGACTGTCGACCTTGCGCTGGTCCGGGGCCATCACCCCGACTTCATCGAGTTCATAGGTCTTCTTGCTGGCCATCAGCAGCACCTTGTCCTTGGTGCTGATCGAGCCCGAGATCACCCGGAAGTAGACGATCACCCCGCGGTAGGGGTCGTAATAGGAGTCAAAGATCAGCGCCCGAAGGGGTTCCTGCACCCGATCCGGCGGCGGGGGCACTCGGTCCACGACGGCCTGCAGGATCTCGGGCACGCCCAAGCCGCTCTTGGCCGAACAGGGAATCGCCCCGGTGCAGTCCAGGCCAATGATCGCTTCGATCTCTTCGCTGATCCGATCGGGATCGGCGCCTGGCAAATCGATCTTGTTGAGGACCGGAATGATCTCCAGGTCGTTCTCTAAAGCCAGATAAACGTTGGCCAGGGTCTGCGCTTCAACGCCCTGGCTGGCGTCCACCACCAGCAGCGCGCCTTCACAGGCCTGCAGGGAGCGGCTCACCTCATAGGAGAAGTCAACGTGACCGGGGGTGTCGATCAAGTTGAGGATGTAGGTCTCGCCGTCGGCCGCCTTGTACTCCATGCGCGCGGCCTGGAGCTTGATCGTGATCCCCCGCTCCCGCTCGAGCTCCATGTTGTCCAGGAACTGCTCCTGCATGTCCCGGACCGCCACCGTGCCGGTGTCCTGGAGCAGGCGATCGGCCAGGGTCGACTTCCCGTGGTCGATGTGGGCAATGATGCAGAAATTGCGGATCCGTGAAGCGGGGACGTCGGTCATGCGCTGGTGAGAGTCCCGGCTCGGACGGCCCTGATCCTAGGGAGCGGCCCCACGTTCCTAAGCTCGGCGCAACACCGTCTCAGCGCGATGAGTACCGAAACCCCAGCAGCAGCGGCCACCGAAAACGCCGATCCCCGCGCCCTCACCATCGAGAACGTCGAGCGCACCCTCGATGAGCTCCGTCCCTATCTGATGGCCGACGGCGGCAACGTGGAAGTGGTGGAAATCGACGGCCCGATCGTGAAGGTGCGCCTGCAGGGCGCCTGCGGCTCCTGCCCCAGCAGCACCATGACCTTGAAGATGGGCATCGAGCGCAAGCTGCGCGAAGCCATCCCCGAAGTCAGCGAAGTCGTCCAGGTGCTCTGAGCCCCTCCCCGTAGGCTCAGCCCACTGTCGAACCCTTGGGCCCGTGCTGGATCAGCGCCTGCTGCGCGAGAACCCTGAGCTGATCACCGAGCAGCTCGGGCGACGCGGCATGAAGCTCGATCTCACGGGCCTTCAACTGATGGCGCGCCAAGAGCGCGACCTCGAAGAAAAGCGCAGCAACCTCCAAGCCGAAGGCAACCGCATCGGCAAGGAGGTGGGCCTCAAGATCAAGGGCGGCTCGGCCCCCAACAGCCCCGAAGTCCAGGCCCTGCGGGACGAAGGCAACCGGATCAAGCAGCAGGTCGCGGTCCTTGAAGAGGAAGAGAAGACCCTCGAGGCCAAGCTCCGCGAGGAGCTGCTGACCCTGCCCAACCTGCCCTCCGCCGAGGCCCCCGACGGCAAGGACGAAAACGACAACGTCGAGATCAAAACCTGGGGCAGCCCCCGGGCCAAGAAGGACTGGCTCGAAGAGCACTGGCAGATCGCCGAGCGCCTTGGCCTCTTTGAAACCGAGCGCTCCGTGCGCATCGCCCAGAGCCGCTTTGTGACCCTGATGGGTCTCGGGGCGCGGCTCGAACGCTCACTGATCAACTTCATGCTCGACCTGCACGGCGGCAAGGGCTACCGCGAGGTCCTGCCGCCGATCATGGTCAACAGCGCCAGCCTCACCGGCTCTGGTCAGCTGCCCAAATTCGCCGAGGAGAGCTTCCGCTGCGCAGAAGACGACCTCTGGCTCACCCCCACCGCTGAGGTGCCCGTCACCTCCCTGCACCGCGGTGAGGTCATCCCCGCCGAGCAACTGCCGCTCAAGTACGTCGCCTACACCCCCTGCTTCCGCCGCGAGGCCGGCAGCTACGGCCGCGACACCCGGGGCCTCATCCGCCTGCACCAGTTCAACAAGGTGGAGCTCTACTGGTTCTGCCACCCCGACCACTCCGCGGACGCCCACCAACAGATCACCGCGGACGCCGAAGCCGTCCTTGAAGCCCTGGAGCTGCCTTACCGCAAGATCGAGCTCTGCACCGGAGACATGGGCTTCTCCGCCACCCGCACCTACGACCTCGAGGTCTGGTTGCCCGGGGCCGGCGCCTACCGCGAGATCTCCAGCTGCTCGGTCTGCGGCGACTTTCAGGCGCGCCGCTCCGCCATCCGCTGCAAGGAGGGCAAGACCACCCAGCTACTGCACACCCTCAACGGCAGTGGCCTGGCGGTGGGCCGCACCATGGCGGCCCTGCTGGAGAACGGCCAGCAGATCGACGGCTCGATCAAGATCCCCGCGGCCCTCGTGCCCTACTTCGGCGCCGAGACCATCCCCGCCGCCTAGGCGTTCAGCCCCAGCAGGCCGTTACTGCGCTGACGGATCTCGGCCAGGCGCTCGGCGCTCGCCCCCAGCTCCTCACCCCAGGAGGGAATCAGGGCCTTCAGCTTCTGCTGCCAGGCCTCGCTGCTGAAGCGCTCGCCCATGCAGCGCTGGAGCACCTGCACCATCGTGTCCACCGCCGTTGAGGCGCCGGGGGAGGCTCCCAGTAGGGCCGCCAGGGAGCCATCGGCGCTGCTCACCACCTCGGTGCCCATCTGCAGGCAACCGCGGCCATCCACCTGCTTGATGATCTGCACCCGCTGGCCCGCCACCGCCAGCTCCCAGTCGTTGGCGTTCACCTCGGGCAGGAAGTCCCGCAGGCTGTCGATCCGCTGCTTCGGGCGCTGGACGACCTGCCCGACCAGGTAGCGGACCAGATCAAAGTTCTTGGCCCCCACCTGCAGGGTCGGCAGCAGGTTGTAGGGCTTGATCGAGCGCCCCAGATCCCAAAGGGAGCCCTGCCTCAAAAAGCGAGTACTAAACCCGGCGTAGGGACCAAAGAGCAGCGCCCGCTGGCCATCAATCCAGCGGGTGTCCAGGTGGGGCACGGACATCGGCGGCGCCCCGACCGCAGCCTTGCCATAGACCTTGGCGTTGTGGGCCTCAATCACCTTGGGGTTGCGGCAGACCAACCACTGGCCGCTGACCGGGAAGGCGCCGTAGACCCGGGCCTCGGGGATGCCGGAGCGCTGCAGCAGCGGCAGGCTGCCGCCCCCGGCCCCGAGGAAGACAAACGGTGCCTCCAGCTCACCGGAGCTGGTCTGCACCCGCCAACCAACGCCACCCCGCTCGAGCCCGAGCACGGGCTGACCCAAGCGCAGATCGACGCCCTTCAGCAGGGCCCGGGTGAGGGACCCAAAGTTCACGTCGGTGCCGCGGGCCACCCGGGTGGCCGCCAGGGGTTGGTGCAGGCGGCGGCCGGCCATGACCAAGGGCATCCACTCCCGCAGTTGCTCCGCATCGGTGCTCCAGGCCATGTCGGCGAACTGGGGCGCCGCCTGCAGAGCGTCAAAACGGCGGCGCAGGTAATCGACGTTGGCCTGCCCCCAAACAAAGCTGAGGTGCGGCACCGCGCGAATGAAACCGGCGGGATCACTGAGCTGCTGGCTCTCCACCAGGGAGCTCCAGAACTCCAGGCTGCGCTCATAGGAGGCGTTGATCGCCAGGGCCTTGCCGGTGGGGATCGAGCCGTCCGCGGCCTCCGGGGTGTAGTTGAGCTCGCAGTTGGCGGCGTGGCCGGTGCCGGCGTTGTTCATCGGCCCACTGCTTTCGCAGCCAAGTTGGGGGAGCCGCTCCAGCACCACCACCTTCAGGCTGGGATCGAGCTGCCTCAGCAGGTTCGCCAGGGTGGCGCCCATGATCCCGGCGCCCACCAAGAGGGCATCGCAGCGTTCACTCATGGAGCCGGAATCAGGCGGGGCGCACGGTCACCCAACGCTATGGCCGTGCCTTCCCCCCCACAATGGACGCACTTTGGATCTGCAGGGATGGGCGTCCTGACGGCTCTGGCGATCCTGGCCGGCCTGATCGTGGTGCATGAGGCCGGGCACTTCTTTGCGGCCACCTGGCAGGGCATCCGCGTCAGTGGGTTCTCGGTGGGCTTCGGCCCGGTGCTGCTCGAGAAGCAGCGGCGGGGGGTGCAGTTCGCCCTGCGGGCGATCCCCCTGGGGGGATTCGTCTCCTTCCCCGATGACGACGAGGACAGCACTATCCCGTCCGACGACCCGGACCTGCTCAGCAATCGCCCCCTGCACCAGCGAGCCCTGGTGATCGCCGCTGGCGTGATCGCCAACCTGCTGCTCGCTTGGGCCGTGCTCCTCGCCCAGGGCGCCTTCGTCGGCATCCCGGCCGGCTTCAGCGCCACCCCCGGCGTCCTCGTCTCCGGTGTTCAACAGGGCCAGGCGGCGGCGGCCTCCGGCCTCAAGGCGGGCGATCGGATCCTGGCGGTGGACGGCCGCGACCTCGGGGGCGGCCAAACCGCGGTCAGCCAACTGGTGGAGTTGGTGAAGGGCGCCCCGGATCAAACCCTGCGCCTGCGCGCCGAGCGCCAAGGCCAGGCCCTCGAGCTCAAGCTGACCCCGGCGGATCTGAGCGGCATCGGCCGCATCGGCGCCCAACTGCAACCGAGCGGCAGCGAGGCCTTCCGCCGGCCCCGCAGTCCGATCGAGGTGATCAAACAGGCCAACCACGACCTCGCCCTGCTGACCAAGCGGACGGTGGACGGCTTTGTGACCCTGGTGACCCACTTCGGTGAAACCGCGGGCCAGGTCTCCGGTCCGGTGAAGATCGTTGAGATGGGGGCCTCCCTGGCCAAGCAGGGCGGCAGCAGCCTCTTCCTCTACACCGCCTTGATCTCGATCAACCTGGCGGTGCTGAATTCCCTGCCCCTGCCGATGCTCGATGGCGGGCAGTTTGTCCTGCTGCTGCTGGAGGGTCTGCGCCGCAAACCCCTGCCCGAGAAGTTCCAGATGGCCTTCATGCAGTCGGGCTTTGTCCTGCTCGTGGGCCTCAGCGTCGTCCTGATCGTCAAGGACACCAGCCAGCTGGCGGCGGTCCAGCAGTTGCTGGGACGCTAAGAGGTAGTCTTTCTAGTCATTGCTAACGAGATCCAGGCCGCATGGCGAAGAAGTCGATGATTGCGCGCGACGTCAAGCGCCAAAAGCTTGTTGATCGCTACGCCGCGAAGCGCGCAGCTCTGATGGCCGCCTTCGAAGCCGCTGGCGATCCGATGGAGCGCCTGGAGATCCACCGCAAGATCCAGAACCTGCCCCGCAACAGCGCCCGCGTGCGTCTGCGCAACCGTTGCTGGGCCACCGGCAAGCCCCGTGGTGTGTACCGCGATTTCGGCCTGTGCCGCAACCAGCTGCGGGAGCGCGCCCACAAAGGCGAACTGCCCGGCGTAGTCAAGTCCTCCTGGTGAGCTTCACGATCCTTTGATCGACCCCAAGGCGCCGCAAGGCGCCTTTTTTGTTGCCGGCCTGCGTTGTGGCATTCCGGAAGAGATTGCGCCTGTTTTCCGCACGTCTTCGGGCTCAGATGCAAGAATTGCTCTTGACAACAAACAAGACATAAGCCCACGTGCAAGGTCACACTCAGTCGGTCTCCTTCGATGGTCGGGAGATCCGGCTGACCACAGGTCGGTTCGCCCCGCAAGCCGGGGGTTCCGTGATGGTCGAATGCGGAGATACCTCTGTTCTCGTCACTGCCACCCGCTCCGGCGGCCGTGAGGGCATCGATTTTCTCCCGCTGATTTGCGACTACGAGGAGCGCCTCTACGCCGCGGGTCGCATCCCCGGCAGCTTCATGCGCCGCGAGAGCCGTCCCCCTGAGCGCGCCACCCTGATCGCGCGCCTGATCGACCGCCCGATGCGCCCGCTGTTCCCCAGCTGGCTGCGGGATGACCTGCAGGTCGTTGCCACCTGCATGTCCCTGGATGAGCGGGTTCCGCCCGATGTCCTGGCGGTGACGGGCGCCTCCCTGGCAACCCTGCTGGCCAAGATCCCCTTCAACGGCCCCATGGCCGCCGTGCGGGTGGGCCTGCTGGGTGATGACTTCATCCTGAACCCCAGCTACCGCGAGATCGAGCGCTCCGAGCTGGATCTGGTGGTCGCCGGCACCCCCCAGGGAGTGATCATGGTGGAAGCGGGCGCCAACCAGCTGCCCGAGCAGGACGTCATCGAAGCGATCGACTTCGGCTACGAGGCCGTCTGCGAACTGATCAAGGTCCAGCAGACCCTGCTCAAGGAGCTCGGCATCGAGCAGGTGATCCCCGAGGCCCAGACCGTCGACGCCACCCTGCCCAGCTTCCTGGAGAAGGAGTGCAGCAAGGGCATCGGCGGTGTCCTCAAGCAGTTCAGCCTGACCAAGGCCGAGCGCGACGAGCAGCTCGATGCGATCAAGGCCCAGGCAGCTGAGAAGATCAGCGGCCTCAAGGACGACGACGCCGTGAAGGTGGCCGTCAGCAGCAACGGCAAGGCCCTGGGCAACAACTACAAGGCGCTCACCAAAAAGCTGATGCGCGCCCAGATCGTCCAGGACGGCAAGCGCGTGGACGGACGCAACCTCGACGAGGTGCGTCCGATCAGCGCCGCCGCCGGTGTGCTGCCCAAGCGCGTGCACGGGTCCGGTCTGTTCCAGCGCGGCATGACCCAGGTGCTCTCCTGCGCCACCCTCGGTACCCCGAGCGACGCCCAGGAGATGGACGACCTGAACCCGTCCAACGAGAAGACCTACCTCCACCACTACAACTTCCCCCCCTACTCCGTCGGCGAAACGCGCCCGATGCGCAGCCCCGGCCGCCGCGAAATCGGCCACGGTGCCCTGGCGGAGCGGGCTCTGATCCCCGTCCTGCCCAGCAAAGAGAGCTTCCCCTACGTGCTTCGCGTGGTGTCGGAATGCCTGAGCTCGAACGGCTCTACCTCGATGGGTTCGGTCTGCGGTAGCACCCTGGCCCTGATGGATGCCGGCGTGCCCCTGAAGGCCCCCGTGAGCGGCGCCGCCATGGGCCTGATCAAGGAGGGCTCCGAGGTGCGGATCCTGACCGACATCCAAGGCATCGAGGACTTCCTCGGCGACATGGACTTCAAGGTGGCCGGCACCGAGAAGGGCATCACGGCCCTTCAGATGGACATGAAGATCACCGGTCTCGAAGTGAAGACCGTGGCTGAGGCCATCAACCAGGCCCGCCCGGCCCGTCTGCACATCCTCGAGAAGATGCTCGCGGCGATCGACAAGCCCCGCGATGTCCTGAGCCCCCACGCCCCTCGCCTGCTCAGCTTCCGGATCGACCCCGAGCTGATCGGCACCGTGATCGGCCCCGGCGGCCGCACCATCAAGGGCATCACCGAGCGCACCAACACCAAGATCGACATCGAGGACGGCGGCATCGTCACGATCGCCAGCCACGACGGTGCAGCGGCTGAGGAAGCCCAGCGCATCATCGAAGGCCTCACCCGTCGCGTCTCTGAAGGCGAAGTCTTCAGCGGTGCCGTCACCCGCGTGATCCCCATCGGCGCCTTCGTCGAGATCCTGCCCGGCAAGGAAGGCATGATCCACATCTCCCAGCTCAGCGAAGCCCGCGTGGAGAAGGTGGAAGACGTCGTCAAGGTGGGTGACCACGTCACCGTGCGCGTCCGCGAGATCGACAACCGCGGTCGCATCAACCTCACCCTGCGGGGTGTTCCACAACAGGACGAGCCGGCCCAGGCCTGATCCAGCCCAGCCCCCGCAAGGGGGCTTTTTTAATGGCTGACTAAACCGCGAAGCCCGGGTCGATGCGGCCCATCGCCTCGGCCGCTTTCGCGCAGAGCTCCTGGTGGCTGACGCCGTGGCTGGCGATCAGGCAGCCGGCCTGGCGCACATCACCGGTGTTGTAGCGGAGGGGTACACCGTCAGCGTGGGTGAAGGCCCCACCCGCCGCCTTGAGCACGGCCTCGGGAGCCGCCATGTCCCAGTCCTTCGGAGCGCTCTTGCCCGAGAGGGAGATGTAGACGTCGGTCTCGCCGCGCAGGATCGTGGCGACCTTGCCGCCGACGCTGCCGATCGCCTTGGTGTCGCCGAGGGCCAGGGCCTCCAGCAGCTGCTCGAGCCGTTGGTCCCGGTGGTTGCGGCTGGCCACCAGGACCATCTCACCAAGGGCCTGGCGGCGGCTGAGCTGGGCGGGCTGCTGCTCACCGGCGCGGTTCTCGCGCCAGGCGCGGCCCTCGGGCACCAGGCCAAACCAGAGGTCCTCAAGCAGCGGTTGCAGCACCACCCCCAAGACAGCCTCTCCGCGGTGCACGAGGGCGAGATGCACGGCGTACTCGCCGGTGCCCTGCAAAAAATCCTTGGTGCCATCGAGGGGATCCAAGATCCAGAGCCACTCGGCATCCAGGGGCTCCCCGGCGGTGAGCTGCTCCTTGGCGGTCTCCTCACTGAGCAGGGTCCAACCGGCATCGGGATAGGCCTTGGCCAGCCCCTCAAGCAGCCACTGGTTCACCGCCAGATCCGCTGCACTGACGGGGCCCTCGCCCCCTTCATCCACGCTCAGGGCCTTGGGAAAGCCGTAGGGGGGCTGCTCCCCGCGGCCGTAGGCCAACAGGATGTCCGCGGCGCCCCAGCAGAGCCGGCGCAGATCCGCCAAGAGCTGCTCCTCCGCGATGCCAGGAGGGAAGCAAGCGGCGGCGGGCATCATGGAAGGGCAAAGGAGCATTGTGATGCAGGGCGCTGAACCCGCTGCAGGCGTGCTCTATCTGGTGGGCACCCCGATCGGGAACACCGGGGACCTCTCCCCCAGGGCCAAAACCGTTCTGGCCGGGGCGGATCGCATTGCCTGCGAAGACACCCGCCGCAGCGGCCTCTTGCTGCACAACCTGGGCATCAAGAACCGGTTGGTGAGCTTCCACGAGCACAACCAGGCCACCCGCATCCCGGAATTACTGGAGGCCCTGGAAAACGGCGAAGCGATCGCGGTGATCAGCGACGCCGGCCTGCCGGGCATCTCAGACCCGGGGGAGGAGCTGGTGACGGCGGCCCGCCAGCAGGGGCGCACGGTGATCTGCGTGCCGGGCCCCTGTGCGGCGACGACAGCCCTGGTGAGCAGTGGGCTGCCCTGCGGCCGCTTCTGCTTTGAGGGCTTCCTGCCGCCGAAGACCACGGCCCGGCGAACCCGGCTGCTGGCCTTAGCCCCGGAGGAGCGCACCCTGGTCTTCTACGAGGCCCCCCACCGTCTGCTGACGGTGCTCGAAGACCTGCTGGAGCTGCTCGGGGATCGCCCCATCGCGGTGACCCGGGAACTGACCAAACGCCATGAAGAGCAGGTGGGCCCGAGCGTGTCGGTGGCCCTGGCGCACTTCCGCGAGCACCCACCCCAAGGGGAATTCACCCTGGTGCTCGGCGGAGCGGAGGTCAGCGCTAGCGAACGCCCCAGCGATGCCGACCTGCGCGAGCAGCTCAAGGCCCTCGTGGAGGGCGGCTTGAGCCGCAACGATGCCGCACGCCAACTGGCCCGGAGCACGGGCATCGCCAAACGTGAGCTCTACGCTTTGCTGCATCAAGACGACGACACCCCCTGATGCTGCTGCGCCTGCGCCTGCTTCTGGCCAGCCTTGGCGGTGGGGTGCTGCTGCTGTTGATCCTCTGTCTGGGCGCCCAGAACCTCGATCAACGCACCCGGCTCAACCTGGGCTTTGGCCGCACGGCTGAGCTCCCCACCGGATTCCTCTTGGGGGTCTCCCTGGTGATTGGGGTGATCAGCGGCGGTGCCGCAAGCGCCCTACTGGTCCCCGGCCGGGATCAGGCTTCCGGCAGGGAATAAAGCAGGCCGCCTTCCACCACCAGGCGGGTGATGCCCTGGGCCACCAGGTAGGAAGAACGGCGCTGCAGCACGTCGCTGTCGGGCACCTTGATCACGCGCTGGCTGCGACCGCACTGGCGCTTGGCCTGACGGGGGTTCGTGAAGAGCATCAGGGCCTGGCGGGCCTGCTCGGTTTCCGGCAGGGAGCCGAGCTCCGGGAATTCATTCAGGGGCTTGGCCTGAAGCTCCACGGCCTTGTCCACGAGCATGTAGACGCTGCTGGGCAGCAGGCCTGGGAGCAGGGGGATCGGATCGATCAGCTCAGCCGCTGCCGCCGCGCCGAAGGCGGTCGTCTCGGCGCTGTCATCGCCGTCGTCGAAGGTCTCGTCGTCGCCGTCATCGCCGAAGTCATCGGCGTCATCGATCGCCAGAACACCGGCGTCCTCGTCCGCCTCGTCGTCTGACGGGTTGGCCTCATCCAGGACGTGGGCCGAGGCGGGCTCGGAAGCCGGGGTCTCGACCTCCACCTCGCTCGGCTTGGCGGCGGAGCGACTGCGGGATTGCTTTTTGAGCGAGGCGAGTTCGTCGGGATCGATCCCGGCCTTCAGCACACGGCTGACCGTGTTCGGGCTGCAGCCATAGCTCGCCGCCAGGGCCTGGGCGGTCTCGCCCTGGCGGTAACGAGCGACCAGCTCCTCTTTTTGGCTTTCGCTCAGCCGTGGAGCGGGCATGACGACATCGATGTCCAGCACACCACCATAGAAGCCTTGGCTCAGCTGGCACAATGCGTCAGATCCAAGCTCCCTTAGCTCAGCTGGATAGAGCAGCTGCCTTCTAAGCAGCCGGTCGTTGGTTCGAATCCAACAGGGGGCGTAAGCAGACACGTTGCGGCATCTGGGGTTTCTACTCAGGTGCCGCAATGCTTTTCAGAGACACGTCTCAGCCTGCGAGACAGGTCAGAAGCCTTGTGGAGCCGTCAGAGCCCGTCATAATTTCACGCAGATTTCACGCGGCGTGAAAATGGCTCGGCCTGAGTGGCTCGCCCGGCTCTCCAAGAGCTTCAAGGCTCACCGACAGGGTCGATCCGGCTGGAACGTGGAGGTCATGCGCGACCGCCTGCGGGTGGTGTCGGCCGAGCTACCACCAAGACCAGACGAACCCGCCGACGCTCCGACGAAGCGCCGGGCCGTCACCCTCAAAACAGCACCAGGCCCCGCCAACGGCACCGAGGCTCTCGCCGAAGCGAGCGCGATCTTCGATTCCGTCATAGCCGGCACGTGGAGGTGGCCAGACCCCGACGGCCTCGACGCTGATGACGCTGGCCGCCTGAGCCCCAAATCCCTACAAGCCCTCGTCGACCGACTTGAGGCAAAGGTGGTCAACGAGCGCGTCGTCCCACGAACCTGGAAACGGACCTACGTCCAGTACTTCCGACGCCTGCTGGAAGTCGCCGGAAGCAGAGCCTGGCAGTCAGACACGGACCTACTGACTGAGACGCTGCGCCACTGGAAGCCCAACAGCCGGTCGCGGCAGCAAGCTCACGACCGCTTTCGCACCCTATTTAAGGAAGCCGGCTGGGGATGGCCCGAGAGCGTCCTTGAGATGCGCGGCAACGGAAAGGCAGCCGCACCCGTAGCAGGGGTGAAGGGCTTCACCGCCGCCGAAAGCCTCGAACTACGAGAGCGGATTAAGCGGAGCAAGCTCGGCCCCGAGTCCGCAGTGGCGTGGGACCTCATGGCGGCCTTCGGGATCCGCCCAGCCGAACTAAAAGGAATAACCCTGCGAAAGCACGGCGCCTCTCTGGTTGCAGTGGTGAAGCGCGAGAGGACCACCCTGAGAGGGAAGGAGGCCTACAGGGAAGTTCCCGCCGCTCCCCCAGAAGGGTGGCCCGCCGACTGCTTTGACCTCGCGGCGCGACTCGAAAAACACGGTCTTCCACCGCGATGGATGAACATGCCCGACCCCAGCGATCCGATGGGGCAGCAACTGAAGCGCCTGCACAAGCGGGCCGCCGTCAACGTCGAGATCGACCCCGATCTCACTCCGTACGGGCACCGTCACGCCTTTGCACTTCGGCTGGCGACGCTTGGATGCAGCTACAGGGAAAGCGCGGACCTGATGGGACACAGCCCAGCGACCCACCTACTGATTTATGGCCAAGTGCTTGACACCCCGAAGCTGATCGACAAGGTCCTCGCAGCCCAGGCCTGAGATCCCGAGCGACTAAGCACAGAGAATTAAAGACATACTTAATCGAGTTGTAGTACATCCTATTTCGAGACGATTGAGGCCCCAGAAATAGGTCTCGCCGCTTTGCATTTGCTCTACTTATTGAAGGACTCAGACGGCTTCTGAAGGCCTCTGAAGGTGCTTACTCTTATCGCAGCCACTAGAGCAATCATCTCTGCTCTGAATTACCAGAAGGTGGCGCCCTTCCGAACTGGTTCTTCCAGGGGTTATCGCAAGTTGCTTCACATGCTGCCTCTAGCAACCCTCTCGGAGACTTCATGTCTTTCTCGTCCACAACAGCGGAGTTAATTAGGAAAACCGGCCTAAGTGACTCAACCCTCTATCGCCTCCGTAAAGAAGGCGTACTGCGGCCTGGCCGGGATTACCGCGCTAACGGCTATGGCACCAAACAGCCAAAGCTGGCCTGGGATCCCGAGGCTGTCGATAAGACCCTGACCCTGCGAAGCAAGCGCGTCCTCGCATGAAAAAGCCCCCTATCCCGGGGGCCAATTCGACTCCTTGCCGCCAAGCCGTGGAGTCTGGTGCCCCGAAGGACAAATGCCACCCCAAATCTAGTGGGGTCCTTGATGCTTCATCGACACTATTGAGCCATGAGGGAATCGAAGCCTCAGAACTCGACCGCCTCGATTGCTTGCTTCCATTCGGGCGGGAGCTGCTGCCCCTAGGGGGACATAAGAACCCTGTTGAGACGAACTGGCCAGAACGAGAGGACTACCCACCGGCACGGCTTCGATTCGATAAGCGGACAAGGGCTGTTGGCCTAAAGACAACCGGGCCGTTGCTCTGCTTTGACCTCGATGGTCCAGAGGCCGTGGCTTACGCCCAGCAGGAATTAGGGCTCGGCTGGCCTTGTTGGCACGTCGGTCGAACTGATACGGAGGAACGCTTCAAGCTCGTCTGCGTCCCGAGCCCAGAGCAGTGGGCGCAGTTGCCTGCCCCCGGGCTGATCCTCAAAAAATCAGTTGCAGCGCCGGTGCGCGATGCCGACAACAAGGTCGTCTTTAAGGGGCAAGCCATCGAAGTTTTCTCCGATCGGCGCCGTCAGATCGCTGTATGGGGTGAGCACCCTGATGGTGGTCGTTACTGCTGGCCCACGGGCCGAGGTCCCGAACTAGCGATCAACCCGCCGCCCGCACCTTGGTGGGATTTGGTTCTGGAGCTGCATCGGGAGCGAGCCCAACAGGCCCAGCCCAGTTCCGTACGTTCAGGAACAACCCGCTTAGACCCTTGTCCAATCTGCGGCCGTAACAGCTCCGATACCGGGCTGTGGTGTGAGGAGACGGCAGAAGGCTTGGTTCTCTGTATGCCAGGCCAAACCTTCAATGCCGAGCTGAGTCACGGCCGTCTTGAGCTCGGCTCTGTTGTTGATGGCTGGGCTCTGAAGAAGCGAACTCCGATCGCAGAGGGAGACGTTCTGACCTTCGGGCTGCATCAACCGAGCTTCATCGAAAACCTTCGTCGGCGCATGCGCGCTGCTGCCCGTACATGACCTACCGACATCCTCTTCTTGAGGGCTTCCCTGAAAGTGAGCAGGATCAGACGAACCCGCCTCACCCTTTACAGCCGGGCGAGCTGGCTCAGCACCTGAGAGATACGTTTGGGGAAAGGCTCCGCTTCAACTCTCTCATCGATGGCGTTTGGCTTGATGAGCGCCCAGTTACTGCAATAGAGCTTGACTGCTTTTTCGTCTACCTGAGTGGATTGGGTTTCAAAATTGACCCCAAAAGAGCCTCGTCAACTGTTGTAACTGTTGCTAGAGAACACACCTTTTCCCCAGTTTGTGAGTTTCTCAAGCAGCTCAAAGACGACCCCGGTATCGATCCAATTAACATCGCTACCGTTGCTAAGGACTATTTAGGTCTCGAGGATCCGCTCGACTCTTCAATCCTCCGGACAATGTTGATTGGAGCGGTCGCGAGGGCACTTAATCCAGGTTCCAAGTTCGACACCGTTCTCGTTCTTGTTGGTCGACAGGGCATACGTAAGTCGACATGGCTTCGCAATCTGTTCTCTGATGCGTGGTTCAACGA
The DNA here is from genome assembly GCF_014217875.1 of Synechococcus sp. LTW-R. NCBI lineage: Bacteria > Bacillati > Cyanobacteriota > Cyanophyceae > Synechococcales > Synechococcaceae > Synechococcus > Synechococcus sp. LTW-R. The sequence goes on from NZ_CP059060.1 coordinate 1,251,295, forward strand.
CACTCCACAGCGGGATGACCGCGACATGCGCATGGCGATGCACAGCTGTTGGGCAATGGAGCTGGCAGAGCTTGAAACCGTCACCGGCAAAAGAGCTTCTGGAGAGCTAAAGGCCTTGATCAGTAGTCCTACAGATCGCTTCCGCAAGCCTTATGGCGCTGTGGTTGAGGTCTTCCCACGTCCTTCAATCCTGGTGGCGTCATGCAATCGAAACGACTTCCTTCCCGACACGACAGGTAGCCGTCGATTTCACGTCGTCTCGCTGCCTGACACTCCACTCGATACGGAGAAGGTCGCTCGCGATCGCTGCCGTATCTGGAAGGCAGCACTGTTGGAATACGAAAAAGGCACACAGCCTTATCTTGGATCGGCGGAATCGGCGCTTATCGAGCGTCGCAACTCCAACTTCAGTACAGAGCTGATGTTTGAGAGTCAGCTTTCAGCTTGGCTTGACGGGGTCTATACGATCGCCAGTGGCATCACTCACAAATTCCCCCCAATAACCAAGCCTTTTTCGACCGAACAGGCTTTACAGCGATCAGGTTGTCGCCAATCACCGAGCATTGTCGAGCTCAGGCAGGCTTGTGAGGCGCTCCGGAGTCTTGGCTGCGTTCAAGAGCAGTTTCGTTACCAAGGCGTTAAGGGCAGATGGTGGAAGCGGCCGTCACTCGTCTCCGCTGGCAGCCCTGGGGGTGGGACACCCCAAAACGAAGGCCAAACCAGCAATCTGGGCTTCTTGTCCCACTGTCCCAACACAAATCAAAAAGAGAACTCAAAGAAAGTTCCTGGTACGGAAGAAGGTCGAGAGTTGGCTCCCGCCGGCGGGACACCCGGGACACGGGACATATGGGAGGCATTCAGCCCAGTCGACCCCCCTGCTGATTGGAGGCTTGGCCGAGAGGGCGATTAGCGGCCTAAAGCCTGCTTCAGCCGCTTGCTGAGCATCGTTGGGATGTGATCGGCGGCTTCCTCCTCGATCAGCTTCGCGAACGGGAACTTCGGCGTCACGGTTGGCGGGGTGTCGGCTAAGGCCATCAGCTGGCTGAGGGTCTTTGCTTTGCGGTGATACACGCCGGGTTGGAGGTGTCCGCCCGGCTTTTCACTTGGTACGACAAAGAATTTGTGGGGGCCTTTGCTGGGGCCGGCCATTTCGAGTGCGTTGAGGCTGCCAAGGACGCGGGTGTAGACGCTCGGCCTCAAATTGCCGCGACTGGTCAGCCCCAGCAATTGCGCCGCACGGCTTCGCTCGTTTGGGATAGCTACGCCGCGGGTGATGCCCCGCCGATCCAGTGCGCCACTGAAGCGGCCGATCTTGATCTGCTTCCGTGTCGCACCGCCTTCAGCAACTTGGGGGAACAGATAGGCCGCCGGTGACGTGCCTTTAACCGCAACGTCGTTTACACCGATCGTGACCTCAAGATCGCCCATCTTGAAGTACGGGCTGCGGGTAGTGAATGGGACCGGGTTGTCGAACTCCTTGCGCATCTCCTCCGCGAGGAACCGCTTGGCATAAAAGCCAAAGTCCTTCAGGGCACGGTTCGCAGCGTAGGGCAGCTGAACTTTTTCGAGGACATCAAGTTCGTGCAGGATGCCCTTGAGGTCGAATTCGACATGTTGTCGCATTGTTTCCTATTGTTTCTTCAATACTAGGAACAAATCAATGACGTTCTTTGACGACGACACTCCTATCCAGTCGGGTCCTGTTGATGATTCCTTGCTGAGCCCTCAGGCAAGGCGCTACCTGGCTTCTCTAGCCGCCGACCGCAAGCGCAGTGCGGTGTTTGAGAGCAACTTCAACTGCGCTGGGATTCCACATCAGCGGAGCCTTAGCGCCTGATCCGCGCTTGATAAAGTGAGCGCCGGGCAGCAGGATTCCTGCTTCGCGCATCCTCAGAAGACTGCGAGGGTGACAACCCAGGTGCACACTCATCTCGTCATTGGTCAACCAATCAGTCATCTCTAGTCGCCGATACTGTCATTTCTATTATGGCTCGCTCGCTATAGTAATTGCATTGAAGTCGGCCCACCTGGCTTGATCAATGAAAAACGCATATAACGGCGCATTCGATATCTTCGCTTTGGTCGAGAGTCAGCGTCGTGGTGCTGACCCTTCCCTGGCCAAACGAGAGCGCGGAATTCTCGAAGTATTGGCCCAAAACAACCCTGAGGTGCGCACCCGTGGAGGCGTTCCGCTCCCTACGCAAACTCAGGCTCGTGATTTGCAGCTGTCGACTGCAACTTCTGGCGGCAACCTTGGCAATAGCGCTTTGCTCGATGTGGCTGGCGCTGCTCGCCCCGCGACTGTTCTCGAACGGTTAGGCGCTCCGGTGGTGCAGTTGCGCCAAGCCGCGGAGGGTGCTCTGCCTGTGTTGGCGGGTACGCCCTCCGGGATGTGGATCAGCGCCGAGGGTGGCGCCATTCCACAGTTCGATCCCACCATCAACAGCGCGCTCCTAACGGCGCACGAGGCCAGCGTCCGACTCAGCTACAGCCGCCGACTGGCTGCAATGAGCGAGGACCGAGCTGCTCTGCAGGCTGATTTGCTGCGGGAGCTCGGCCAGATCATGGCTTCCACGCTCGAGGAAGGCTTCATCAAAGGCACGGGCAGCGAGGGGCAGCCCCTCGGCTTGCTGAATGTGACCGGCCGCCAAACCAAGAGTTTTGCTGGCGCGACCCCCACTTGGGCTGAGCTCACCGCGATGCTCGAGCAGCTGGGTGATGCCGATGCCCGGCTTGAGAGTGCGGCGTGGCTCCTGCACCCCTCCACGGCGGCCGACCTGATGGCGACCGAGAAAAGCTCGGGCTCTGGTCAGTACGTCCTGGAATACGACGGTGGCTACCGGATCGCAGGCCGCCCGGTCGGCATCACAAGCACGATCACGGAAGACACAGTCCTCTTGGCCGACATGAGCAAGCTGCGGCTGGTGTTCTTCGCGGCACCCCAGCTTCTGGTGGATCGCTACAGCCACAGCACGACCGGCGCCGTCCAGCTGGTGGTCTCGAACTACACGGATATCGCAGTGACTTCAGGGCCAATGATCGTGGTCGGGTCCATATGACCTGATCACCGCCCGCCAGGCGTGTCGGGTGAGTGCGGCCGATCCATTGCGGGGGTGGGCCAACCGGGGGCTGGTGTCGGCTGGCCCCCACCACACATTCCTTTGGGGCGAACCATGTTTCAACGAGCTGAAACCCTCCGTCAGGGCTGGATTGCCGACCATGTGGCCCGTACTGCCTTTGGGCTGTCCAACGCTGAGTGGAAACGCGCCGCCGAGCTGATGGATGCCGACGGTGCGATCAGGTGCCCAAGGAAGGGGTGGCCCGTTGAAGCGCTCGGCCTCGCAGTCCGTCGGATCAAGTTGGAGCGGGGGCTGTGAATTGGGTCACCGCCTACTGCGATCAGCAGCAGAAGCCAGCTCGTTTCGAGAAGCCCGATCCTGCGGTTGAGCGCCTACAAGAGAACCTCAGCCGGTGGTCAGGCTCAAGGCTCTGGGCAGGGTTCCAAAAAATCGGGCTGATTGCGAGGGTTTGGGAGGTCACTCACCTCTCATGAGTTGTTCGACGTTCGACTTGTCGGTTTCATTCCTTCCGGAATCGACAACGTAACCGCCCGGATCACAGGCTTGGAAAGCAAGTTGATCGGTGTATTCATAACCAGGAATCGTTTCTGTTTGGCAAATGCCCTGCCTGAACCACCTATACCGCTGCAAAAAGCCGTTCTTGTCAGGTGCATTCTGTGTAATGCTGCCACCATTCTTGATCACTTTGCAGCCTCTATCGCTCCAGAAACGACCTTCCTGCCATAGCTTCTTGTCATTCCCTAGGTCAACTACATAACCCTTATTGTTCTTTGAAGTGGCCGTGAGCGTTACGAATTTGCCTCTCAAGGACGTAATGCAGTTTGTAATGCTTTTCTTTTTGCATTCCTTGTAAGCCAGGTCAGGCGAGAGCCCCATCTCGCCGGCCATTTCTGCCATGCACGCCTTAAGCGCAGTCAAATCGGCGGCAAGTACCGGGGTACTTATCGCGGCGGCTGTCACTAGCGGCGTGACAAGCAATGTCAGCTTTCCTCTGGCGCTCATGGTGGATCCAGCTCAGATTTAAACGCTACACAATTAGCTCTGAGCGCCCTAGAGGCCGGCAGGGTCAGGCTGATCTGATGAAGCGTGCTCCTCTCCTTCTGGTTTTGGCCCTGGTGGGGTGCGGAGGCCAAGCCAGCGCTCTGCCCAGCGTCACCATCAGCAGTTGCTACGACGGCGATACCTGCCGCACGACCGAAGGCGAGAAGGTCCGGCTGGCTTGCATCGACACCCCGGAGCTGAGGGGCAGAAATGCTGATCCTTTGCCGGCCAAGGCTGCTCGCGACTATCTCCGCAGCAGGGTGGTCGGCAAGACCGTTCTGATTCGGCGAGTCGACACTGACCGCTACGGCAGGACCGTGGGCGATCTCTACCTGAAGCCCTTTGAGTCAGTTGGGCTTGATCTGGTCCGCAGTGGCCATGCGGCTGTCCTTCAGCGCTACGCCAAGCAGTGCCCGTGGGCTGATTGATCTAGCGCTAGCCACCGTCAAGACTTTTGACGTTCACTGCTGCGTCTTTCGACTGCGAGCTAGATAAACATCACTAGTAACGCTTAGCCATGGGCTTTATTCGCTGGAGCTGGGAAAACTACTGGCTCATGTGGAGGAAATCTTTCGACTTCCGTGGAGTAACGCCTCGGAACCAGTACTGGGCGTTTTTCCTCGTAGAGATGGTTTTGATATTTGGTTGTCTTCTATTGTTCGGCCTCGCGACCTATGTAGTTGGGCAAGGAGAGCCAATAACTGGGACCCCTTGGGAGCCGTTCTTCCAATTCCTCTTTGTGATTTACTTCATCTTTTTTATTGGTTCGTTTGTGCCTTTTCTTTCTTGTCAGGTAAGGCGCATTAGGGATGCGAGTGGCCGCGGACTCTGGATACTGCTTGGCCTCATACCTTATGCCGGAGGCCTTGCCTTGACAGTCATCACGCTTTATCCAACCCGCAAGAGTCTTAAGTAGGGGGAAGTGCTGGCGAATCTGCAGCTACCTTGTAGCCGTAAAACATGCGAGGTATGTCGAGCCGCGCCGTTAAATCAGATATTGCGCCGACAACTACTACAAGTGGCGCCGACTAAGCTATAAAAACCCCTTCCCCAATGTAATTCGGTGCAACTGATCACCATTACTGAGGCTGCTGCAATCCTGGGGCGCGATCCATCGACAATTAGCCGCGCGGTTGCGTCGGGGCGGCTGTCCTTCGCTTCTGGTACTCGGATGCTGGAGCGTGATGGCATCGAGCAGCGCTTCGCGGCCCGCACCCGTCCCCGGATTGACCGTCCCTTGGCCAGAGGCCCTGAAAGGCCCCTCGAAGGGCTCGAGTGGTGGGATGCGTGCGCCGCCAGGCTCAGCGGCTACCTGGACCCTTCCTGCGGCGTGTGGCCTCGCCTGAGCGGCGCTCAGCTGGCTGTCTTTGTGGGCTGCATAGAAATGGCCGCCGATGAAATCCCGTAATTTCACGCAGATTTCACGCAACCGGCTCGACACTCAGTGAGATCCACTGCTCCACAGCGGGTTTGCGCTTAGAGAAGCTGCCTTCTAAGCAGCCGGTCGTTGGTTCGAATCCAACAGGGGGCGTCTAGAGCTCGTATTCCTCCTCGAAGCGCGCCATCAGGCCGTTGTAGAGGGCGAGGGTGCCTTCGGTTTCATCGCAGAAGCCCTTGACGCGGTAAGCCTCAATCAGATGGCTCAACGAGGCATGCACCTGGGCAAAGGCCTGGGCGAATTCGTTCTGAATATCTACGTCGCGGATGTCTCGGATCTTGGCTGTCATCAGCTCAACCTTGCGCTGAGCGACGACCATCTCCGCCTCCATCTCCTTGTTGAGTTTCCGGCGCTTGGCAGCCATCAATCCCGCTCTGGTTGAGCCCCACATCTACACCAGTGGGCACTAGCGGTAGGGGATGCAGTCAAATCCGCGAGATGTCTTGCCATCACTGGGTGCTGCCGCGACCCAACGGCGACCAGCCACGATGCAACCCTTGAGGGTCGGCATCGGGACCTTGGTCACGGCGACGTCCCTGGGGCCGACCCTGTGGGGTTCAAAGGTCGAGCGCACCAGCCAGGCCTCGTAGGCCATCGCGGCCGGCATGGAGGCCCCAACGAACGCGACCAGCAGCAGACGCCTCACAGCTCGACAGGTGCTCCGCGCACCCTGCCATGGGTGCCCGAGACGCGCCCGACGTCGTTACAAACGAGCAGCGCTCATCCAGTCCGCCCGGGGATCCACACTGCGGGCCGCCCGGAGTTGCTCCAGTAGCTGACGTTCCTGGTCGCTGTAGCGGGCGGGTTGCTTGAGGCTGAGGCTGAGCAGCAGGTCCCCGCGGCCGCCCTTGGCCGGCCATCCCTTGCCCTTCAGGCGCAGGCTTCGGCCCACGGCCATCGCCGGGGGCACCGAGACGGTGGCTTCTCCGTCGGGCGTTGCCACCCGCACTTCGCCGCCCAGGGCCAACTCGTCGAGGCTGAGGGGAAGATCCGCCTTGAGCTGATCCCCATCGAGGGTCCAGACCGGGTGCTCCTGGACCTGCAGGGTCAGATAGAGATCGCCGCGGCGGCCGGTTCCAGGCTGCAGATTCCCCTTGCCCTTCAGGCGCAGGCGACTGCCCGGCTTCACGCCAGCGGGGATGCGGACCTGAACGCGTTCGTCATTCACCGCCAGGGTCCGCTCGCAGCCGCGGAAGGCCTCCGAGAACGACAGGGAGATGCTGGCCTCGGCATCGAGGTTGACCGGCGCGGCCTGACGGCCCGGGCCTCCCGCAAAGCCGCCACTGCCAAAACCACCGGGGAAGCCCGAGCCAAAGCCACCGAAGCCGCCCGGGGCTCCAGCAAATCCACCACCAGGGAATCCAGCGCCGCCACCACCGGGGCCGCCAAAGCGACCGAGGAGGTCATTGATGAAGTCGTCGAAGTTGCCATAGCGGCCGAAGTCCACATCGACACCACCGGGGCCAGGGCCCGCACCCGCCTGACTCCAGTACTGGCCGAACTGCTCGTAACGCCGGCGCTTATCAGGATCCGAGAGGACTTCGTAGGCCTCACTGACTTCCTTGAACTTCGCCTCGGCGCCCTTGTCCCCGGGATTCACATCGGGGTGGTATTGGCGGGCGAGCTTGCGGAAGGCCTTCTTGATCGTGTCCGCATCGGCACCACGCTCAACGCCCAGAACTTTGAAATAGTCGCGGTAACCGTTGGCGCTCATCGCAGCAGCGGGGAAGGACCGATCAGCGGCCCCTCAAGTGTCCCAGCCCTGGGGGGAATTGAGCGAGGGGTCAAACAGGCGGAAGGCCGAACGCGTGACCTGCCCCGTCATCGCCCTTAGGGTGCGGCGCACCATTCACAAGCAGCCATGGCCGGCCTTCGCAGCGTCCAACTCCTGGGACGCCTGGCCCTGAGTCTCGGACTGCTGATCTCTGCACCAGCGCTGCTGCCGGCGGCCCAGGCCGCCGAGGAACAACCGGCCGCCGCCAGCCCCTCAACGACGCGGCAGAAAGAACTGGCCGAGCACCTCAAGACCCGGGGATTTCTGGTCTATGGGGCCTGGTGGTGCCCCCACTGCAATACCCAGAACGAGCTCTTTGGCGTTGAAGCCGTTGAGCTCCTGCCCTATGTCGAATGCGACCAAGAAGAGGAGGGCCGCCAACGCTGCATGGCCGCCAAGGTGCGGGCCTACCCAACCTGGGACTACCAGGGAGAGCGCCGCGAAGGCGTGATGAGCTTGGAGGAACTCGAGGTCTGGAGCGGCTTCCCCGCCGCTCAATCCGAGTCGGTGACGCCGAAGCAGTGAATGAGGGCGTCGCCCCAGGTGTTGACCCGCTGAAGCTGAGCATCGTCGGCCTGAGCTAAGGCCTCCCCATGGGCCCGGAGCACGGCCGGCTTGCTCAGGTTGAAACCGTGCTTCTCCGCAATCGTGAGGATGTCGTCCACACCCGTGGCGGCGTGGATGTGGTCGCGAATGGCCTGGTTATTGCCCACCTTGGAGAGGAAGGCCCGGAGATCGGCGGCGGACACGCAGCGCAACGCGAGAGTCCTCTCCATGCTGAAGAGGACGTCGTCTTTTGGCTGCGACTGCCCATGAAATTGCATGTCGCCAATGCGGTCGCGGTGTCGCTGCTGTCGACAGCCGTCTTGGTGCTGGCCTTTAAGGAAGACCGCTGCGAACCCCCAACCCCAACCGCGGCGCCCCAAGCCACGGCCCAACCCACGCCCCAGCCGGCAGCGCAAAGACCAAGAATTCGACGGGAGCTTGGGAAGTTCTAACGACAACAAAGCCGGCACCCAAGGGCACCGGCTTCGGAGAAATGGTGGGGTCGGAGCTTCTGAAGGAGGCACACCTGGGGCCAAAGGTCCAGGTGTCGAGCGGTGGGTCTCCTGGGGCACCTCAGGCGGTGCAGACGGAGTGCCGACAGCTCAGACGTGCAATTGGTGTCCGATCTGACGGCCCGCTCACAAGCGGTAGAAGACTGTTGGAGCAGGGGCCTTCGGTCAGCTCGCTCCTGGTGACTGGTTCGGTGGAGTGTCGGTCAAATCCGCCTCCGAGATCGATGAACCCAGCATCAAGGGAACCGAGGCCAAGGGCAATCGGGGTTCATACCCATTGCGTCCAGCTCCTCTCCGATTGAGAGTGGGCGATTGCCGTCAGCGCAGGTCCTGGTCGCCGACTGAGGCCTCATCGGTGCGGCCCAACACCGCCTCGCCATCGGTGTAGTGCTTGAACTCCAGCCAGTTCGCGCTGGGGTCTTGCACAAAGAAGGTGTGATGCTCCAGCGGCCCTCCGGCGTAGCGGCACTTCGGCATCACCGCGAACGGACATCCCTGCGCGACCAGCTGATCGCGGAGCTGCTCCCAACGGGCCAACGTCGCAAAGACCAATCCGAAATGACGGGGATAAATCCCGACCTGCGGCAGCTCCTCGAGCCCCGGCGTGGATTGCAGGACCAACTGATGACCCTCGAAGTCGAGGATCGCGGCCTGATCACTGCGGCGTCCCGGCCGGCAGCCCAAGGTCCCGACGTACCAGTCGTGGCTGCGTTGCAAATCGACCGCCGGGATCGAAAGGTGAAAGCAAGGGCGCTCCACCGTTCGCGGCCTAGCCCAGCACCGGCTTACAGAAGCGACCGCTGCAGCCCTGCCAGAACTGGGCATAGGGACTCAGGAGCGCGCCATGCAAGCTGCAAAATCCATGGCAGCTCGGATCCCCTTTGAGATAGGGACAACCCGAGCAGTGGAGCTGCAGTTGAGAGCGCATGGAGGCGAGATGAAGATCTCCCTTGGTGCCATGGGCAGGGACGGCGTGGGGAGAGTGGAACACGAACTTGTCCCCTTCAGGTGCGTATCCCCGGTCTAGGAACGCTCTTGGGTTCCGGCCAACGGAAAGGAGGGAATCCAGACGCGAGCCTCCAGCCGGGGTGGCCGCAGTCCGGATCGATGGCTACGACGGAACCAGTCGAAGCGATGCAGTGGAAGACGGACTCTTAGGGCTCGCCGGGCTCGTGATCCTCTTGGCCCTGGCCGGTTTTGGACTGCAGGAACTGGCCGTTGAACTCCGCAATGCCCAGGACCACCCCTCCACGGAATAACGCCGCGGCCGACTGGGGCACCTCGGCGCTAAAGGTGGGATGGATGCCGCCCGATCCATGGCCCTTCAGCGACTGCGCTCGATCAAAAAGCGCCTGATTCAATCAATGGACCGCCTCACCCAGGGGGGCTCCAAACGGGCCAAGACCAAACGGATCATCAGCCAGAAAAGCCAGGAGGCCTACGAGGTGGTCTGCGGTGTGGCCGGTTGCGTCCTCAAAAAACGAGACGCGCCCAAGACGTAAGTCGACCCATCGGACTGTTCACCGCGGCGGGAAGCCGCGGTTTTTTTTGCCGATGACGAAGATCACAGCGGCCTTCTTCAAGCGGTACCTGGTCTCTGCAGTGCAGCGGGTCTACGAACCCGGTTGCCCGCAGAGGATCTTGCCCGTTTTGGTCGGGCCGCAAGCCATCGGGAAAACCAGCTTGGGCACTGCATTATTCGGCGAGTTCTATGGCGATGCCGTCAGCGGCAACGCATCACTCGACGTTGATGACATCACAGCCATGTCTCTGACGTGGTGCACCGAACTGGCCGAGCTAGACGGCCTAACTCGGAAGGCTCAAACGTCTTCGCTGAAAGCCTTCGTCTCTCGCACGCACGACCTCATCAGGAGGAAGTACCACCACAGTTCGGAGCGCATCCCCAGACGAAGCGTGCTCTTTGGAACTTCCAACCTGTGGCCGCTGAATGACCCAACAGGGTCGACGAGGTTCTGCCTGATCTCGCTGGGCAAAAAACCACTCCCCTTCAACGAAGTCGCTCAGCTGCGCGACAACATTTGGGCGAGGGCTTTGGTCCAGTACCGCGACGGCTACCAGCCATTTCCAACCGCTCAAGAGGCCAAGGAAATTGCTGAACGCAATGCCTGTTACGACCCTGAGGATCCGCTTGAAGGCAAGCTCAGGCGCCTAGTCGAGCGAAAGGCGAGCGCGCCATACATCACGTTGGACGAAGTGCTCGATTTCATCGGCGCAGATCCAACAGGCTCGCCACAACTAAGCGCACGGCTCAATGTCGTTATGGCGCAACTGGGCTGGGACAAAAAGCGCCTCAGGTTAAACGGCCAAGGGAAAGTCTCTGCGTACTGGCCTACGGCCAGGGAGGGCAGGGATGAAAGCGCATAACTCCCCTCACTACCTACCCCCTCTCTCTCCAGTTATGGACAAAACCCCTGTCCACCCTGTCCACCAATCAACTAATCCCATGAACTCAGAAGCACCTCTCATCAACCACCACCGCTTCACGGACTGCATCGGATCCCCCAGCCGCTACCGGCCAATCGATTCACGGCATCAGCTCATCGATCTCTACTTGGCGGTGAATAACCCCAACGCCAAATGGGAGACGGAGGAGAAATCAGCAGCCGACGATCGGCTAGACGCCTGGGAGTTCGACCTTGAGGAATACATCAGCAAGCATGACCGACTGCCCTGTGGATGCGAACACCGTCGACCAGGCTGGTTTGAGTACATGGATGAGCTGGTCATTGCGATCGGCCACAAGGGCAACTACCTGTGGAGGGTGGACCTAGATCGCAACGGCAACACCAAGGACAGCGAGGTGTTCACGTCGCTTGAGAATGCCTGCATGTTTATCCAGGGCTTCAAGTACGAGGCTTCTCATTACTAGACATAGGGCCATCTGGCCCTAGTCCCTACCCCCGGGGTTCGACCTCGGGGGCTTTCTTGTGACGTAACCAGCCTTACGGACCAGGCGTCTCAAAACCGCTGGCACAACAGCTCACCGACCCACTGCTCAGTAGCGGGGAGTGTTGAGGTGGGGGAGTTTGGCACTCCCCCGTCTCGGATCACGTAGGAACGACCACCGTGTCCTCAGCGGTTATGGCCTTAGTGTTGCCGTCAGTGCAAGGGGGTGGCACATCCACAATGAAGAGATGACCAAAGTCGCTGCTGCTGTACTGCTTGCTTCGTCTCTCATTGCTACAGGCGTTCGAGCAGAAGAACCGGACGGCAACTACACCTTTGCCACTAAGGCAGAAGCCCTGCAACGGGCAAAGGAGACGGGCTGCGAAGGCGCTTACGAATGGTTTGGTGTCTGGTCACCCTGTGAAGAAGACGGTGGCGAAGACGATCACAGCGGCCATGACCACAGCGGTCACAGCCACTAATCCGCAGATCCCTGCCGGTGGTTCTGAAGACGAGGAGTAGGGCCAAAAAAAGAGGCGGGTTCCACCCCGCCCCAGGTTCTCCCTTGAAACCCATTCGAAGGTCTCGGATCGATAGTGCGGCCAGCACTTAGTTGGTGACGTCTCTTTGGTCACCAATTGAGCGTTGTGTGTGGGACTACGGACTAGGCCTGAGGTTCTCGAAGCAGCCAGTCGTAGGCGACCCGTAGGCGACCAGTCAAGAAAAAACCTCCCTGGGATGACTAGCCACGGAGGTTTGCGCTCACAGCGACTGCGTCAGCGCTGCGTAGGTCTAAGAGCTTCGAGACCGGCGTTGGGTGGGTGGAAACCGTCCCATTGATAAGGGCGGCAGCTGGCTAATGGTTTGATACCGCCGATACGAAGTAAGTCGTGCCCTGATGACTGCACACTCACTTGATAAAACCGGGATGAATGCGCTGCTTGCATGCTCCCAGGTGACTGGTTAATGCTTAAACCTGTTCATTACTTACCTGACATCGACTACAGTAGTCCAAATGCTTGAAAAAGGACATACCATGAACCTACGCCCGCAATCGTGGATAAAGCTATTGTCTGCTAATCATATTCCCACCAACCAATCAGCTTGCTGGTGTAAAAACCGGCCAAAGCGCTAATATTGACTCGCAGGAAAAGTGCAGCCAGTAAAAATAAGACTACTTTCTTGAGTTTCCGCAGGACTGGATCTGCGTGCTCATTCGCAAGCAGGTATACGGCAAAGATGCAGGCGAAGGTAATAGCGATTACCGGAAGCGGGATGCATGTATTCATTTCGAGGAGGCTGCCTTCTGTTTAGTATGAGTTGTATCTGAAGCGAACATCGTTAATTGGTGTCTTCTTGAGATCTGGCATTTCCTGAAGGCGAGATAACGAGAGGCTCCATCAGACTTCTTCCGCTAACACGGGGTTAGCGAACTCGTATCGCATGGCATTAGCTCCTCATCTTCGCCAGGAAAGCGCACACCGAGAAGGGCGGCGTCCCCACCGCCCCCTCGGCACCTAACCCGTCAGAACGAAGGCAGGCTTTGTAGGTGTCGGCCCCCTTGATAGCTCGGTCGCTAGCTACTGCCATGAGCAGAAGCACCTGCAACCGAGACGACTTCCTCAGGGATGCCACCGGCCACCGGCGCTTCCTAGTTATCGAGACCGGCCAAATCGATTGTGATCGGATTGAGGCTGATCGCGACCGCATCTGGAAAAGCGCTGCCCTGGCCTATCAGGCGGGCGAGCGTCCGTTCCTGACAGCGGAAGACCAGCAAGCCAGCAACCAGCGAAACAAAGGCTTCGAACTGGAGAACCCGTTCGAGGCAACCGTCGGTCGTTGGCTCCGGTACGGCACGATCCCGGGTGATCAGTTCACCTTCGATGAGTGCCTGGCGGGCATCGAACGGTGCAACCTTCAGGCGCCCGATCGCCACTACGTCAAAGAGGCATTGAAGGAGCACGGCTGCAAGCCGCCCAAGCAACAGACACGCCGCCACGGCGTGAAGGTCAGGCTGTGGACTCACTACCGTGCCGCCTCGGCAGCCTCACCATCTGCAAGGGGGCGTGAGGCGCCTCAACCAGCAGCGGCAGCAAAGAGTCCGGGCGATTTGTCTCATGCCTCACCTCCTTTTAGTGAAAGGAGTGAAGGACAAGAAACAGGGAGGCATCAACAGTCCCTGCCCGGTTGTGCGGAAAAGGGTGAGGCGGCGAGACAACAGCTCAAACCCCCTGTGGGATCTGGGTTCGACGTTGACTCGGACAACTCCAAGCCCGAGACAATCCCGCCGCTCAACCTCGATTGCTCGTTCTGAGAACTGACCAACTTGCTGAGACAGAACACCTAGCGGAAGATGCAAGCAACGCTCATGGCAAGCGACACCAAACTTCCATGGGGACGAGACAGGGCAGCGACGGAGGCCAATAATAAGAATGATTCTCGGATGTCGAGGAGGTTGCGATGGGCCAGGTGTGCCTGATTTCAGGCCCTCCGGGGTGCGGGAAAACAACTTGGGCGCTCCAAAGGCTTCAGCAGCATCAAGGCCCCTGCGCCTACCTGCGGCTGGAGGGAGAGAAGGCAGCGGGGCTTGAACAGGGGGAAGACAGCGGAATCGACCTGACCTGGCTCAAGGACCAGGTGCCCAGGCTTGAGGAACCGGCAACAGCCAACGCAACGGATCTGAAGCAGGACAACGATGGGCTGACCCTGATCGAAGTGCAGCAGTTCCATCCCCCCAGCAAGGAAGGAGTTGAAGGGCTGGGAGACGACGTTCGCTCCAAGCTGGAGGCCTTGCAGCTGCACCCCGACATACTCCTGCACTTCGGGCGAGACCCTGAATTGCCTGCAAAGGACACCCTGGAGTTCAGCAAGCTCGAGGCCTGGCACACCTCTCTTTCGGGTTGTGTTTGGGATCCCAACAGCCTGAGCAGCTTTTGGTTTGAACTCGTGAACGGTGCCTACGGCGATGTGTACCGCGCCAAAGGCCTGATGAATCTTCCTGACGGGCGGGCGTTTTTCTGCAATTGGATGGTGAGCCAGGAGTCGTCCCAGTTCCTTCCCCTGGAAGCCACAGCACCACCTCAGGGTCGCCCCAGTCGAACCTCAGAGCTCGTTGTTCAGGGCAAGGCACTCAACCCTGAAGCCATTCAAGCCACCATCAACGACTGTCTGCTCGCGGATGACGTGCTCGCCATGCAGCAACAACAGCTCCAGCAACAACAACCCACTTCGCAAGGCTGATTGACATGAACCACGCCGTCATCTCCTGTTTGCACGCCAACCTTGCCGCCGTGGAGGCGGTGCTCGACGACATCGACTCCCAGGGCATCCAAACCATCACTTGCCTTGGCGATCTTGTGGGCTACGGACCCCAGCCCAATGAGGTGGTGGAACTGGTACGTCAGCGCGAGATTCCCACCTGCCAGGGCTGCTGGGACGAGGACATCATTGACGGTCTGAATGCCTGTGAATGCAGCTATCCCTCCCAGCTGGCAGAACGACGAGGTCATCGCGCCCATCACTGGACAGCCGATCTGCTGACGGAGGAGAACAAGGCCTTTCTGGCTGAACTTCCGATGACACTGCGGCGCGACAAGCTGTTGTTTGTGCATGGAAGTCCGAACAGTCAGCACGAATATCTGTTGCCCGACATGAATGCCTTTGCGGCCCTTGAGCGGGTGGAAACAGCAGGGGCGGAAACCTTGTTCTGCGGCCACACCCACCAGCCCTATGTGCGCGAACTACGCCAGGGATCCATTCGGGTGAAGGTGCAACAACGTGATCAAGGCGCACCAACAGAACAGGAGATGGAACTGCCGATGCGGCGGATCGTTAACGCTGGTTCTGTGGGGGAACCGCGTCATGGAAGCACTAAAGCCACTTACGTCATCCATAACGACAACACCGGAGAGGTGACGATTCGTGAGGTCGACTACGACGTCGCCAAAACCTGTCGAGCGATCGTTGATGCGGGTCTACCGGAGGTGTTTGCCTGGAGGCTCAGCCACGGCTTCGAATATGCCGAGCGGGCTGAAGACGCCAGCCACGTGTGTGAGCGCTGATGGAACGCTGGGCCCTGGTGAGTGGTCTCCAAGGAGACCTGGATCTGTACGAACAGATTCAGAGAGAGTTGAAGCAACAACGGGGTGTTGCCAATCTCTTCGTTCTCGGTGATCTGATCGGATCACAACCCAAGTGCAATGCACTGCTCGAGCGTTTGAGGCAGCCGAAACGCGGTGATCTTCAGCCCGACTGCATCTATGGCTGGTGGGAAGAGCAACTTCTGGCGGAGTGTGGTTACCGCGGCGAACGGAAGGCTGAAGGCCTCAGAGCCGAGCAGGGCGAGGCGGCGGTTGGCGAGCTTCTTGCTGCGGTGGACCCCGATCATCTCAACTGGCTGGCATCGCTGCAGTTCGGCTTCATCGAACTCGACTGCGCTTTGATTCATGGCAGCTCTGCTGACGTCGGCGACCGGCTGACGGAAGACACTTCAGCCCTGGTGCTGCTGGATCGGCTGACACGGCTAGACGTGAACCGTCTGTTTACAGCGCGGTGTCGTCGTCAGTTCCGACTGGAGCTTTCCGGTGGGTCCATCCAATCCCACGTCAAAGACCATGCCGGTGAACAGCAAAGTGAGCAGGCTGTTCCCAAGCGAAGCGTGATCGGCATTGGCGGAGGGAAGCACTACACCCTCTATGACCCCGCCACAGATCACATCGAGTTTCGAATTGCGGGAGAACCTTCCAACGCTTCGGGGCGGGGCTTTGGCTGACAGCCATGTCTCGAGATGTTTAGTCGCACCAACTGCTGAGTGAGTTGCTCTCCTGATCACGAAAAAGTCATTTCACAACCTTTGATCTCAGAAATCACCTCTGTATTTTTTCTGACCCAATGACCACTACACCCGCCACTGCCAACGTCCCCGTCACCATTCTCAGCGGCTTTCTCGGAGCGGGAAAGACCACGCTGCTGAATCACATCCTGAGCAATCAGCAGGGGGTGAAGACCGCGGTGCTGGTGAATGAGTTCGGTGAAATCGGAATCGACAACGATCTGGTCGTCACCACCGATGAAGACATGGTGGCGCTGAGCAACGGTTGCATCTGCTGCTCAATCAACGACGAGCTGATGGAGGCGGTGGAACGGGTGATTGAACGCCCAGAACCACTCGATTACATCGTCGTCGAAACCACCGGTCTGGCCGATCCCCTGCCAGTTGCGATGACCTTCCTCGGCAGTGAGCTGCGGGACCAAACCCGCCTGGATTCGATCATCACGTTGATCGATGCAGAAAACTTCGACAACGTCGTGCTCGACACGGAAGTTGGCCGGGCCCAGGTTATTTATGGCGACATCCTGCTGCTGAACAAGTGCGACCTCGTCTCAGAGGAGCGGCTTGAGGCTGTCGAGCAGCAACTCAGGGACGTAAAGAACGACGCTCGGATCCTGCGGTCGGTAAAAGGAGATGTGCCTCTGCCCCTGCTGCTCAGCGTTGGACTGTTCGAATCCGACAAGGTGAGTTCCCCTGCTGACGATCCGAGCCTGGATCACAGCGACTGCGACCACGACCATGGCCACTGCAGCCATGACCATGGGCATGACCACAGCCATGAGCACGGTGACCATCAGGACATCGAGGGATTCACCTCCGTGTCCTTCCAAAGTGATGACCCCTTCTCCCTACGCAAGTTCCAGAACTTCCTCGACAACCAGATGCCCCAGGAGGTGTTCTGGGCCAAGGGAATCCTCTGGTTCAACGAAAGCGAACGCCGCCATGTGTTCCATCTGGCAGGCAAACGCTTTTCCATCGACGACACCGACTGGACCGGTGATCGCAAAAATCAATTGGTGCTGATCGGCCGCGACATCGACCACACCACACTGCGGGAGCAACTCCAAGCGTGTGTGGTGTATTGAGTCAGAGGCGTCGGTACTGGTGGTTCGAGTGACCGCGGAATCCTTTCTGGTCAGCGCCCAGGGCCATCATTCGATTTAGCGCCGTAGGTGGCCGCGGTGGGAGTTGTATCCGGTGCCGGTCATGTGATCGAGCTGCCGGATGCAGGCCACCACAGCGCCCGGGTTCTTCAGCTGCATCGCCTGCCCAGCTGCTGCCATCAACGTTTGGATTGACCAGGACAGCAGCTCCTGCCGGTCGATACCGCTCCCATCGATGTCGTCTTTGATCTGGGCCCAAGCCTTCTTCAGCAGCCGATAGCCCTGGCTTCGTGAGACCCCCCACTGTTGTCGCGCAAAAGAGACACAAGAGGAGTTGGGGTTGCCTTCCAGGATCAGTCGGTGCAGCTCGTCGACTCGGTCTCTGGTGACTGAGGCGGTCGATCGAGTTGTGCCATTTCCAGGTCCAGGACGTAAAGCAGCATTTCCCTGTGGGCCAAGGCCGTCATCCCGACAAACATCGGCACGAGCTTCTGCAGAACGCCCGGGTGGTGGGCTGCTGTTGCCGCAATCGCTTTTGCGACCGCCTGGACTTCGGAACTGATCATTCATTACAGCGCCAAAAGTCAGTCAGCTCTACAAGATTATAATGTTTTCATGCTAGATTTAGTCCGAGCAAGGGTCGGCTTAGCTCTACAGAAGGGATAGCTGGCTATTCACCACTAGCCCGCAAGAAGGGGGGCAGGTATTAACCACCCCCCCCCATTTTTGTTGGCCGTGGACGGCGCAAGAAGATTTAACGCAATAACGATTACGACCGAATGGACTCCAGTGCCACTCAGTCGTCATAGACCCGATCACAGGCCCGCAGATGTTCTGCTTTTCGTACGAAAAAGATTCCGCCGTCAGGCAACGACAGAGCCTCGGCACCTGCCGGCCATGTATTTATGGGACGCTAACGACAGTGCGGTGCGGTGGCCGCTGATCGAGGCGTGGGAAGCATGAACACTGCCTCTGCCTCTTCCTCAGGACAGGAACGGCTGCGAAGGCCATGCTGTCGCGAAGGACAGACAAATACCCGCCAACGTCTCTTTTGATACATCATCTCGCGTCATTGCGACCAACTCGCTTAATTGAAGGCACCAGACTTGCGAGAGCCTCTTTGGTGTGAGGACCAATGAAACTGTTCCAGAAGCTTCTTCTGGCGCCTGCAGCTCTGGGCCTTCTGGCTCCTGTCGCTGCAAACGCCTCTGACGTCAACATTGCTGGCCTGAGCCAGTACGGCACCGAAGAGCAGGTGACTTCGATCACCCAGTTCTCCGACGTGCAGCCCACCGACTGGGCTTATCAGGCACTGAGCAACCTGATCGAGCGCTACGGCTGCGTCGCTGGTTACCCCAACGGCACCTACCGCGGCAACCGTGCGATGACCCGCTATGAAGCGGCCGCACTGCTGAACGCTTGCCTCGACCGGGTCACTGAAGTGACCGATGAGCTCAAGCGCCTGATGAAGGAATTCGAGCGTGAGCTGGCTGTGCTCCGCGGTCGCGTGGACGGCCTCGAGGCCCGCGTCGGCGAGCTGGAAGCAACCAAGTTCTCCACCACCACCAAACTTCGCGGTAAGGCCGATTTTGTCATTGGCGGCGGAGCCTACACAGGGGACACTTCGGGGCTCACGACTTCGAGCGGTGCCTACAACGGTCAGGACACTGTCACCTTTAACTATCGCCTGACGCTAAACCTCGACACCAGCTTCACAGGCAAAGATCTGCTGTACACACGACTGCGTACAGGAAACTTCGGCAAAAACCTCTTCTCGGGTAAGGGTTACACCGGCAATCAGACGATGCTGGATGTTGCGAAGGAGACTGGCAATGTTGTCAAGGTAGATAAGCTTTGGTATCAGTTCCCCGTTGGCAACAACCTAAAGTTTTGGGTTGGTCCGCTAATCGAGAACTATTACATGGTGGGGAGTACGCCTAGCGTCTATCGCCAGATACTTAAGCAATTTAAGCTTGGTGGCTACTACGGCGTATATGGAGCAAGCACGGCACCTGGTGCTGGTGTTAGCTGGAAGCAATCCTACAAAGGCCGCAACACCCCCCGGTTCAGCGTCAGTGCGAATTACACCGCTAAGAACGGGACCAAGGGGGATAGCGGTATTGGTACTGCAGACTCGAAGGGTAAGTTTTTGGCTCAGGCCGGATACGGCACCAGCTCGTGGAACTTGACAGCCGCCTATGCCTACATTCAAAAGGGTGCAACGGTCGGCTATGGAACGCCACTGGGCGCAAACACCACTGTTGTAAGCAGTGGTGATGTTTCTGTTTCTCGTGGGTTCGACTCTGCCAATGCTGTTGCACTAAATGCATGGTGGAGACCTCAGAACCGAGGCTGGATCCCAAGCGTTAGTGCAGGCTGGGGGTTAACTGCATTCGAAAGCTCTGAAACCGAATTCAGCACTGGTGAAAAATTTCAATCTCAAGATTGGATGATTGGCTTGAATTGGGCTGACGCTTTTATCGAAGGAAATCTTCTAGGCTTTGCTATTGGTCAGCCCCAATTCGAAACGGTACGATCTGGCGGCACTACACCTGAAGACGGCAATTATGCCATGGAGCTCTACTACCAATTTGCAGTTTCAGATAACGTCACTGTGACGCCTGCGGTCTTCTATCTTTCTCGTCCCTTCGGTGAGCTGACTGGCACGAATGACACGTACGGTGGAACTGGCGCTAATTCCTTCGGCACTCTTGGAGCTCTGGTAAAAACAACGTTCAAATTCTGAACCTCACAAAATCATTGGCCTCCGAAAGGAGGCCTTTTTTTGGCCACAAAAAAGCCCTCGGCTAGGAGGGCTTCTGAAATAAGAACTACCAACAATTTTCACCTTCTCCAATCGGCACACAAACCTCTTCTTGCTCGGCTTGCTTCTTAAAGGCTTTCAGTTCAGCATCTGGCTTGGCCTCATCATCAACTTCTTGGTCAGTCGTCCACTCTTGAAAACCGCCTTGAGGCGAAGACTGGGAGAATGCAGGAAAAACTGGCTGGGTCGCGAGAGCTGCTGTCGCCGCCAAAAGAATTGCAGCAGGGGATTTTTTCATTGGGGTCATTGGATTGCCATAATTATAGACTTTATTGACTCATATGGAGCCCCTTGATACATCACTATCAGCTTGAAAGTCGTCTCATCGCATTCGTGTAAGCCTGAAACACAAGATCAAGTTCGTCACTCCTCCCATACTTTGCAAGGAGCGCTTTTGCACCCGCATTCAGAGAAAATAAGAGTTGACGGTCTTCGGCTGATTTGACGTAGCTTTCGATCCAGCCAACACAAGCGTACCTGACTCCTTCTTCTACTGTGGTGACCCGATGAATAGATGCACTTGAGTAGACAACTACATCACCCATACTCGGACGATAGCTTTCAGACGATTGAATACCTTGAATCTCCAGGCGCCCACCCTCATAAGCATCAGGATCGCTCAAGAAAACCGTAAACGAAAGATCTCTTCTGCCATAAGAAGTAAATGGGTTGTCCACATGCCAACCATAGCCATCACCAGGCTCATACTTCGAGAGCATCATGCTGTGAATTCGCCTGGGTATTGAAAATGCCTGAACAAGAGGGTTGGTCAGCAGCTTCTCTTTGATCGATAAGCAAATCCTGCGGGAAACCTCGCTCGATGGATCGAGCTGCTGGTTCTTTTTGACGAGTGACGCCTGAGGACCGGCACTCAAGACTCCATCGCGCCAACTGTCAAAGGTCTCAGCAAGTTCTTCATTGAACTTTCTAGACTCACCGCATGAGATCAGCTCTGCAGAAAGGACATCCATACGAGTATTGCCTTTCCTAAAGTTTAGTGCAGTCAAGGTGGAAGATCAGACCCGAGCAGGTGACATAAATCACCAGTACCCAGCCTGCCCTGATCTAAAATGAAGCAAGCAAGGTCTTTCAAGTGAAAAAATACATCATCGCCCTCCTTTCTCTTTGGGTGACTGCTCCAGCCCTGACCCAAGCAGCGGAGGTTCGTGTTTATTCTGGTCGTCACTATAATTCAGACCGAAAAGTCTTCAAGCAGTTCTCTGATCTGACAGGCATCCGTGTTCGCCTTCTTGAGGCAACAGGTGTCTCGTTAGTTGAACGCCTCAAACGCGAAGGAGATCGCGCCAATGCCGATGTGATCATTCTGGTCGATGCTGCACGAATTCAGTCAGCAGCAGATCAGGGCCTTCTACAGCCATCAGCTACCAGCGCCCTGGTTCGTCAGGTCCCAAGTGAGTATCGAGATCCCAAAGGAAGGTGGTTCGGAATGACGCGGCGCATCAGGGGAATTATTGTTAATCCAAGTCGTGTGGATATTGGATTGATTCGAAGCTACGAAGATCTTGCTTCTCCGGAACTTAAAGACAAGCTCTGCTTGAGAAAGAGACAAAATGTCTACAACCAATCGTTGGTAGCAAGCCAAATCGCTCTAAAAGGACCGACCAAAGCCAAGCAATGGCTTAATGGGATGCTCCGAAACGTTTCCGAGCCGTTCTTTTCTAGTGATACAGCATTGATACGGGCAGTCGCCCAAGGCAAATGCGGTGTTGGTGTTGTCAATCACTACTACTTGGCGAGGATGCAAGCTGGTGGGAATGGAAAACGAGATGCTGAATTGACGAAGAATGTCAGACTGATTCTACCCAGACCTGCACATGTCAACATTAGCGCCATCGGAATTGCTACCTCTGCCAAGAACTATAAGGAGTCAATCCAGCTAGCGGAGTTCCTAACCTCAAAACAGGGAAGTTCTGCTCTCGCGAGCTCTACCTATGAATACCCCATAATGGGAAGCAGTTCTTCTAACAAGCTCAGGGAATATGGAGACTTTACATCGGACGGGGTATCGATTAGCAATCTCTCGAAGCAGTTAAAACCAGCACTGGCTTTGATGACTCAAGTCGGCTGGAAGTAACTAAATACGAATTCAATCAACCCAAAGATTGGAGGAGCGATCCTGCGCGGCGCGTGAATCAAAGATTCACGCACTGCAAATCTCTACAGACGCTTCAGCTCAACCGCAGCGACGAACTATCTACAGGGTTAGCGGCAACGTACCCACCAGTCGTCGATGCCGACGACTGGCCCAGCGTGCACTGCAGCGTGAACACGTCGCACCCTCTGCGAATGGCATGGGTCGCGTGGGTGTGCCTGCACCGGTGCGGATGAAGCCGGACCCCAGCCTCTTGGCCCCACTTCGCCATTCGACCGGCGACTGCCTGACGGGTCAGGGGGCCGTCCCGACGGTCAGAAGGAAACAGCCATTCCTCCGCCTCGCCGCGGCCGAGCGACTCGAACAGCGCGAAGGTTTCACGTTATTTAGCGATTGATGTCAGCATGTTCTATTTAAGCATTTGAATGAATGCAGTCAGAGTTCAACGTAAAATCAGTACAGATTTGAAGCAACGACATGCATGTCCACTTCCTCATTCCCTGCTTTGGGGGTCAGATCTCGGAAGCTACCTTCACCAGTTTTGTGAGGTTCATATCCAAAGCACCACTGTGGGACCTGGAGTGGAGTATGGATACTTTGGTTAATGAAAGCCTGATTCCGAGGGGAAGAAATACTCTTGTAGCCAGAGCAATGCACAACACTCGTGCGACTCATCTGATGTTCCTAGATGCCGATATAGGCTTCGATCCAGAGTACATCCAGATGCTCCTTCAGGAGGATGTAGACGTAATTGGAGGTGGCTACCCAAAAAAGAGCCTACCAATCGATTACGTGCTTAATCCAATCAAAGATGGGGAGACTGACGATTCAAAGGCTGAAGTTAAACGCATTGGGACAGGCTTTCTTATGATTAAAAAAGAGGTTTTTTTTCGCATGGCAGAAAGCATGCCAGAACTAAAATATAGCGATGATTGCGGTCTTAACCCTGCAATCAATAAATATCTGTATGCATTTTTTGAATGCGGACTATTTGGGGAAAAAGTTTTCATGAGTGAAGATTGGATATTTTGCAATCGCTGGCGAAAACTTGGAGGGCGCATTTATATCTCGAAGCGATTTGTGTTAACGCACGTAGGAAACTATGCCTTCTCAGAAGCATCTCAGGCCGCTCTGATAACCAAGTTATGTTCTCAGTCTTCGGCTCCTACAATCACAACAGCAAATACCACCCCACAAACTACGCCATCTGCTTCCACCTCAACTTATACAGATTCGAATAATGGATAAACTAAGATCTCGAATACAATCAAAGCTTTAGATATTAAACAGCAAGCAAATCATATGGTAGTCAAAGGGTAAATTCATGCCATGTGTAAAACCACCAGCAAAACCAATATGCAAAGACTTTTACTCATCGCAACCGGAGATCTAAGAGTTCACCGCACTAGCTCATGCAAGATCACCGCAACATTGTCAGATCATTAGCAAGAAGTGTAAGAGCAGATATATCACTAACTCTCAAAGCGCAATGTGTGGATACCTATCCACATAGTAACAAGAATTGAGGAGAGACTATGCCTAATAGGGATACCATATTTTCGCAATCCTGGATGAGGGAAATAGCAAATAAGATTAAATCAATGCCTAGGGGATTTAATTTTGATCTCAGTCTTATAATCGTGGTGAGGATGATACCCTTTAAAGCTCCAATCCACTGAGATGCAGATTCCTAATACCGAGAGTGATGAGAGAATGAAAGGAGAGTGCATCGCCGTGATGGGCCCTAAAGGTGCAGCTGTAATCACGCCTTACCACAAAGAATCAATCCAAGTGCTTTGGAGATGCCACCTCAGCTGTTTACGGCAATATGGAGATTGGAGGTTGCGGCATGTGATGGTGGCTGATGGCCATCCACGTGAAGAAGTTGATGGGTGGGATGTTGATCACATCATCCTCCCCATATCGCACGGAGATAATGGCAACACTCCGCGATGCGTTGGAGCAATTTCCGCTATTAATCAGGGCTATTGGCCAATCCTCCTCCTAGATGCTGATAACTGGTTTCAGCCTTGGCACATCAACACGATAGAAAAACTCAGACAGCAGCACCCCAGTGCAGATGTTTTAGCAATGGGTCGGGTGTGTGCACTACCCGATGGCACACAGATTCCGGGCGTGTCCGAAGAAGATCTAGAACATCGCCATGTAGATACATCCTGTTATGTGTTTTACCCATCGTCGTTTCGTGTATTACCGATCTGGGGAATGATGCCACCATATCTGGGTCCAATTTGTGATCGGTTTATTCGGAAGTCGATCATAGAATTTGGCCTTGTTTTAGCAGGTACACATCACCCCAGCGTTGTCTTTACTGCTCACTACAGCTGGGCATATGAAGCGCTAAGTCGGCAAGCCCCAAATGATGTTCACGACATCGACTGGAAACAACTTCAAAGTGCATATAACGCCGATGAAGTTTATCAGCGCACGGGCTTGCACTAATCACTCACTCATGACTGACTCAAAATCCCTTAGAAGGCCAATCGCTTCGGGCATTAAACAAAGCGGGCGTATTTTGAAGTTATATGAATAGCCAAAAAGCCTCCGACATTGCATGGGTCTCATTTCATTAATCTCACCAATCAGTCAACACTTAAGTCAGGCTGAATCAACTCCATAAGCGCAAACTGCGAACGCTTGATCTTACTGAGGAGAAGCCTGAGGAGAAGCATTGGAGGTGATCACGCCACCTGGCCCGCCGCCGCCGCCGCCAAGGCTTTGCAACAACACCCCATACGAACTAATCCCACCGTTCGAAAAGCTCGAAACGGCATAGCTTTAATTAGGATGATGTTAGATTCCCTCCAGCAGCTGCATTGTTTACGCTCCCGCCTGGCCCGCCGCCGCCGCCAATGCTTTGCAAAAACACAGCCCAAGCGTTATCGGGATCGTCAACGGGACCGTCATGAACTCGTACATCCCTATTGCTTGGTGTTGATGTTAGGGCATTGATTACGGTGTGTCGATGAACATCTTTGCGCTTCACTGTTGTAGATGCACCACCAAAGCGAACCTTAAGATCTGCTGAAACTCTTGTATCAAATGCCTCGTCATAGGAGATATTCACTCCTGCCGTTAAGCCATTACTGATCTCATAAGCCAAGCGACCAAGAACGCCAGCACCATCAACCTCGCCCATATCTCCATTTTGGTAGTAGTAACCAACAGAAGCATTAACGGCTGGAGTGATGAAATAACCAACATCAAGGCCATAGGTATCCAGTGCACCACCTTGATAGAACCAGTTCAGTTTCTGCTCAGTATCACCAACAGTAATCAAGGCATAGGCATTAAAGTTCCAGTCATTAGAAACAGCTTCTGCATTAACAGCCACCTGCTGGAAGAAAGCACTCGTCTCAGCACCGCTGACATTGACGCCTGTATCGGTTCCACCTGTATTCATCGGACGGCTGTCATAGCCACCGTTAATACCAAACATCCAGCTGCGATCACCATTCAGCCAGCGATAACCAAGCCTTGAGGAGGTGCTGATCGTGGTGCCAGCAACATCGGTGTTGATGATGCTGCTCTCACCCTCACGATCAGCGAAGTTGATGTTGGCAAGGGCATCAAGAAACCAGACGCTGTTGTCACCAACAGAAAGCGGCCAAAACCCACCAATACCTGCTTGGTTTGGTGTTCCTGCTCCTTGCAATGCCCCTTGAATCCCAATGGTGGGCTTGACCACATCCTCAAGGCTGATGCTCATCACACCAAGGTCTTCTGCACCACTTGCTTCCTGGGCCGCTGCAGGCAGCAGTCCGCCATTGGAGAGTAACAATGCAGCAACACCACTCAGCGATAACGACAAGTGCAATGAACGCTGCATTGAAAAAGGTTGTTTAATTGCAGAATACCTGGCCTTGATGGCAGATGAGAGCTGAAATAGACGGTGTCAGCTTTGCCCTCACAAACGGACTAAAGGCTCACACCCAGCCGCGGCCATCAGCGTCTGAATTATACAGCTGGACGATCAGTTCGCGGTGGGCGATCAACACGATCCCCGCGAACAACGGCAATGCGTCGGGGTAGCTCCTGTGAATGGTAGAAAGCACTATTGAAACTTGCAGGAGCCGAGAATAAATCATTCATCTAGCAGCAACTTTCTATCCACTAAAACTACAGAGCAATCAGATACTACTGGCAAAATATAGAAGCGAGGAACGCCCTAGCATTCAATGAACAAGGGGCGCTGGCTTCCAAGGCCGCCCCCTTTTTTTAATGCTCGATTGTTACCGCGAGCGACCGCCCGGCGCCGTCAAAAATCAACTAAAGGCAACCAACAACAGCTGTTGATATAATTAGGGTTTTGATTGTTGCGAGAATCAAGCCCGGGCCTGGCGGAATTCCACCCACGCCTCACGATGAATTGCACAGCACTGCATACACATGCAGACGTAATTGGCATCAATGCCGATAAAGCCACCACCTCTCCAGTGGGTGTGCAGGGTGGTGCCCGGGAAAAGCCGAGCCAACTCGTCGTTAGAACGGCCCATCAACCCAGCCGGAGAGATGAACTCTCGCCAGGCTCAGCAAGAACGTAATTAGACGTGGTTCCCGTTGAGCTGTGGCCGAGCGTCGCCGAGAGCGTGAAAACGTCCACCCCCCGCCGAATTGCATGAGTGGCATGGGTGTGACGGCAACGGTGCGGGTACAGGTGCACGTCGGCAGCCTTTCCCCATCTGGCCATGCGAGCGGCCACCCCCTGCCGGGTCAATCGCCCATTCCTTTTATTACTTGGAAAGAGCCAGTCCTCGGGAGCGCCGCGGCCCAGCGACTCGAACAGCTCCAGCGTGGGGGTGCTGATGCGAACGGTGCGGGGCTTGCTGCCCTTGCCGAGGAGGTGAACCTGGCCAGCGCCATCCAGCGGCTCGATGTCCTTCCACTGCAAGCGGCACAGCTCGGACACCCGGCAGCCCAGGAGATAACTGCCCTTCACCATCACGAAGTCACGGCGGGCGGTGGTGCTGGTGGCGGCAGCTCTGGCGATGGTGGCCAGCACCATGCCGAGATCGTCCTCTGACATTGGCTTGGCCAGCTTCGGGACCATGTAGGTGGCGCGGCGCGGCATCGGATTCCGGGGGATGCCGGTCACGGCTGACCGCGTGGGCTCCGAGGCCCAGCGGTAGAGCGAGCTGATGGCAGCGATCCGGCGGTTGTAGGTCCGCGGCTTCATCAGGCCAGCGGCAACTTGTTCCCGCAGGGAGGACACCCAGTCATCCACCAGGGCCGGGTCCAACTCCCGCAGGTGCAGGTGGGGGTGCAGCTCATCTCGCCAGCGAACGAAATGGCGCAGCTCTC
This sequence comes from Synechococcus sp. LTW-R, assembly GCF_014217875.1. Taxonomy (NCBI): domain Bacteria; kingdom Bacillati; phylum Cyanobacteriota; class Cyanophyceae; order Synechococcales; family Synechococcaceae; genus Synechococcus; species Synechococcus sp. LTW-R. Next base: position 1,278,786 of record NZ_CP059060.1, read on the forward strand.
GGGCGTAGCCGTTGATGGTCTCCTGGCTCCCGGTGCGGCTGCACTGTTCGAGAAAACGCTTCAAGAGAAGGTCGTCTCCCCAGAGCACGGCCCCGGCCATGGCGGCGTCAAACAGACGCGAGACGTAGGCCAAAGCCTCCGCTTTATCCATGCCGCTGAAGACCGGCGGGATCTTGTCTAGATTTTTGTCTGGAAGCGAATTTGGAGGATCTGGCGTAATACCAAGATCCCCTGCACTGGAATGATTTGAAGGGGCCTCCCAGCCCCCATGGATCATTTGGTTGATAAGGCTGATCTGACCCCATCTCCCTTAATTAGGGTCAGGCAGCCACAGGGGCGGTCTGACGGGAGAAACGAACGATGTTGTTCGCTGTTACGGGTTCGCTCTAACCGAGCAGGCTTCAGTCACCCTCCTCATGCCCCGTCGAAACCATTGCAGCCCCTTGGAGTGGAGCTGAGCGGAATCGAACCGCTGTCCGAAACACTGGTGTGAGCCACCTAGTCCGGTCAAGACCGGACCCCCTCATTCTGCAGGGTGAACGCACAATGAGAGAGACCGCCCGATGGACGGGTGACCGACCGCCTTCATCGATGACATGACAGAGGCCTGGCGCCAGCAGTCCCATCGCCGCAGCGGCCTCATCCAAGGGATTGCGGTGCTCCCCCAGGGCCTCGAGGAGATTGGCGCTGAGGAGCTCATCAAGCTGGGGGCCAAGCAGGTGGAACCCCTGCGGCGTGCCGCGGCCTTCGAAGCGGACATGGCTTGCCTCTATCGGCTGCATCTGCAATGCCGTTACCCCTTCCGCTTCCTCCGGGAAATGGCGCGGTTCCCCTGCCATGACCGCGAGTCGCTCTACTTCGGCATCCAGAACGCCCTCGACTGGGAGCGCTGGCTGCACCCCTCCATGAGCTTCCGCGTCGATGTCAGCGGCAGCAATCCAGGGCTCAGCCATAGCCACTACACGGCCCTGCAGGTCAAAAACGCTGTTGTCGATCTGCAGCGGAACCTCTGGGGTGAGCGCTCCTCCATCGATCTTGAGGAGCCGGACCTCTCCCTCCATGTCCACCTCAACCGCCAGGAAGCCCGGCTCAGCCTGGATGGCTCCGTCGGCAGCCTGCATCGCCGGGGCTACCGCAGCGCCATGGGCCTCGCCCCCCTCAAAGAAAACCTGGCCGCCGGCTTGGTTCGCCTCACTGGCTGGGATGGAACGACTCCCCTGGTGGACCCCCTCTGCGGCTCGGGCACCCTCTTGATCGAAGCCGCCAGCTGGGCCCTCTCCCAAGCCCCCGGCCTGCATCGCCCCTTTGCCCTCGAGGGCTGGGCCGACTTCAACGCCGAGCTCTGGGAGGAGGAACAACGGCGCGCCCAGGCCCGGGAGCAACCCCTCAGCACCCTGCCCGTGCTGCTGGGCTGCGAGCAGAACGCGAGCGTCGCCGATCAGGCCCGCCACAACGCCCAGGCCGCCGGCCTGGACGAGGCGATCACGATCCAAACCGGCGACTTCCGGACGCTGGAGCCCCCCAGCGGCCCCGGGGTCCTGGTCTGCAACCCGCCCTATGGCGAGCGGATCGGCGAACGGGAGGAACTCGAGCAGCTCTACGCCGATCTGGGGGCCATGGTGAAAGAACGCTGCAGCGGCTGGAGCCTCTGGCTGCTGAGCGGCAACCCGGAGCTCACCGGAGCGCTGCGGATGAAAGCCAGCCGGCGCATTCCCGTGAGCAATGGCGGCATCGATTGCCGCTGGCTCCACTACGAGATCCGTTAACACCATGGGGCATGTGCTGGCGAGTACCCAGGGGCTCATGAGCGTCCCGCTTGAGATTCAACTGCTGTTTATCGGCGCGGTGTATCTCGGCACATTGATCATCAGTCGCTTCTCGATTCGGATTGGCCTTCCCGCCGTCCTTGGCGTCCTGCTCTTAGGGCTCCTGATCAATCTCCAGATCCTGGATGTTCATCCCTCGGAGGTGGAGCGTCTCCAGACCTTCTCCCTGGCCCTGCTGCTCTTTTATGCCGGCCTGAAAACAGACATCCAAGCCATCCGGGGCTTCCTGAAGTACGGACTCGTCCTCGCCATTGCCGGGGTCGCCATCTCGACCCTGGTGCTGGGGGCCGCCATCGTCTGGCTGACCTCCCAAAGCGGCAGCGCGATCACCCCGGGACTCGGCAACGCCATCCCCCTGGGGGCCGCACTTCTAGTGGCCGCCTGCCTGGGGTCAACGGATGCCGGCGCGACCCTCGGGGTCCTGCGCCAAGTCCAACGCCATGTCCCTCAAAAGGTGCAGGACCTGATGGAATTCGAGTCCTCGGTGAATGACCCTTCGGCGCTGATTTTGTTCAGCGTTGCCGCCAGTCTCTTCACCGTTGGCGTGCAAGGCCAAGCCTTGCCAGAGGTGATCATCAGCGCCTTCTCCAGCTTGCTGCAAAAGACCGGCTCTGGCGTCTTAGTGGGCCTGGGCTTCGGCTACATCGCCCGCTTGATGATTAACCGCTTAGTGGTCGATCGCGAGCAACTGCTGATCGTGGCGATCTCCATCGCCTTTATGGATTACGGCTGCACCCAGATTCTCGGTGGATCTGGATTTGTCGCGGTCTATATCACCGGTCTCCTAATGACCAACGAGCACTACAACCAACCGGAGATCAATCACCAAAGCATCCAAGACGTATTGCTGCCGTTCAACACGATGACGGAGATCAGCATCTTCTTCATTTTCGGCTTGCTGGTGAATCCGAATCAGCTGCTGCCGGCCCTTCCCGCCGGCCTAGCCACCGCCGCGGTCCTCATGCTCGTCGCCCGCCCCTTGAGCGTCCTGGTCTTCCAACAAATGTCGCCCTTCAGTTTTAAGGAGTCGCTATTGGTGGCCTGGTGCGGCCTGCGCGGTGCGGTGCCCCTGGCGCTCTCCTTCAACGTCATGACGGCCATCCCGATGCTGCGGGGCGTGCCCAGCGACACCAGCGCCGTCCTGCTGGCCCAGAACTGCCAGGCCATCATCTTCATCACGGTGATGCTGAACCTCAGCCTGCAGGGACTGTCCCTACCGAGCCTCTGCCGTTGGCTCAGCGACCGACCAACGCCCGCGTCGTCTTCGTAAGCCCCGCCAGCGTTTCAGGCAGGTAGGGGCCCTTCGTCATCAGGCCGCCGATCCGCAAGAAGAGTCCGCTCAAGAGCAGGTTCATGCCCATCACCCCGAGGGCGGCATGGATCCAGCTCCAAGCCCAGCTCTGATGCAACCAAACCAGGAGCGCCACATCGGCCGCTAACCAGGCCATCAGCAGCGCCGAGAACCCGGCCATCAGCAGGACCACACCGCCGATCAGGCGGCGCTTCTCCCGATCGGCCTCCTTCAGGGCGATGCGGACATGCAGGTCCATCACCGAGGCCACCAGACCGGTGATCCGAGACGCCGCCTTCAGGGGCACCCCACGCCGCGGCGCATCTTGCGGGGAAGAAGAGTCGGAGCTGGTCATGACGAACGGCGGCCGGAGAGCATCAGACCCAACAACAAACCCACTCCAGCAGCCAAACCCAAGGCCATCAAGGGGCGCTCCCGCACGGGTTTCTCGATGCGCGGCCGCAGATTCGTATTGAGGTCGTCGAGTAACTGCTCCAGCTGCTCCTCCAGGGGCCGCAGGGAATCCGCCCATTGCTGGGCCTGGTCCTCGCCGAGGGTCAGCAGATCCAAGAGCTGATCCTTCACACCGTCACTGGTGCGTCCGGTCTGGCGAGCGATCACCTCGACCACGGTGTCCAAGCTGCCGCGGGTGGCCTCCAGGGTGTGACGAGCCACCTCGGGCCACTCCCGCTGAATCGTCGGCAGGAACTGCTCAAACTGCTCGCGGAACAGGGTCGCGACCGGGGAAACGGGCTCGCTCTCAGGCTGCCCGGTTTCAGGCGGCTCGTCTGGTTCCGGCTCGATCTTGGCCCGCCAGGGCTGCTCCGGCATCGGCTCGTGGGGGACACCGTTGCTGGTCGTGCCTGAGTCCATGGGGCCTTGGGACAGCCACCACACCGTAATGACCATGCCTTGAAATCGACAGCGGGTCGGCTACTTTTCTGGTGCTCGACGCTCGGGCCTGTTGGTTCACATCAATCAGGTAGAGCTGACCCACTTCAAGTCCTTTGGCGGATCGATGTCGATCCCACTGGACGAAGGGTTTACGGTGGTCACCGGCCCTAATGGTTCGGGCAAAAGCAACATCCTCGACGGCGTCCTCTTCTGCCTGGGCCTCGCCAGCAGCCGCGGGATGCGGGCTGAGCGACTCCCTGACCTCGTCAACAGCTCCAAGCTGAAGCAGGGCAAGGCCGCCGAAACGGTGGTCTCGGTTCGCTTTGACCTCAGCGACTGGCAGCCCGATGAGGCCGAACAGGGCCTTGAGGCGCCCCAAGAGGGTCCCTGGATCAAACCCGGGCAAACCGAGTGGACGGTGACCCGCCGGCTGCGCATCGCCCCAGGCGGCACCTACGCCAGCACCTACAGCGCCGACGGCGTCCCCTGCAATCTCCAGCAGCTCCAAACCCAACTCCGGCGCCTGCGGGTGGACCCCGAGGGCAGCAACGTCGTCATGCAGGGCGACGTGACCCGCATCGTCTCGATGAGTTCCCGGGACCGCCGCGGAATCATCGATGAGCTGGCCGGGGTGGCCCTCTTTGACTCCCGCATCGAGCAGACTCGCTCCAAGCTCTCCGACGTCCAAGACCGGGAAGAGCGCTGCGCCATCGTCCAGCAGGAACTGCTGGTCTCCCGCCAGAAGCTCGAGCGGGACTGCGCCAAGGCCCGCACCTATCAAGAGCTGCGGGACCGCTTCCAGCGGGGCCGGCTCCAAGAGCAAGTGCTGGGCTTTGAGCAGGCCGAGAGCCAGTTCAAGCAACTGCAAAGCCGCCAGGAGGCGCTGAAACGCCAGCAAAAGAGCGAGCGCCAAAGCGTCAGTGAAGGCCGCACCGCCCTCGAAAGCTCAGCCAAGGCCCTCGAGGCGCTGCAAGCCGAGGTCAAGGCCCTCGGCGAAGACCAGCTGCTGGCGGTGCAATCGGAGCTGGCGGGTCTGGAGGCCAGCGCCCGGGAGCTCAGCCGCCAAGCCGAGAAGCACCAGCAGGGCGCCGAAGAGCTGCAGCGCCAACGGATGGAGCTGGGCCGCCAGCAGGCCGACCTCAAGCAACAGCAGAGCCAGCTGAACAGCGCCGACGACCAAGCCAGCCTCGAGCAGGCCGAAGCCAACTGCCGCAGCGCCGAAGCCGCCGTCGAACTCTCCCGCCGGCGCCTCGGGGAAGTGGCCGGCCGTAGCGGCAGCTGGCTAGAAGAACAGAAACAGCGCAGCCGCCAGCGCCAGGACCTCCAGGCCAAGATCTCCCCGCTCCAGGCCGAGCAACAGCAACTCGTCGAGCGCCTGCGTCAGGAGCAGGAGCGCCTGGGCGAACTCCAGGAGCAACTCCAACAGGACGCCGCCAGCAGCGATGGGGTCTCCAGCTCCCTGACCGCACTCGAGCAGGAGTGGCAACAGCTCCTCGACGACCTCAAGACCCAGCAGACCCGCGCCCAGGAGCTCGCCGAAGCCCTCGCCCTCCAGCAACGCACCCGCCAGCGGCTCGAACAGGAACAGGTCAACCTGGAGCGGGAGATCGCTCGGATGGAATCCCGCCGCGAGACCATCCAGGAAAGCCGCGGCACCGGGGCCCTGCGCCTGCTGCTGGAGGCCGGACTCGAGGGCATCCATGGTCCCGTCGCCCAACTCGGCGACGTGGAGGAAGCCCATCGCCTCGCCCTCGAAGTGGCCGCCGGGGCCCGCCTCGGCCAGGTCGTGGTCGATGACGACCGCATTGCGGCCCGGGCGATCGACCTGCTCAAGAGCCGCCGGGCGGGACGGCTGACCTTCCTGCCCCTCAACAAGATCCGCGGTGGCGGTGGGGCGATGCGCAATGGCGCCGCCTTCGAGCGGGGCGGTGGTGCCGTCGGCGGCGACGGTTTGGTGGGGCGCGCCGTGGAACTGGTGCGCTTCGAGCCCGTCTATGGCGAGGTCTTCCGCTACGTCTTCGGCGACACCCTGGTCTTCCGGGACCTCGCCAGCGCCCGCCGCGAACTGGGCCGCTGCCGCGCCGTCACCCTCGATGGCGAACTGCTCGAGAAGAGCGGGGCCATGACCGGCGGCTGCTTCCAGCAGCGCGGCAACCAGCTGAGCTTTGGCGCGGCCAGCGACGCCGATGAAGCCGAGCCCCTGCGCCGGCGCCTGCTGGAACTCGGTGAAACCCTGCTGGCCTGCAAGCGCAAAGAGGCCGAGCTCGGACGAGCTCTTGAGGAACTGCGCCCGCAGCTCAGCCGCCTCGAGCAGCGCAAAGCCGCCCTGGAGGCCGAACGCACGGCAGCCCAACGGGCCCATGGCCCCCTGCAGGAGCGCCGCGATCAACTGACGGCACGGATCAAGCAGATCGAGACCGACCTCAGCGGCGGTCAGCAGCGCCTGCAGACCATCGCCACGGAACTCAGCCCGCTGCAACAGGCCCTGCAGGAACTGGAGGCCAGCGAAGCCAGCGCCCAGGCCAGCGGCGACAGCGAGCGTTGGCAAGGGCTCCAGCAGGATCTCGAAGCCGCCGATGCCGCCCTGACCCAGGCCCGGCAGGAACGGGACAACTTGCTCGCCGCCCGCCGGGAGCGGGGACTGGCCGCGGAGCGGGTCAGCAGCCAATTGCAGGCCCTCGGCGGCGAAGAACAGCGGCTCGCCCAGGCCGTGAACGCCCTGATCGCCGAGCGCAGCCAATGGAAGGAACAGCACCAGGCCGACCAGCAGAAGCGCAGCGAGCTCGAGGCCAAACAACAGGAGCTGCAAACCCGCTTCGGGGAACGGCGCCGCGCCCGCGATGAAGCGGAGGTGCAACTCGCCAAGCAGCGCCAGGCCCTACAGCAGCAGGAGTGGGAGCTCCAGCGCCTCGGCGAAGAACTCCTGGCCCTGGCCGAGGAGGAGCGCAGCAGCGGCAGCCGACTTGAACAGCTGCAGCGGGAACTGCCTGATCGCTTGCTGGAGATTCCCGATGAGGTGCGCGAGAACGGCCTCGAGGCCCTTCAGGCCGAACTGAAGAGCCTGCAGCAGCGGATGGAAGCCCTCGAGCCGGTCAACATGCTTGCCCTGCAGGAGCTCGAGGAACTGGAGACCCGGCTGGCGGACCTGCAGGAGCGCCTGGATGTCCTCTGCAAGGAGCGCGAGGAATTGCTGCTGCGGATCGAGACCGTGGCGACCCTGCGCCAGGAGGCCTTCATGGAGGCCTTCAACGCCGTCGATGGGCACTTCCGCGACATCTTTGCGGGCCTCTCCGATGGTGAAGGCTTCCTCCAACTCGAGAACCCCGAGGCCCCTCTCGACGGGGGCCTGAACCTCGTGGCCCACCCCAAGGGCAAAGCGGTGCGCCGCCTGGCCTCCATGAGCGGCGGCGAGAAGTCCCTGACCGCCCTGAGCTTCCTCTTTGCGCTGCAGCGCTTCCGTCCCTCCCCCTTCTATGCCCTCGATGAGGTCGACAGCTTCCTCGATGGCGTCAACGTGGAGCGCTTGGCCGCCTTGATCGCCCAGCAGGCCGATGCCGCCCAGTTCCTCGTGGTCAGCCACCGCCGTCCGATGATTGGAGCGGCCACACGCACCATCGGTGTGACCCAGGCCCGCGGTGCCCACACCCAGGTGGTGGGATTACCCCAAGCGGCGTAACCAAGCCCGACCCGCTTTTCGGTCACAATGCGCCCATGACAAGCACCCCACCCGGAAGCGACCCCGCGGCCACCCCGAGCGATCGCCTTTGGCTGCGCTCGGAGCTGATGGGCACCCAGGTGATCACCCGCGACACCGGACGGCGTCTGGGTGTGGTGGGCGAAGTCGTCGTCGATATCGACCGCCGCGAGGTGGTCTCCCTGGGCCTGCGCGACAACCCGCTGACCCGTTTCCTGCCGGGCCTGCCCCGCTGGATGCCCCTGGAGAGCATTCGCCAGGTGGGCGACGTGATCCTGGTGGATTCCGCGGACTCCCTCTCCGAGAACTTCGATCCGGACCGCTACTCCCGGGTGATCAACTGCCAGGTGATCACCGAATCCGGCGAACAGCTCGGCCGGGTGCTGGGCTTCAGCTTTGACATCGAAACCGGCGAGCTCACCACCTTGGTGATCGGGGCCGTCGGCGTCCCCCTGCTCGGGGAAGGGGTGCTCAGCACCTGGGAGCTGACCGTTGAGGAGATCGTCAGCAGCGGACCCGACCGGATCATTGTTTACGAGGGCGCCGAGGAGAAGCTGAAGCAACTCGGCACCGGTCTGCTGGAGAAGCTGGGCGTCGGTGGCCCCAGCTGGGAGCAGGAAGAGCGCGAGCGCTACCGCCTCAACATGGTTCCGGTTGAGAACCAGCTGGCCGCCGGCCAACCCACGGCCCAAGAAGAGCAGCGCCGCATTGAACCGGCCACCAACCGCCGCTTCGAGCCGGAAGAGGATTACGACTACGTCGAGGTCGAGCAGCGCCGCGAACGGGAGCCCCTGCGCCAGCGCCGCTATCTGGACGATGAGCCCGCGCCACGCCGCTACGTGCGCGATGAGTCCCCGCTGGACGTGGAGCCCTATGAGCCCTACGACGAGCGGGCACCCATGCCGCGGCGGCGGGAGCCCTCCGGCGGCGATCCCTGGTAATCGGGGAAGGGCCTAGCCCTTCTCCTCCTCGAAGTTCAGGGACGCCGAGTTCACGCAGTAACGCAGCCCGGTGGGTGTGGGTCCGTCGTTGAAGACGTGGCCCAGGTGGGCGTCGCAGTTGGCGCACTTGATCTCGGTGCGGACCATGCCGTGGCTGGTGTCCGAGTGGGTGCTGATGGCGCCCTCCTTGGCACCATCCCAGAAGCTCGGCCAGCCGGTGCCCGAGTTGAACTTGGTCTCGGAGCTGAAGAGCTCACTGCCGCAGCAGACGCAGCGGTACATGCCCTTCGCTTTGTTGTCCCAATAGACCCCGGTGAAGGCCCGCTCGGTCCCCCCCATCCGGGCCACCTGGAACTGCTCAGGGGTGAGCTTCTCGCGCCATTGCTCGTGGTCGTGCTGGGCGGCGTCAGCCATCGCTGGGGATCCTGCGGATTGCGCTCAAGCTAGGCAGCGTCCCGAGGGGCCGGCGGCAGCAATTCCCGCACCATCCCGGCCAGGGCCGCCACGGCACCGGGCTGCCCGCGCAGGCTGCGCAGGTCCTCTCGCATCCCCTCCAACCGCTGGGGATGGGCCAACCAGTCGGCGGCTTCCGCGGCGATCTCCTCCGGTGTGATCGCCCCTACCCGCTCGGGCACCACCTGACGTCCCGCCGAGATGTTCGGCCAGGCCAAGAAGCCGTGGTTGCGCATTCGCCAGGCGGTCAAGGCCGCCCCGAGCAGCCAGCGCAATAGGGGCAAGCGAGCCAGGATCCCGATGCCCCCATCCCAGGCCTGCATCACATGCAGGTGCTGCGTGGGCACCAGAACGATCATCGGGACCCCCAGGGCCCCCAACTCCGCCGTGTTCGCCCCGACCGTGGTCAGCGCCAATTGGCATTGACTTAGCACCCCATGGGCGGGCTGCTCCTCCACCAAACGAATCCGTGAGCCGGCGGGGGTGACCAGGTCCTCGCCCTCGAGCCGTGGCTCCCCGGAGCCGTAGTGCTGGGCAATCGGATTGGCGGCGCTGCCATAGGCCAGCAACTCTTGAACGCTCGTGGTGGGGGCTACGGGCAGCAGAAAGCGGCAGCCGGGCCGCTGGGCAGCCAGGCGATCGGCGGCCTCCAGCAGAAACGGCATCCCCACCTGGAGCTTTGCCCGCTTGGATCCGGGCATCAACGCCACCCATTCCCCCTGGGGCAGGGGGCGCTCCGAACGGGCGGCGTCCGAGAGGTCGGCCATCAGGTCCCCCACCACTTGGCACCGGGGCTGCCAGCGGCGGGAGAGGCGATCCGCGGCCGCAGGCCCCATCGCCGCAATCCGGTCGTTCCAGCGGGGCCAGCGGGCCACCCATTCGGCATAGGTGATGTGGCGATAGCCCAGGCGGGCCGAGAGCAGCACCGTCCAGAACTGATCACCGCCAAGGAAGACCACGACACCGCGCCGGGGCCAACGCCCCGGGCGCAGCAGCAGGCTCCAGAAGCGTTTGGCGGGGCTGATCCGCTCAAACAAACCCATCCGGTCCGCCACCTGGTGCTCAATGCCCGTGGCGTTCGGGCAGGGAACCAGCACCAGCTGGAGGGCCATCTCCGCCCCAGGTGTCACCGGGCGCAGGGCCAATTCACGGTGCAGGCGCTGGGCCAGCGGGCGCACCCATGTGGCCAGTTCGCCAGGGCCATTGCAGACCAGGACGATGCAGGCAGAATCGCTCCCGCCAGGGAACGAAGGCTGGGGCTCAGCGGCGGCAGGCATCACGCTGCGGAGCTTTCAACAATGCGGATGGCGAGACTTGAACTCGCAAGACCGAAGTCACACGCCCCTCAAACGTGCGTGTCTACCAATTCCACCACATCCGCGTGGTAGTGAACGTCCATGCCAGAACGATGTTCTGGGCTGGATTCTCGGGGGGAGTCCACCACCGCAGAACGGTGGCGTGAGGGGTGCAGCGCTGATGCACTGCCCAGGCAATATACCCATCGCCTGACCCCGCTCAGCAAGGGGAAGGGCTCGGTCATCACTGATACAGTCCCACCGGCCCGCCCTGCCGGATTCGCCGGACTGCCACTGGATGCCCATCGGCAAACTGCTGATCGCCAACCGCGGCGAAATCGCTCTTCGAATCCTGCGCACCTGCCGGGAATTGGGCATTCCCACAGTGGCCGTCTACAGCACGGTTGATCGCAACGCCCTGCACGTTCAGCTGGCCGACGAAGCGGTCTGCATCGGCGATGCACCGAGCAGCAAGAGCTACCTCAATATCCCCAACATCCTCGCGGCAGCGACCTCGAGGGGCGCCGACGCCATCCACCCCGGCTACGGCTTCCTGGCTGAGAACGACAAGTTCGCGGAAATCTGCGCCGACCACGGCTTGACCTTTGTTGGCCCCTCGCCCGAGTCGATCCGCTCGATGGGCGACAAGTCCACGGCCAAGGCCACCATGCAAAAGGTGGGCGTCCCCACCATCCCCGGCAGCGAAGGCCTGCTGGAAAACGTGGAGGAGGCCCGCAGCCTGGCGGAGTCCATGGGTTATCCCGTGATGATCAAGGCGACCGCCGGTGGCGGTGGCCGCGGGATGCGCCTGGTCCCCTCAGCGGACCAACTGGACAACCTCTTCAAGGCGGCCCAAGGGGAAGCGGAAGCCGCCTTTGGCAACCCCGGCCTCTACATGGAGAAGTTCATCGACCGGCCCCGGCACGTTGAGGTGCAGGTGCTGGCCGACCGCCACGGAAACGTGGTCCATGTCGGGGAGCGGGACTGCTCCATTCAGCGGCGTCACCAAAAGCTGCTCGAGGAAGCCCCGAGCGTGGCCATCGACGCCGAACTGCGTCGGCGCATGGGCGAGGCCGCCGTCGCCGCAGCCCGCACCATCGGCTACGAGGGCGCCGGCACCGTGGAGTTCCTGGTGGATCGCACCGGCAACTTCTATTTCATGGAGATGAACACCCGGATTCAGGTCGAGCATCCCGTCACCGAGATGGTCAGCGGTGTGGACCTGATTGCCGAGCAACTGCGCATCGCCGGCGGTGAGCCCATCTCGGTCAGCCAGGACCAGATCAAACTCACCGGCCATGCCATCGAGGTCCGGATCAACGCCGAGGACCCCCGCCAAAACTTCCGGCCTGCGCCCGGCAAGATCACCGGCTGGCTTCCCCCCGGCGGTCCCGGTGTGCGCTTCGACAGCCACGTCTACACGGGCTATGAGATCCCGCCCTTCTACGACTCCTTGATCGGCAAGCTGATCGTCTGGGGCAACGACCGCGATCACGCCCTCAAGCGCCTGCGCCGCGCCCTGGCGGAATGCGCCGTCACCGGGATTCCCACCACGATTGATTTCCACCTGCAACTGCTGGAGCGTCCGGAGTTCATCTCCGGTGACGTGCACACCAAGTTCGTGGAGCAGGAGATGCTGCCGAACGGCTAGGCCGGCAGCACGCTCAAGCGCATCACCATCTGGGTGAGCAGCCCCTGCTGACCCACCAACAGCTCTCGAATCAGGCTGACCAGCCCCACCCAGATCACCGGGGTGACGTCCACGCCGCCGATCGGAGCGATCAACTTGCGGCTGACGCCGAGGACAGGCTCGGTCGGAATCGCCACCAGCTTCCAAACCCCCTGGCTGAGATCCACCTGCGGATACCAGGTCAGAACGATCCGGAACAGGAACAGCAGGGTCCAGGCCGACAGCAGCAAACCCAGGCCCATCGCAAAGGGCGGCAGCACCAGACGGAGCAGTTCCAAGCTGGAGCCATCAGTTCCCGTCACAAAGCCCTAAGCAGCGGCTTCTCAATCGTAGGAAGTTGCCATCACTGCCTAGGATTGCCGGCGGATTCGGCACTGTCATGACCCCTTCCCTCGCCAATTTTCTGAGCAGCCTTCTCTGGGGCGCCGTGATCGTGGTCATCCCTGTGGCAGCTGCCGTGGTCCTGATCAGCCAGAACGACCGGGTCGACCGCAAGCTCTGATTCCCCTTCAGCTAGGGGCCGGTCTCGACGCCCGCCCTAAAGTGGCCTGAAAGGGCAATCGATCTGTGGTTAACGCCAGCCTGAATTGGGCCAGCATTGTCGGGATCGTGCTGGCCGTCGGCGGGGCTCTCCTCTATTTCATGAGGAGCTTCAAGCCGGCTCTGGCTCGCGACTACGACGTGTTTTTTGCCGCCGTCGGCCTGCTCTGCGGCGGCATTCTCTTTTTCCAGGGCTGGCGCCTGGATCCGATCCTTCAGTTCGGTCAGTTCCTGCTGGCCGCCACCACCGTCTTCTTCGGCTACGAGAGCGTGCGGCTCCGGGGTGTGACGACAGAACAGGCCCGCCGCTCCTCCTACTTCGACGACGACGACGAACCCAGTCCGAGACCGCGCATGGGTGGCGGACGGGACTTCCGCGACGACGCCGACCGCTTTGACGATCCCCAGCCCCTGCGCCGGCGGATCCGCTCCCGCGAGGACAGTTACGGCGAACGGGAGGAAGATGATTTTTACCGTCCCCGTCGCCCCGCCCGTGCCGCCATCCCTGAGCGCGCCGCGTCCCGTGATGACTGGCAAGGCCAAGGTGGCCGCTCCGAGCGGGACCCCGAGCCCTCCAGCCGCTTCCGCGCTGGCGGCGCCCCAGCCTCCTCTCCTTCGGAATTTGGCAGCCGCCGCCAAGGCCGCGAGGAGATGCGCCGCGGCAGCCGTCCGGCGAGCCGCCCGGACGACATGCCCCGCTCCAGCCGTCGCGGCAGCCCCATGGGCGCAGCCCCCTCTACTGAGAATCCGGGAGTGCCCCAAGGGGCTCCCTATCAAGCCAACGCCAAACCCGAAGCGGACACGGGCGTGAGTGATGCCGAGTTCCGGCCGGTCCGGCCGGCCCCGGGTGGCAGCGCCAACGGATCGCCCCGTCCCCGCGACAACAGCTCCCGCTTCGACGACTGAGGCCGTTGCACGCCCGAGCACTGGTGATGGCTGGCGTCCTGCTGGCCATCGGTGGATGTGGACTGCGCCGGCAGACGGCCAGTCCGATCGGCCTCAACGGTGCTGAGAACCGCGAGCAGCCTGCTCTGAGTGGCGATGGTCGTTTGCTGGCTTCCCTCGTCGAGCGCGGCGGCCGCACCACCGTCCTGCTGCAGGAGCGCCGCAGCGGCAAGGTGCTCCCCCTGCGGCACCTGCGGAGGCATCAACCCCACAGTTCCCCCTCCCTGAGTTGGAACGGCCGCTACCTGGCCCTCTTGATCCAACGGGGGGCCCGCCGGGAGGCCGTCATTGAAGATCGGGCCAGCGGCGCCCTGCAGCCCCTCTTTCTACCCGGGAATGCCGAGCCCAGGCGGCTCAGCCTGGCGCCGGATGCCCGACAACTGGCGGTGGAGCTCACCAGCCAGGGCAGCACGCGGCTGCAGCTCTACGACCTCAGCGGCCTGCTGGAGCCGGACCTGGCCCCGGGTCTGCGCGAGAGCGGCGGCGGACCGGGGGGGCCGCCGTGACGCGGCGTTACTTGCTCACGGCCAGCGCGGCACTGCTGCTGCTCAGTGGCTGCGGCGGTGGACGCCTGCGGCCCCTCCCGGGGCTCAACCAGCAACTCAATCAACTCGGCCAAGGCCGGAGCCCTTCCCTCTCCGGCGGCTGGCTGGCTTTGATCGCCGCCCGCGGCAGCGGCCGCGTCCAGGTGCAGCTGATCGACGTCAACCGCCGCAACCCCGTCCCCTTGCCCGGGCTGAATCGGCCGGATGCCCTACCGATCAGCGTGGCCGTGGACCAAAACGCGGAACGCCTCGCCGTCGTGCGCCAACGGGAGGACCGCACCGAGTTGGTGCTCTACAAGCGCAGCCTGCAGGCCACGCAACTGCTACCCATGGAGCCCGCCGGTGTGCCGCGCCAGGTGAGCTTCAGCGCCGATGGGCGCGTGCTGGCGGTGGAGGTCAGCCGCGGCGGGCTCTGGCAGATCGATCTCCTGGAGATCCCCTAGACGGGCCTCAGCCGACGAAGCCGGCCCAACGCAGGAAGGTCTCCCCGCTGATGGCTTCCACCACCAGGATCGCCACGAAGCCGACCATCGCGAAGCGACCGTTGACCCGCTCGGCATAACCGCTCCAACCGAAGGCCGGAGCGTCATTGGTGGTGGCACTGGTGGCGGGGACGTCGGGCGTCTCGGACATCGTGGGATCAGGCTCCTGAGCTGAAGTCATAGCTGGTGGCGGGAATCAGCTTCCATCCCCCCTGGCCGTCGAGCTCGAGCACCAGGTCGTGGAAGCTCTTGAGGCTAGGGCGGTGGCCCACGCTCACAAAGGCCATCTCCCGTTGGGAGAGCAGCTCATAGAGGTGTTTCTCCGTGCCCACATCCAGCGCACTGGTGGCCTCATCCAGCACCACAAAGCGCGGGGAATTCAGCAGCAGACGGGCAAAGGCCAAGCGCTGCTGCTCACCCAGCGAGAGCAGCCGCGGCCAGTCCTGCTTGATGTCGAAATCGGGGTAGCGCTGCACCAGGGCCGACAGACGCACTTCGTTCAACACGCTGCGCAGATGCTCATCGCTGAAGCGCTGGGGCTCCTGGGGATAACAGAGCTGCTCCCGCAGGCTGCCCAAAATCATGTAGGGCTTCTGGGGAATGAACAGCAGCTCGGAGAGGGGCGGACGCTGAACCTCACCGCGGGCGGCCGGCCAGAGGCCGCTGACCAGACGCAGGAAGGAGGTCTTGCCGCAGCCGCTGGGGCCAACCACCAACACCCGCTGCCCGGGACCCACGTCAAGGCTCAAATCCTGGATCAAGCGCCGCTCGCTGTTGGGGGGCACCAGATCGACATGGCGCACCAACAGTGAACCGGAGGCCCCGGTGCTGGATTGCACCTCGCTCAAGCGCTGCTGCTCGGCGTTGACCTCACTGATGGCTTCGACCTTGCCCTGGAAGCCCTCCAGTCGGCTGATCGATGCGGAGAAGGCCGCCAGGCGGTCGATGTTGTTGACGATGAAACTCACCGAGAACAGCACCTGGGAGAAGGCAATCCCGGCCTGGGCGAAGACCCCGAAATCCACCTCCTTGGCGAAGTAGATCGGAGCGATCACCAGCCAGGGCAAAAAGCGGGAGAAATAGTCATAGGAGCGCTGAATCACGCTGATCAGCGCCTCCCAAATGATCAGCTTGTTGTAATTCTGAATCGCCCCACCCAGGCGCCGCTCCGCCTCCCGTGATTCCTGCTGCTCACCGCGATAGAAGGCGATCGATTCGGCGTTATCGCGGATGTGCACTAGGCCGTAACGGAAGTCGGCCTCCAGGCGCAACTGGTCGTAGTTCAGGGCCACCAGCTTGCGGCTGGCGAACACGATCACGGCCGTTCCACCCAGGGAATAGATCAGCAGCCAGAGGGCCAGGGTCGAGCTGATCGTCCACAGCACCACGATGAAGCTGAGGAAGGTCAAGACGGCCGACACCACCTCGACACTGACGCTCAGGCTGGTGCCCGTGAAGCTGGCGGTGTCCTGGGAGATCCGTTGATCCGGGTTATCGATTTCTTCGGCCGCCTCATCGTTGGGATTGAGGACGTAGTAGGCGCGATTGGTCAGATAGCGGCGCAAGAGGCGGCCACTGAGCCATTCCCGCCACAACAAACCCAAGCGGGGAATCAAGTAGCTCTGCAGGGCCCGGATCGGCAACGCCAGCACCAAGCAGAAGGCGTAGATCGCGACGATCTGCCAGAACTCTTCGACCTTGTAGGTGACGAGCGCGTTTTCAACGTTGCGGGCGACGTAGCTGATGCCGACGTTGATCCCGTTGATCACCAGGATCAGCAGGGTGATCACCCCAAGCATCACCCAAGGGAGCCAACGCCCCTGCCGCAACTTGCTGCGCAGGGAGACAAAACTGCCGACACCCGCGGCAAACAGGACCATCACGATCGGGCCGGCCGGACTGGCCCAAATCGAGGCCACCTGCTCGGGAACCCCCGGCAGGAAACGGGCCTGGAACTCAGGAACCAGTGCACCACTCAGGGCGATGACCCCACTGAGCAGCAGCAGGGTGCTGCCGGCTACGACCGCCAACAGGGCCAGGATCAGCAGCAGGAACTGCCAACCACTGGTCTCCTCAACGGGGAGGAAGTAGGGCTGCGCCAGCCGCTGCAGCTTGATGAGCTGACGGCGGAAGGCCTGCAGGGGATTCATGACGGCGCTCGGATGCCGTCATTCTCGCCGCTCGCAACTCAGCCTGGAGGCCAAGCCAAGGGACGGCCACCAATCACGTGCACATGCAGGTGGAAGACGGTCTGCCCGGCCTCCTCGCCGCTGTTGATCACCGTGCGGAAGCCCGTCAGACCCTCCTGCTTGGCGACCTTGGCCGCCACCAGCAGGAGATGACCCAGCAGTGACGCCTGGCTGGCCTCCGCCTCCGCCAGGTTCACCACGTGCTCGCGGGGGATCACCAGGATGTGGACCGGGGCCTGGGGAGCCACGTCGCGAAAGGCCAGGCACTGCTCATCGGCATAGACCTGATCGCAGGGAATCTCCCCCCGCAGGATCCGGCCAAAGATCGTGTCGTTGTTGGCGGCGTCGGCCATGGGTTCAGGCGGCTGGTGAAACAGCGGTGGAACTAATCAACCAGCGCTGTCCTTAAGCCGATGCTGGCACGATCAAGCACCGCGGCCCTGGCGGGGATCAAGGCCTATCCCGTCCAAGTGGAGGTGGATCTCGCCCCCGGCCTGCCGGCCCTGGTCATCGTCGGCCTGGCCGATGCAGCGGTCCAGGAATCCCGGGAACGGGTGCGCTCCGCCCTGCGCAACAGCGGCCTGCGGCTGCCGCTTTCGCGGGTGGTCGTCAGCCTGGCGCCGGCCGACCGCCGCAAGCAGGGACCCAGCTTTGATCTCCCCATCGCATTGGCCCTGGCCTGCGCCAGCGGACAACTCCAACCCGAGCAACTGGAGGGGATCTGGTGCTGCGGCGAACTCGGCCTCGATGGCCAGTTGCGGCCCATCCGCGGCGCCCTCTCGATCGCCTTAGCCGCCCACCAGGCCCGGGCCCGGGCCCTCCTGGTCCCCGAGGGCAATAGGGCGGAAGCCGCCTTGGTGGAGGGGCTTGAGGTCAGGCCGGCCGGCAGCTTGAAGCAAGCCCTCGAGGCGCTGCAGCCGAACTACACCCCCAAGCCGCTCCCACCTCAAGCTCCCCCGCCAAAGCCCAGGGACAGGTCCGTCGATCTGCAGGAGGTGCAGGGCCAAGCCCACGGCCGCCGTGCCTTGGAAATCGCCGCGGCCGGCGGCCATCACCTCCTGCTCGTGGGCCCGCCCAGCAGCGGCAAAACCCTGCTCGCCCAGAGCCTGGCCGGTCTGCTGCCACCCCTCAGCCCGCCGGAGCAACTGGAGATCACCCAGCTCTATTCCGTGGCCGGAGAACTCGAGCAGCAGAGCGGATTGGTCAGCGCACGCCCCTTCCGCAGCCCGCACCACAGCTGCTCCAGCGCCGCCCTCTTGGGGGGCGGCCGCGCACCGCGACCGGGGGAACTGGCCCTGGCCCACCGCGGCGTGCTCTTCCTCGATGAGCTGGGGGAATTCGGCCGGGATGTCCTCAACCAACTGCGGCAACCGCTCGAGCAGGGCGCGCTCAGGCTCGGCCGGGCGCAACAACCGTTGCACTACCCCTGTTGCATCTGCCTGGTGGCGGCCACCAACCCCTGCCCCTGCGGCTGGTACGGCGACCTGGAGCACGACTGCAGCTGCACCAGCTCCGAGCGCCAGCGCTACTGGGGGCGCCTTTCCGGACCCTTGCTCGATCGCATTGACCTGCAGGTGGTCATGCAACGGGTTCCGGCGGAGATCCTGCGGCAGGGTTCTGGGGAAGGCGGCCGTGACGCACCGCCAGAATCCACGGCCCACGTCGCCCAGCGCATCCAGCGGGCACGGGCGCGGATGGTCCAGCGCAATCCCCCAGGGACCAACAACCACAAGCTGAGCACCCGCGATCTGCGCGAGCGCGCTCAGCTGAGCCAAGACGCCCTCAGCCTCTGGGAGCAAGTCATGGCGGCCCGGGCCCTCTCCGCCCGCAGCGGTCAACAGCTGCTGGGCGTGGCCAGAACCATTGCCGATCTCGATGGCGACGCTGAGGTCGGGACCTCAGCGGTGGCCGAAGCCCTCACCTACCGCAGCTTTGCGCCCTAGTGCTTGTGGGGCGGTATATCCCGGTAGGGCTGCACACCCACGTTCGGGGGCTGGTGCTGGCGCTCTTCGAGGGGATTGCCAAAGGCATTGCCCACGCTCTTGCCAAACCAGCGGTTAATGGCACTGATTAACTCCTTCACAGCGCACCTCGACGGAGACCTTCTCCATCATTGGTAGCCATGAAAAAAGCGGAAATCGGTGTTTCTACCGATTCCCGCTGAAGGGATTGCGCTGAAGCCGAAGCTCAGCGGCGGCGGCGGCGCTGCTGGGCCTTGCGCTTGTACTTCTCGACGGGGGTCTCGTGGTGACGGAGACGCTTGAGATCGGCAAAGATCCCGGCCTTGGAGACCTGGCGCTTGAAGCGGCGTAGTGCCGACTCAATGCCCTCGTTCTCGCCGACGGTGACCTGGGTCATAAAACCGATCTAGGAATTTTGCAGTTTGAAGATGGTAGCAAGGGGGGAGCAGGTCACCAGAGACCAGGGACCGCGGGATCCGTAGCCGGCTGATCACCGGTGGCAGCGGGCTGCTCCGCCACCGGCCAGCTGTCCCGATAGATGTAGACGTGGCCGAGGTTCCGTCCACCGAACTGGCGGCGCATCAGCTTCCAGCCGGGTTCGGGCTGCAGCAGGAGGTAGTCGGTGTTTTGGCTGTGGCCGCCGGTGCGGGCGATCACCATCTCCGGGCCAGCGCTGGGCTTGGAGGGGAAGGCCATCAGCACGTTGTCGCCCTTCTCGCGCACCACGCTGATGCGGTAGGTGCTGGCCAGGTCGTCCTCGCCAACCCGAAGGGAATAGCCGTTGCCGTCGATGTAGCGGCTGCAGATCCCCGTGAAGTCAAAGCTCGAGAGCAGGGGGTCGACCTTCACCGGCCCCTCCTCCACCAAGGCGAAACAAGGACGGGTGTCCTTGCGTTGCTCGTAGATATTCAGCTGGGCCCGCTCGCCCGTCCCAATCGGGGCGGCGACGATGACGAACTTGGTCTGGTCGACCTCCACGGCGTCAAACAACGCTTTGGCCTGCACGGGCGCAGCCATCAGGCTGGCGACCGGAAGCAGGGCAGCCAGGGTTCGGACCAGAGAAAACACAGAGTCGCTTCGGTTGGCAGGGGCTGATCGTAAAAGTGATCGGCAGCGGCGCCAGTCCCTCAGGCCGGCTTGTTGATCCGGATCGCCACCAACAGGCTGATCAATGTGCCGGGCAGGGAGAGCCCCAGGATCGTGCCGGTGGCGGTCACCCCCAGCTCGGGGTCGCCGTAGGCCAACTCGAACACCGATCCGGTGGCGGCAATCCCCAAAACGCAGGCCAGGGCAAGGAAGAGTCCCGCCAGGGGTTTCATCGGCATAACAAGTGGCTCAGGCGATGGTGTGGACGTCGGAGCGGTCAAACCCCTTTTCCTTTAAACCCTCGAGGAGCTTCTCCTCGTCGGTGACTCGATCCACGAAGAGAACCCCGTTGAGGTGGTCCATCTCGTGCTGGATGCAGCGGGCCATCAGGCCATCGGCCTTCATCCGCTTCGGGCGACCGAAGGCATCCCGGTAGCTCACATCCACCACGCTGGGGCGCACCACATCGAGGTAGACGCCGGGGATGCTCAGGCAACCCTCTTCATAGGTGCACAGCCCACCACCCACGGAGGTGATTTCAGGGTTGATCAGCACCAGGGGAGGGCTATTGGGGTCGTCCAGCTCCAGGTCGATCACCAACAGCTGTTGGTTCACCCCAATCTGCGGAGCGGCCAGGCCAATGCCTTTAGCGGCGTACATGCTCACAAGCATGTCGGTGGCCAGCTTGCGGACCGCGTCATCCACCTTGCCGATGCGCCGCGCCGGCTCCCGCAGGGCCTCATCACCCAGCTTGTGGATGTCGTAAGGAGGATTCTCGATGGGCTCCTTGGACACCTGCAGGCGTCCCGAGAGCTCAGCCGAGCGCGCCAACTTGGCGAAGCTATTGGCCAAGACGTGTCCTCAACGGCGTTGCGAACAGCGATTCTAGGAGGCCTGATCGGCCTGTTCCGTTGAGCCTGACCCCTCCAGCCACGCTCACCCCCCTCTCCGCCCAACTGGTGCTGGGGAAAACCCCCAGCCTCAAGGAGCCCGTGCTGTTGGCTGGGGCGCTCTATTGGCTGGAGCAGCGGCCGCACGAACAGGGACGCACCACCTTGATGGGGCGATCGGCCCCCGGGCAGGAGGCCCGCGAATACACCCCCGGGAGCTGGAATCTGCGCTGCCGGGTCCATGAGTACGGCGGCGGCGCCTGCGCGATCGGCCGCCGGGCCAGCGGGGAGGCCGTGGCGGTCTTCTGCCATGACGTGGACCGCAGCCTCTGGCGCCTGGATCTGGGTCAAGCCGGGGCCGAACCGCAGCGGCTGCTCCAGCCCCAGGGGGATCGCTTCGAGGGAGCCCTGGGGGGCGGCCTGATCGACCCGCACCAGGACCGCTGGATTGGTGTCCTTGAGCGCGACGGGATCGACCAGTTGGTGGCCCTGCCCCTGGCCGGCGGGGAACTCGAGCTGCTGCATCAAGCGGCCGACTTCTGCGGCTACCCCGCCCTGAACCCCGACGGAGCGCGGCTGGCCTGGGTGGAGTGGCAGCAACCGGCCATGCCCTGGGACCGCAGCAGCCTCTGGCTGGCGGAGGTCGAGGGTTCCGGTCCGCTCAAGCGGGCCCAACGGGTGGCCGGCGCCTCCCCCGAGGACGCCCAAGCGATTTCGGTCTTTCAGCCCATCTGGGCGGGGCAGGACCTCGTGGTCGCCAATGACCGCAGCGGCTTTTGGAATCTGGAGGGCTGGTCCGGCGCCGACCAAGCCCCCCTGGAGACGCCCCACTGGGCCCCGCTGCTGACGCTGGAGGCGGAGTTCGCGATGCCCCAGTGGGTGTTTGGCATGAGCACCCACGCCTGGGATGGCGAGCGGCTGCTGGCCATCGCCTGCCGACAGGGCCGTTGGGAACTCGGGGAGGTCACCGGCGGAACTTGGCGACCGATTGAGCAACCCTGCAGCGACCTGGCGGGACTGTGCGCTGAAGCCGGACAGCTGGCCTGCATCGCCAGCAGCCCAACCCATCCCTCGGGTCTGCTGGAGGTCGCACTGGAGGGCGGCCAGTGGAACCATCGCGCCGCGGCCCCCTGCCCGATCGCCCCGGAGGCCATCAGCCAACCCGAAGAACTGTGGTTTGACGGCCATGGCGGCCAGCCCACCCAGGCCTGGTACTACCCCCCTGCCGGAGGCGGCCACGGCGAAGCACCGCTGCTCGTGAAGAGCCACAGCGGCCCCACCGCGATGGCCCGCACCGGCCTGAATCTGGCGATCCAGTTCTGGACCAGCCGCGGCTGGGGGGTGGTCGATGTGAACTACGGCGGATCCACGGGCTTCGGCCGGGCCTACCGCGAACGACTCAACGGCCAGTGGGGCGTGGTCGATGTCGCCGACTGTGCCGCCGCGGCCCAGGCCGTGATCGACCAGGGGCAGGCCCACCCCAAGCGGGTCGCGATCGAGGGGGGCAGCGCCGGCGGCTTCACGACCCTGGCGGCCCTCTGTTTCACGGACCGCTTCAGCGCTGGAGCGAGCCGCTACGGCGTCGCCGACCTGAGCGCCCTCGCCGAGGACACCCACCGCTTTGAGGCCCGCTACCTCGATGGCCTCGTGGGCCCGTGGCCGGAGGCGCGCGCGACCTACGCAGCCCGCTCCCCCCTCAACCACGCCGAGCGAATGGGCTGCCCGGTGATCTTTTTCCAGGGGCTCGAGGACGTCGTGGTGCCCCCCGAGCAAACCGAGCGGATGGCCGCCGCCCTGCGCGAGAAGGGCATCCCGGTGGAGGTGCGCCTCTTTCCAGAGGAGGGCCACGGGTTCCGCAAGGGCAGCACCCAGATCGAGGTGCTGGAGGCCACGGAAGCCTTCTTCCGGATGCACTTCGCCCTCTGATGGACGGGCTTCTGCCAGGACTCTGGGGCCCTGATCTCTTCGATGGGATCAGCTGGCTTGTCCTGGCCGGAGGCGTTCTGGCCGCAATCCTGGCGACCGGTCGGGCCATCGGCCGGCGGCTGCAGCTGCAGCTCTGGGGCATTCCTGAGGCCTTGGTGGCCGGTGTTTTGGGCCTGCTGGTGGCCCCCAAGGGACCCTTCCCGCTGCTGCCCGAGCACCTGATGGAGCTCTGGGCGCAGCTGCCCTTGGTGCTGCTGACCTTGGTCTTCGGCTCCTTGATGCTCGGCAAACCCCTGCCCAAGCTCGCGGGGGTGCTCAAGCCGGTGGGCGGCCACGTCACCCTGGCCTTGGTCCTGGCCTTCGGCCAGTACGTCGTGGCGGGGTTGGTGGTGCTGCTGGTGCTGCAACCGCTGCTGGGCTTCAGCCCGGTGATGGCCTGCCTGATCGAGGTGGCCTTTGAAGGCGGCCATGGCTCCGCCGCGGCCATGGGGGCGAGCTATGCCGCCCTGGGATTCGAGAGCGGCCAAGACCTCGGGCTCGCCCTGGCGACGGTGGGACTGCTCTCCTCGACCTTGATCGGCGGCTTGGTGGTGGTGCTCGGGCGCTCCCGGGGGTGGCTCGTGGCGGACCTCGCCCCCGAGGCGATCCAGCCCCCCGCGACACCCACCGAGGCCAGCGACGGCCCTGGACATCCGCTGGCCGCGTGGCTCTGCAACCTCGGCCTGGTGGGCGTCGCCGTTGGCGTGGGCTGGCTCCTGCAACTGCTGCTGCGGCAGCTGACAGGCTGGATCGGGGGCGGGGTAGCCACAGTGGGACAGGCCCTACCGGTGTTTCCCCTGGCGATCCTTGGGTCCCTGCTGGTGCGCTGGCTGCTGCAGCGCAGCGGGCGGAGCCAATGGGCGTCGGCGCCCATCCAAAGCGAAGTCAGCACCCTGGCGGCCGATCTACTGATCGCCTCGGCCACCGCCGGTCTCAACCTGCAACTGCTGCAGGCGAACTGGCTACCGATCAGCCTGCTGGCCGGGGCCGGCTTGGCCTGGAACCTCCTGATCAGTCTCTGGCTCGCCCCCAAGCTGCTGCCCAAGGACTGGTTTGAGCGGGCCCTGGTGGAATTCGGCCAGGCCACCGGCGTGGCCGCGTCGGGCCTGCTGCTGCTGCGCATGGCGGACCCGGAGGACCACAGCGACGCCCTCCCGGCTTTCTCGCTGAAGCAGCTGCTGCTGCAACCCCTGCTGTCGGGCGGGGTGATCACCGTGGTGGCCCCCCTGGCCGTGACGGGCTGGGGGCTGCCCCTCTGGACCCTGGTCTGCGCCGGCGTGATGCTGCTGGCCGCGGGCGCGGGCCTCTGGATCGCTCAGCTGCCGGAGCTCGAGGAGGCCCGGTAGAGGAGGGTGCGGAACTGATGGCGCACCTGCTCCATCTGCTCAGCACTCAGCAGCGGCGGCTCGCCAAGGGCGAGGGCCTGCAGGTAGATCCGCGCCAGGGTTTCCACCTCGACGGCCAGGGCGAGAGCCTTGTCGAGGGTGGGGCCCACCGAGACCTGACCGTGCTGGGCCATCAGGCAGGCCAGCCGTCCCTCAAGGGCTTGGACCACACCGTCGGAGAGCTCCTGGGTTCCAAAGGTGGCGTAGGGGGCACAGCGGATGTCGTGACCGCCGGCCACCGCCGTCATGTAGTGGAAAGGAGGAATGTCCCGGCCATGGCAGGCCAGGGCGGTGGCGTGGATGGAGTGGCAGTGCAGCACCGCCTGCACCTCCGGGCGGCTGGCCAGGACGTCGGCATGCAGACGCCACTCCGAGGAGGGCCGGCGTTGGGGACGGCCATCGGCGGGGATGAAGAGGGGCTCACCCTTGAGATCCAGCGCCACCAAGTCGTTGGGCTGCATCTGCTCATAGGGCAGGGAGCTGGGGGTAATCAGCATCCCGCCGGGGATGCGTACCGAGAGGTTGCCGGAGGTGCCCTGGTTGATCCCGCTGGCCTGCATGCGCCGGGCGCAGTCGACGAGTTGCTCGCGCAGATCCAGATCAGACATCGGCGTAGAGCTCCTGGAGACCTTCGGCGCTGGCGGCGACGACGCCGCGCTCGGTGATCAAGGCCGTCACCAGGCGGGCCGGGGTGACATCAAAGGCGGGGTTAAAGCCAGGGCTGCCATCGGGGCTGAGCTGCACGCTGGTGATCTGCCCATCGGGGCTGCGGCCCTGGATGTGGGTGACCTCCTCAGGGCTGCGGGCCTCGATGGGAATCTCGGCGACCCCGTCATCGATCTGCCAGTCGATCGTGGAGGCCGGCAGGGCGACATAGAAGGGGACGTTGTTGTCGCGCGCCGCCAGGGCCTTCAGGTAGGTCCCGATCTTGTTGCAGACATCGCCGCGGCGGGTGGTGCGGTCGGTGCCGACGATCACGGCATCCACCTGGCCGTGCTGCATGAGGTGCCCGCCGGCGTTGTCGACGATGACGGTGTGGGGAACCCCTTCGCGGCCGAGCTCATAGGCGGTCAGCGAGGCGCCCTGGTTGCGGGGGCGGGTCTCATCGACCCAGACGTGAATATCGAGGCCAGCGCGGTGGGCCTTGTAGATCGGCGCGAGGGCCGTGCCCCAATCGACGGTGGCCAGCCAACCGGCATTGCAGTGGGTCAGGACGTTGAAGGTCTTACCCGGCCGAGCCGCGGCCAGCTCCTGGAAGATCGCGAGGCCGTGGTCGCCGATGGCCTCACACATCGCCACGTCCTCATCGGCGATGGCCGCTGCCTCGGATTGCGCCGCCTCCGCCCGCTGCTCAGGGGCCAGCGGCGCGACACGATCCCGGACCCGCTCGAGGGCCCAGCGCAGGTTCACGGCCGTGGGGCGGGTGGCATTGAGTTGCTCGAAGGCGGCCGCCAGGGCGGCATCGCTGGGGTCCACCTGCAGAGCGAGCATCAGGCCGTAGGCCCCGGTGACCCCGATCAGGGGGGCGCCGCGCACCACCATCGTGCGGATGGCCTCGGCGGCCTCATCGCAGCTGCTCAGGCGGCGGGTGGTGAAGCGGTGGGGCAGCAGGGTCTGATCGATGACCCCAACCGAGCGACCACCCTCTTCGAGCCAGATGGTGCGCCAGGCCTGGCCGTCGATCTTCATGGGTGCTGCCCGCGCAAAGGACTGCACCGATCATCTCCTCCAGCCCCCTCAGATCGGGCGATAGCCCTGCCAATCGGGCACCTGGGGCTGACTGACGCCCGCCGGGTCGGGGCTGAGCTGCACATGCCAGCGCTCGCCTCCGAGCAGGTCCAACTGCTCGAGGGCCAAGCAGTCATCGACCGCACAGAGGTCGTCCTTGTGTTGCTGCAGGGAGCCCTGGAGCCACTGGCGTTTCGCCGCGGCCTTGGCCGCCTGGGGGCTGCGGGCCACCACGAGACCGAACTGGTGCAGTTCCGCGAGGGAGTCCGGGCGGTAGGCGCCCAGGTTGACGAACCAGAGCTTCTCGGGCCGGGGCGCGGCGGGCTCGCGCCCCAAGCGCACCGTCCAGCCATCGATCGCGCGCACCGCCATGTAGGCATCCAGGTGCAGACCCTCACGCCTCCCGAACCACTGGCGCTTCAGCTCCGGGATGGTGGCCTCGAGGGTCGATCCAGCCACAAAGCGGACGTCATGGAGCTCGATCAGGCTGGAGGCAGTGCGCCCACCTAGGACCACCAGAAATAGGGTTGGGGCGCTGGGGGATGGCGGCGTCATGGACCTGTTTCAGCAGCAGTGGGCCACCTACCGGGCCGTGCTCGATCACGACCTGATGGAGCACCAAGCCATGAGCGCGGCCTGCGGGCAGCAGCTGCGGCAGTGCTGCGCGGAAGCCGAGGCCCCCAGCCTGGTGGATTTGGGCTGTGGCGATCTTGCCTTGCTGGCGCCGCTGCTGCGGGAGCTGCCCTTAGCGAACTACACCGGCTTGGATCTCTGCGCCGAAGTGCTGCCCCTGGCGCAGGCGGCCCTGGAGGGGGCGGCCTATCCCCGCCGCTGGATCGCCGGCGACCTACTGGGCTGGGCCTGCGATCCAGGCGGGGCCGCCGTGGACGTCATCCACAGCAGCTACGCGGTGCACCACCTCCAGGACGCCGAGAAGGAGGAGTGGCTCGCCGGCTGCCGGCGGCGCATCGCCCCGGGCGGGTGCTTGATCTGGATCGATGTCTTCCGCGAGGCCGGGGAGAGCCGGTCGGACTACCTGGCCCACTACGGGGCCCGGGTGGGGAGCTGGAGCGACCTCAGCCCGCAGCAACGCCAAGCGGTCCTGGGACACATCCAGCGCTTTGACTACCCCGCCGAGCGGGGTGCCATTGAATCTATGGCGGCGGCCGCCGGCTGGTCATGGCAATGGGCCTGGCAAGGGCGCCACGGCGCCGAGGCCATGGCCGTGCTCAGCCCCGTTTAGCTGTGCTCGCGCAGGAAGCTGATCGTTCCCTGGAGTTCATCGGCGAACCGATCGATCTCCTCGAGCGTCGTCGTAAAGCTGAGGCTGGCCCGCGCTGAAGCGCTGAGGCCGTAATGGCGGTGCAGGGGCTGGGTGCAGTGGTGGCCGCTGCGAATGCAGATGCCCGCGGAGTCGAGCAGGGCCGAGATGTCGTTGGCATGGACACCCTCCACGTGGAAGGCCGCCAGCGCCGCCCGATCCGGCTGTTGCTCGGGTGTTGGCCCGAGCACGGTCAGGCCATCAATGGTCTGCAGCCGTGTAAAGAGATGGGCTGTGAGCTGCTGCTCCCAGGCGTGGATGCGATCAAGGCCCAAGGCCTGGAGGTAATCCAGGGCTGCCCCCATGCCGATCGCCTCGCCGATGGCGGGGGTCCCGGCTTCGAACTTGTGGGGCAGGCCGGCCCAGCTGCTGTGGTCCAGGTAGACGTCCTGAATCATCTCGCCGCCGCCGAGGAAGGGCGGCATCGCCTCGAGCAGGGCCTCTTGGCCCCAGAGGAAGCCCATGCCCGTCGGGCCGCAGAGCTTGTGGGAGCTGCCGACCAGGAAGTCAGCGCCCAAGTCTTTGACGTTGACCGGCAGGTGCGGAAGGCTCTGGCAGGCATCCACCAGCACCAGGGCACCAGCGGCATGGGCGAGGTCGGCCACCGCACGGATCGGGTTGAGGCAGCCCAGGGTGTTGCTGACGTGTACCAGGCTCACCAGCCGGGTGCGCTCGTTGATCTTGCTGCGCAGGTCCTCGAGATCCAGTTCACCGCTGCCTGTCAGTCCGGCGTGGCGCAGGACGCAGCCGGTGCGGTCCGCCAGCAGCTGCCAGGGCACGAGGTTGCTGTGGTGCTCCATCACCGTCAGCAGCACCTCATCGCCAGGGCGAAGGTTCGCTTCCCCCCAGCTGCGGGCCACAAGATTGATGGCCTCACTCGCATTGCGGGTGAAAACGATTTCGTTCGGGGTCGAGGCGTCCACAAAGGCAGCAGCTTTGGCCCGCGCACCCTCAAAGCCCTCGGTGGCCCGGGCACTCAGCTGGTGGGCGCCGCGATGGACGTTGGCGTTGTCGTGGTCGTAGTAGTGCTGCAGCGCCTCAAGCACCTGGCGGGGCTTTTGGCTGGTGGCGGCGTGATCGAGGTAGATCAAGGGCTGGCCCAGGCAGGCCTTCTGCGCCAGCAGGGGGAAGTCCTGGCGGGTCTGGGCCGCCAGATCCACCGCGGGAACGCTCATCAGGCCGGCGGAGCTGCTCATGCCGACTCCAGCTCCAACTGATCCAGGGGGCACCACTGGCGAGCGGGCTCCGGCAGGGTGCGCAGGACCTCTTCGCAGAAGGCGCGCTTCAGCAGGCCGGCGGCTTGCTCGGCCCAAATGCCGCGGCTCTGGAGGTAAAATAGCTCGTCGGGGTGCAGGCTGCTGACCGTGGCGCCGTGGGCGCACTTCACGTCATCGGCCACGATCTCGAGCTCGGGCTTGGTATCGATCCGCGCCCGGTCCGAGAGCAGCAGGTTGCGGCTCAACTGGGCCGCATTGGTCCGCTGGGCTTCACGGGGAACCCGCACCGCACCGTTGAAGACGCTCCGGCCTTGGCCGGCCGCCACGGCCTTGTGCACCTGATCGAGCTCCCCTTCCGGGCCCGAGAACTGCACGAAGCTGTGGGTGTCAGCGATCTGCTGCCCCCCGACCAATTGCAAGCCCCGCAGGGTGGAGTGGGCCTGGCCGTCCACCTGCACCAGCCGGGGTTCATGGCGGGCCAGTCCCCAGCCCGCTGCGACGTTGCTCAGGGCCGCTTGACTCTCCGGCTCTTGCTCAACCGCAATGTGGCTGAAAAGGGCGGCATCGCTGTTGCCCAAGGCCACCAGGCCATGGCGCAGCTGGGCGCTGCGGGCCAGATGGGCTTCGATCACCACGCTGACCAGCCCCGCCCCCTGGGCCTCAATCAGCTGGGAGAGGTCCAGCTCGGCCTTCTCCTCCAGCACCAGGAGGATGCGCAGCGGGAGCATCCCGCCGGCGCAGGCACTGACCAATTCCAGGGCAACCGACGTGCGGCTTTTGACCCGCAGGGCGAGCAGCTGTGTGGCGCTGGCGTGGTTCAACTCCACCGGCCAGTGCTGCTCGCAGCTGGTGGCCGCCAGGGTGTGGCCCAACCCTTGGGCCACCTCGGAGGCGCTCAGGGGCTCCAACCCCTCCGGCAGGGTCGCGCCAGCGAGGGGATCGCTGGACCCATCCAGCTGGAGCTGAAGACCTGAGCCGCTCGCGCCAGCGCTCGGCTGGGCCGCCTGTGGGGCACCCAGGGGAAGCCCCTTCAAGAGGCTGAGGTCGGTGAAGCGCCAGTCCTCCATGCGCGAGGAGGGCACACCCTGCTGGGCCAAGGCATCACGGCCGCGCTGCTGCACGGCAGCCAAGGAACCCGAGGCTGGGGGGAGCTCGGAGAGCCAATGCTCCAGCCAAGCTGACCGCTGGGTGGGGGCGCTGAGGCTGGCGGTCATCAGGCCACCTCCGCTGCGGCCAAGGCGGCCAGCTCCTGGTCGACCCAGTCGTAACCGCGCTCTTCCAGTTCCAAGGCCAGCTCTTTGCCGCCCGTGCGCAGCATCCGGCCCGCGGCCATCACGTGGACGTAGTCCGGGGTGATCGCATCGAGCAGCCGCTGGTAGTGGGTGATCAGCAGGGTCGCGTTGTCGGGGCTCGCCAGCTGATTGACGCCACCGGCCACGATCCGCAGGGCATCGATGTCCAGGCCGGAATCGGTCTCATCGAGGATCGCCACCATGGGATCCAGCAGAGCCATCTGCAGAATCTCGTTGCGCTTTTTCTCGCCGCCGCTGAAGCCCTCGTTGACGGAGCGATCCAGGAAGGCGGGATCCATCTGAACCACCTGGAGGCGCTCGCGAACGAGGTCCTCAAAGGCAAAGGTGTCGAGCTCCTCGTCGCCCTTCTCGGCGCGGCGGGCATTGGTGGCGACCCGCAGGAACTCCAGATTGCTCACGCCTGGGATTTCGACCGGGTACTGGAAACCCAGGAAGACCCCTGTGCGCGCCCGTTGTTCGGGGTCCAGCTCCAGCAGGTTCTCGCCGCGGTAGGTGACGCTGCCGCCGGTGACGGTGTAGGCGGGATGACCCGCCAGCACCTTGGAGAGGGTGCTCTTACCGCTGCCGTTGCGGCCCATCACCGCGTGGATTTCGCCGGCACGAATCGTCAGATTGACGCCCTTGAGGATCTCCTTGTCCTCGACGCGAGCGTGGAGATCCCGGATCTCAAGCAGCACTGGAGCGTCAGGGCGAATCACGGAGGAAGGGAGACGAAGGGAAACAGAGAAAGGAATGGGAGCGGCCGAACCGGGGCCGCCCTCAGCGTTGGGATCTAGCCGACCGAGCCCTCAAGCTTCAGGGCTAGAAGCTTGTCCGCCTCGGCGGCGAACTCCATGGGCAGCTGATTGAAGACATCGCGGCAGAAACCGCTGACCATCATCGAAACCGCCTCTTCAAAACCGATGCCTCGGCTTTGGAGATAGAAGAGCTGGTCCTCGGAGATGCGACAGGTGCTGGCCTCATGCTCAACCGCGGCCTGGGGCTGTTGGGAGCGGATATAGGGATAGGTATTGGCGGCGGCCTGATCGCCGATCAGCATCGAGTCGCACTGGCTGTAGTTCTTGGCGCCCGTGGCCTTCGGACCGATCTGAACCAAGCCGCGGTAGCTGTTCGAGGAGCGTCCGGCGCTGATGCCCTTGCTGACAATCGTCGAGCGGGTGCGCGGCCCTACGTGAATCATCTTGGTGCCGGTGTCGGCCTGCTGCATGTTGTTGGTCAGGGCCACCGAGTAGAACTCGCCGACCGAATCGGCACCCTGCAGCACGCAGCTGGGGTACTTCCAGGTGATGGACGAGCCGGTTTCCACCTGGGTCCAGCTGATCTTGCTGCGCTCACCACGGCACTGGCCGCGCTTGGTCACGAAGTTGTAGATGCCACCGACCCCGTTCTCATCCCCGGCGTACCAGTTCTGAACCGTCGAGTACTTGATCGACGCGTCATCGAGAACCACCAGTTCAACCACCGCGGCATGCAGTTGGTTGGTGTCAAACATCGGGGCCGTGCAGCCCTCGAGGTAGCTGACCGAGGCGCCCTCTTCGGCCACGATCAGGGTGCGCTCGAACTGGCCGGTGTCCCCGGAATTGATTCGGAAGTAGGTGGAGAGCTCCATCGGGCACTCCACGCCCTTGGGAATGAAGACGAACGAGCCGTCGCTGAAGACCGCTGAATTCAGGGCGGCGAAGTAGTTGTCATTGCTGGGAACCACGGTGCCCAGGTAGCGCTCAATCAGCTCGGGGTACTCCTTGACCGCTTCGCTGATCGAGCAGAAGACAACTCCGTGCTCAGCAAGCTTTTCCTTGTAGGTCGTAGCGATCGAAACGCTGTCAAAGACGGCATCCACGGCCACATTCGAGAGCCGCTTTTGCTCACTCAGGGGGATCCCGAGCTTGTCAAAGGTCTCCAGCAGCTTCGGATCCACCTCATCGAGGCTGGCCTTTTTGTCCTGCTGCTTGGGAGCCGCGTAATAAATGATGTCCTGGTAGTCGATGGGCGGGAAGCCCAGTGCGGCCCAGTCCGGCTCCTCCATCTGGAGCCACTGGCGGTAAGCCCGCAGGCGGAAGTCCAGCAGGAACGACGGTTCGTCCTTCTTGCTGGAGATCAGACGCACCACGTCCTCGCTGAGGCCCTTGGCGATCTTTTCGGTTTCGATGTCCGTGACGAAGCCGTACTTGTACGGCTGACTCACTAAGTCACCAACAGCCTGCGCGTTACTCATTGGCGAGCCTCAACCACCGGTGTGGGCTTTGACGTCTTCCATGGAGATGGTCTGGTTCTCGCCGCGGAAGGGGTTGTCCTCGGTCAGGAACAGCATGCAATGGCACTCCTTGCGCTCACGCATGGGCACACAGGGGCAGTTCCAGAAGGCTTGGGCGACTTCGGCTTCCTTGTCTTCGTAGTGGCGGCAAGGGCAGAGAGCGCCGCCCAATTCATCCTTGTGACGGGCCAGCCCCTCGAGCACAACAGCGGTGACGCTGGGATCGCTGCAGAAGTAGGTCCCCGTGCGCTGCGCGTAGGTCTCCGCAAACTTGCGGATCACCTCAAGGCTGTCGCTGGCTGACGGGGAGGGGGCTGCAGACATGAGCGCAGGGACGAAGCTTGAACGTGCGGACCGGCGACCCGTCCACCACCAACTTACGAAACACCACGGTTTCGTAATTCGACGATAGAGACCAAGGGCGTCGCCAGTGAAAGGCCATTGTTGCGCGTTGCCGGCGCCAATCGGGGCCTGGAGCCGTCAGCCCACACTCGCCAGTGCCCGTTGGGCCGTGGCATGGTGTGGTTGACCGCCTCAAACCATGAGCGTCTCCGCCCAGGCACCTACCCGCGAAGCCGCTCTGAGCCTGATGTTGCGGCAGGGTGAGCTCACGGCAGCCCAGCTCGCCGAGACCCTGCAGGTGTCCGTCCAGGTCATGCGGCGCCATTTGCGCTCCTTAGAAGAAGAGGGATTGGTCGAGGCCAGTCCATCCAGCGAAGGCCAGGGCCGGCCCAGCAACCGCTGGCGACTCACCACCCGTGGCCGCGGGCATTTCCCCAACGGCAGCGAGCACTTCGCCTTGGGTCTCCTCAGCTCGATGACCGCCAATCTGCCCAGCGGCATGGTGGAAGAGCTGCTCGAGCGGCAGGCCAGCGAGAAGGCCGAGGACTACCGCCAGCAAATCGGAGAGGGCACGGTTCCCGAACGGCTGGAGCGGCTGGTGGAGCTGCGGCGGGGCGAGGGTTACGTCGCCGAATTCCACGCCGAACCCGGGCAGAACAGCTGGGTGCTCAGCGAGTTCCACTGCTCGGTCCAATCCATTGCCCAGCAATTCCCCTGCGTCTGCGAGCAGGAACTGGAACTGATTCGCCACACCTTCCCGGACTGCCAGGTCGATCGGGTGCACTGGTTACTCGAAGGCAACCAGGCCTGCGGCTTCCGGCTCGCGCCGAGCTGACGCCGTGCTGAGCGAACAGGACCTGAGCGAGCTGGAGAGCACCCTGCTGCCCGCCCTCGAGCGCCACCACCTGCGCCTGCTGGCCCACAGCCTGCGCTGCCTCCAGCAGGCTTCTGCCCAAGCGGGTGAGCAGCCCGAGGGCGAGCGACTCAGGGCCTGGGCGGAACGTCAGCCGAACCTGGCGGTGGATCCCACCTTTATTCCGGTCTTGGTGGAGCAGCTCGGCAAAGCCTCCGCCCAGCTCGAGAGCATCGGCCAGGCCATCGGCAAACCCTCCCTGGAGCTGGACATCGCCGACCTTGTGCGCTGGGGGCAACAACAAGCCGACGAGCGGCTCAAACCACCACACAACTGACACCCGCCAGGCCCATCAGGGCCGCGCAGACCCC
Organism: Synechococcus sp. LTW-R; assembly: GCF_014217875.1. Taxonomy (NCBI): domain Bacteria; kingdom Bacillati; phylum Cyanobacteriota; class Cyanophyceae; order Synechococcales; family Synechococcaceae; genus Synechococcus; species Synechococcus sp. LTW-R. The sequence continues at coordinate 1,312,257 of NZ_CP059060.1, forward strand.
GCGCCAGCCAGGGTGATCCCCCTCGAGGGAGGCCAGCGGAAGGGCCATGACCGGAGCCGTGGCCAAGAGGGCAACGGCGAGCGCGCCCGGCAGATGCAGCAGCGCCGTCTGCTGGAGGGCGATCCCGGCCGTTGTTCCCAGCAGGGTGGCGAGCAGGCCGAGGGGCCAGCGCCGCTCAAGCGGCCGAGGGCCCTGGGGTCGATGCAGGAGTGAGGGCAGCAGCGGGAGCAACACCAGGGCTGCGGCCACCAGGCGCAGGGCGGCCGCATCCAGCGGAGCGATGGCACCGGAACGCAGCGCCGCCCGGGCGAGCACGGCCCCGCCGCTCCCGCAGGCCAAGGCCCCAAGGGCGAGGGCGATCCCGAGACCCCAATCCCTAGAGCGCGGCCCCTCCACATCGCGTCCCGCCACCAGCCAGAGGGCGGCCGTGATCAGGGCAATGCCAAGCCATTGCAGCGGGCTGGGGCGCTCCGAGAGGGCCGCCATCCCGAGCAGCGCCGTGACGGCTGGACCGCCGGCGTCCAGGGTCAAAGTGCGGCGGGTGCCAATCCGGCGGAGCGCCGCGAAGAAGAGGCTGTCGCCGAGCGCAATCCCCAGAACCCCACTGGCGGCCAACAGCAGCAAGGCCCGGGGCTCCTGACCCCAGGCCGCCTCACCGGAGCGCCCGACGAGCGGGAGCAGGAACAGGAGGGCTAAGCCGTTTTTGAGCAGGTTGAGCTGGCTGGCGCTCAGGGCCGTGGGCAGGCGCCGCCAAAGGCTGCTGGCCAGGGTCCAACAGAGGGCACCCGCCAAGGCCGCCAGGACTCCGCTGAGCACCGCTGCAGGGAACATCTACGGCTTGCGATCATCGCTGCAACTGCTCCGGCGCCGTGACCCTTGCGATTGAGAATGCCCTCAGCTTTTTCCAGCTGAGCTGCGGTCGCTGGCGCTCCCAGCGCAGCGTCCATCACCTGCTGCACCGTCGCGCCGAAGCCGGTGGATCGCTGATCGTGGTCGAGGAACTGGAGCGCAGCGACAAGCGCCTAGCTGACATTGCGGCACTCCACGGTCAAGATCCCGCTCGCCTCGTGGGGGGCTGCTGGGTGCGCTGGAGCGCCTCGATGGCTTGGGACAAGGCCGGCGAAGACCACACCGGAGAAAGCCTCTTTGGCCTGATCCCCACCGATGAACGGGGACGCTCAGGGATCCTGCTGCGCGATCAGGGCTACGCCGAAAAGGCTCCAGCCAGCTCGGAGTTCTCGATGGATGAACGGGACGGGCTGCTGCTAATCACCGGCTACGAAACCATGAGCGTTTGGGAACGCTTCTCGTTCTCCGGCCCTAACGTCCGGGTTCGCAGTAGCACCGTCGAGGGCCTCTCGAATAACGCGTCCTTCTGCGTCGAGATCCGATGCGACGACGAGACGGTGGCCCCGCCAGATTCGAACCCCAGTGAACAGAGGCCTTTCGAGGCCATCTCCCCCCTGGGCTGGTGAGCCCTCAGAAACGTTACGGACTGTGATCCCTCGCTCAGCGCAAGCGGTATCTGAAACGACACCCCGCTTAGGGTCGCATCGTTGGATTGCGAAGCTCGAGTGGCCATCCCTCTTCTGGAGTACGCCCCCACTACTCAAAACAACAGGGTTGCTCCCATCCGAGTGAATTCGGATGAGACAGCGCGTGCGAATTCAATGGAATTCGCCAGCGATAGCGAGAACTGCAAGACCGTTATCTACAGCGCCTATCGCCAGGTCTTCTTCCACGCCTTCAAGTCGGACCGCAATCCATACCTGGAATCCCAGCTCAAGAACGGTCAGATCACCGTTCGCGACTTCATCCGTGGCCTGTGTCTCTCCGACACCTTCAAGCGCAGCTTCTACGGGATGAACAGCAACTACAAGGTGGTTCAGCACCTTGTTGAGAAGTTGCTGGGCCGCAAAACCCATGGCAAGTCCGAGGAAATCGCCTGGTCCATCGTGATCGCCACCCGTGGCGTCGAAGGCCTAGTCGACACCATCCTCGACAGCGAGGAATACCTCGACAACTTCGGCTACCACACCGTTCCTTATCAGCGCGCCCGGGTTCTGCCCGGCCGCGACCTGGGCGAAACCCCCTTCAACATCACGAGCCCCCGGTACGACGAGTACTACCGCGGCATCCTGGGCTTCCCCCAAATCGTCTACACCGGCACCGCCAAGAGCGTTCCCGCACGCGCCAAGCAGCGCCGTGGTGGCTACATCCAGGACTACACCGATTGGGTGCGTTCCATGCCCGCAGCACGCGGAGCCAGCCCCCGTGGCAACAGCGACATGGATTACCTCTCGAAGGTCCCTTACCGCAGCATCGGCCGCTGATTCGCGGACCCAGAGCTCTAAAGCGGCGGTTCATCCGCCGCTTTTTTTGTGTTTCAACAGCAGAAGCAGTCACGGGATCCTGACCCCGACTGCCGATTGCCTTTGGGATCGGGGAGAGTGAGCCCATTGATCCCGAAAGGAATCCGAAGAGCTGTGACGCAAGCCCTGTCTTCACTGGCCCGCATGACCCTGCGCCAACTGCGGCAGGTGGCCAGCGAACTCGGGGTGACGCTCTACAGCCGCAAGACCAAGGCGGAATTGATGAACGCCATCGGCGAGCGCCAGGCGGACATCAGCAGCGTCGAGCAGGAGCACAGCCCCCCGCCCAAAAGCATCGACAGCACCCGCGTGGTGTTTCTGCCGCGTGATCCCCAGTGGGCCTACGTGTTCTGGGAAATCTCAGAAACGGATCGCCAGAAGGCGTTCAAGGACGGTGCCAACCAGCTCTGCCTGCGCGTGGCCGACGTCACCGGCGTGAGCGACGGTGGCGTGCACCCGCACACCCTGCAGGAAGTGCCGGTCGATAGCCATGCCACCGAGTGGTACCTGCCGGTGCCCCTCAGCGATCGGGACTACCGCGTCGAACTCGGCTACCGGGTCAACGCCGGTGGCTGGATCTCCCTGGCCTACTCCTCGGTGGCCCGCGTTCCGGCGCTCCATCCCAGCGAGCAGATCCTGGATCAGTTCGTTCCCTTCTCCCTCGATGCCCCCCTGGGCTCGAGCGACGCTGCCGGGATCACGACCCAACCGAGCAGCGGTCCCGACAGCGGGCTCCACGAGCGGCTCTACCAGACCGCAACGAGCTTCGGGCGCACCATGGGGCGCGGCTCGGAGGCCTTCCACGAACTGGATAGCGATAGCAGCGCCGGCCTGAATGCCTCGGGTGCCGGCCTCTGGGCCAGCGGCCGCAACGAATCCGGCAGCGGCATGGTTGGTCAACGCAAGCGCGCCTTCTGGCTCGTCGCTGATGCCGAGTTGATCGTCTACGGCGCCACCGACCCGTCGGCTCGCCTGAGCATTGGCGGCGAGGACGTGCCCCTCTCCAGCGACGGCACCTTCCGCGTCCAGGTGCCCTTCCGCGACGGCGAGCAGGTCTACGCGATTGAGGCGATTGCGGCCGACGGCGAGCAGAAGCGCAACATCACCTTGAATTTCGATCGCAGCACACCGGAAGACAACAGCAACCCCAGCGACCAAGCTGTGGCCGAGTGGTTCTGATCACCGATCCGCGATGAAAGCCGTTGTCGCCTTCACCCCGCTTGCAGGAGCCGTTCTCCTTCCCATCGCCGTCCCCCTGTTGATGGTCAAGGTGAGCATCGGCGCCGGGGTGTTGGCGGCGGTGGTCCTCAGCAGCCTTTGGTTTGGCTCGATGCTGCTCACCTCGGAGATGCCGGAGCACGGCTGAGCCCGACCGGGAACACTGGTCCTGAACCCGTCTTGGCATCCCCCATGGCGCCGTGGCCCAGGTTGAACGGGATACTCGCCCTGGCGGCCCTCCTCCAGGGATGCAGCACGGCGGGCCAACTGATCGGTGCCGAGCGTGTCCCCTCCCTCCACCAGCACCCGCAGATCCAGGTCGTCTTTAACCAACGGGAAGACAGCCATTACCGCAGCCCCATTAGCGGCCAATGGCGAGCAGGGGACAACCTCGAGGCCCTGATCCTCGAGGCGATTGGCGCCGCTCGATCCGAAATTCTGGTGGCGGTTCAGGAGCTCTCCTTGCCCGCCATCGCCCAAGCCTTGGCCCAACAACACCAGCGGGGCGTCCAGGTGAAGGTGGTGCTGGAGCACCTCTACAGCCAACCCTGGAGTGGGGAGCATGATGCGGCGCTCACGCCCCATCAACGCCAACGCAAACGACAGCTGATGGCACTCGCGGACCGCAACGGCGACGGCCAGCTCTCCGAGGACGAGCGCCAGCAGGGGGATGCCATCGCGATCCTTCAGCGGGCAGGGGTGCCGCTGCTGGATGACACCGCCGATGGCAGCAAGGGCAGCGGGCTCATGCACAGCAAGTACGTGGTCGTGGATGGCCGCACCGTCATCACGGGATCGGCCAACTTCACGGCCTGCGGGATCCATGGCGACCCCGGAGCGCCGCAAACCCGGGGCAACGCCAACCATCTACTGCGGATCGAGAGCCCGGAGCTGGCCGCACGCTTCCGAGAGGACTTCGAGCAGATGTGGGGCGACGGCCCAGGCGGGCGAAGCGACAGTCGCTTTGGCCTCGCCAAGGGCCAGGGCGGAGCCGAAAGCCTGCGCGTCGACGACACCCCGGTTCAACTGCTCTTTGCCCCCCCATCGCCGCAGTGACCCCGGCAACGGCCTCGCCCTGATCGCCTCGGTCTTGGCGGAGGCGCAAGAGCAGATCGATCTGGCGCTCTTTGTATTCTCCGCCCAATCGCTCACCAACCAGCTGGCCGAGCGCTTGAACCACCAGGTCAGGCTGCGACTGGTGGCGGATCCGGGCTTCGCCAGCCGACCCTTCTCGGAAGTTCTCGACCTGCTGGGGGTGGCAATGGCCGATCGCGACTGCAGGATCGAGCGGGACAACCAACCGCTGCAACGCGGAGCCGAAGGAGTTGGCACGCCGCAGCTGGCCCGCGGCGACAAGCTCCACCACAAGTTCGCTGTGATCGATCGCAAGACCGTGATCACCGGCAGCTTCAACTGGAGCCCAAGTGCTGCCCATCAAAACGACGAGGTGCTGCTCGTGATCCGCTCAGCGCAGGTCGCTGCCCACTTCAGCCGCGAGATGGATCGCCTCTGGCGCAGTGCCGATCTGGGCATCACCGAACGGTTGCGGCGCAAGCTGGAACGCAACCGCCAGCGCTGCGGCAATGGGATTGAGCCAGGGCAGAGAAGCTGAGTGGCTTGGGGAGTGGCTTCGGTGGGCATCACCAAAGACTTATCCACTCTTTTCACGCAGTGGTGAATGCCATAGCTCACATAGACGTAAAAACGCCCTGGCTCACCAAAGAGCGTTTCGTTGCTGGGGGAGCGGCGGCGGTAGCCGTGGCAGGCGGGGTCGTCCTGGGAATACGCCTCCGTTTCCACCACCACACCCCAGAGCAGGCTGCCGCCTGTTTGGCGTTTCACCAACTTGCAGCCAATCAGCTCAGGGGCAACAACCTCCGCTGGACGGCAGAAGAAGGCGTGGGGCAGGGCTGGGAAGTCCTTTGTGATGGGCTGGGTGGCTACGGGAGTGGCTTGTCTTCTCCCAGCTTGCCGCCGCAAACCGAAGTGCTCTAAGCCCAGTTGCAATGGCGGATTTCCTGGCGAAACTCCCGCCAGAAGTTGAGCGTGTCTGTGATGCGGCAGTCCCTTCGTTTATCGCTGGCGGCACTCGGCACCGCAGCTCTCTCAATCGCCTCACTGCCTGCGGTCAGCGCCAAACCTGCTCAAGTCGCCCAAGGGTCTGCCAGTGACCTGGGCGTGATGAGCATTCAGCTCAAGGACATCGTCACACCACAAGTTGGTGTCCAGGCTCAAACCCAAGCGGCTGGCACCCCCAACCAAGCAGGTCTGGGTGGCTTCCTTCCCCTGGTCATCGGCAGCAACAGCGTCTTCTATGCCGATGTCCTGGCGAATGCCAACTTCTCGGACTGGGGTAACAGCAGCAGCATCATCAACACCACCGTTGCTGGCACCACCATCTCCACCTCATCCCGCCTGGGCTATCGCTGGCTCAATGGTGACCGCAGTTGGATGTATGGACTGAATGCGGGCTATGACACCCGACCAATGAGCACGGGTCCCTCTGACACAGGTATCCCTGTTTATGCCTCACGCACGGCTTTCTTCCAGCAGGCGGCTGTCAATGCAGAAGCTGTTGGCGAGAAGTGGCGTTTTAACGCTTACGGGCTCATTCCAACTGGCGAAGTCGACCAACAGCTCAACTCCGTCTACAAGGGAGGCGTGCTGACAACTGTTGGTTTAGACGCTGGCTACAACGTCACTCCGTCACTGTTGGCATCACTCGGTGGCTACTACCAAAACGGAGACGTTGATGACGATGGCAATCCAGAGGTGGACAACGTCGGCATCCTGGGACGCCTGGCTTACGCCATCAACAACGAGGTCTCTATTGGTGCCAACCTCTCCTACGACGCATCGTTTGACACTCGCTTCTCAGCTGACATCAAGTGGCGCTTTAATACCAATGGTGGTCCTGGCAAAGAAACACCGAAATCCAATGCTGCAATTGCTGCCCTAACATCAACACCGAGCAATCGGGATGTGCGGGTGCACGATTATAGACGCCTCATTAGAGGTAGACACACGAAGCGAGGTTAACTTCTGTTTACAAAACTACTTATTAGTGTTGTCTAGGCTAACCACACAAAGCCCCTGCAGCCGCAGGGGCTTTTTATTTCTTCAATCAACCTCAACCAGCCCCAAAACTCCATCCAATACCTGGCACCACCTCCCACCTCCACCGCAGGCATTGAGCCGCTTTCTCCGCCAAAGTAAATCCCAAATATTTCAACCCACAGCAAAGCCAGGCGTCTCCATCTCTTATCACTACTGATACACCTATCTCCTTAACACCACTACTAGATACTTCGCTCTCTATCACCATCACGGATGCCATTGGCGCGTCTAAATCTCACTGCTATCTGGTGCCACTCGTCAGGGATTTGGTTGAGCCGCACATCAAACGCAAACGGTAGTTGCTGCTGCCCAGGCGATACACGCTTTTTCTTGCTTCTTTGATGACCTCTTGCCTCAACCAATCGCTGCAGCATCCTTGAGCCCCAGTGGCACTTGGCTGCTCCTTTGGCGTGATGGCGATACCGCTGGCAAAACCGCTCATAACGCTTGGAGCATCCCTGCCGCCAATCAGCTCAGGGGCAACGACCTCCGCTGGACGGCAGAAGAAGGCGTGGGGCAGGGCTGGGAAGTCCTTGGTAATGGGTTGGGTGGCTATGGGAGTGGCTTGTCTTCTCCCAGCTTGCCGCCGCAAACCGAAGTGCTCTAAGCCCAGTTGCAATGGCAGATTTCCTGGCGAAACTCCCGCCAGAAGTTGAGCGTGTCTGTGATGCGGCAGTCCCTTCGTTTATCGCTGGCGGCACTCGGCACCGCAGCTCTCTCAATCGCCTCACTGCCTGCGGTCAGCGCCAAACCTGCTCAAGTCGCCCAAGGGTCTGCCAGTGACCTGGGCGTGATGAGCATTCAGCTCAAGGACATCGTCACACCACAAGTTGGTGTCCAGGCTCAAACCCAAGCGGCTGGCACCCCCAACCAAGCAGGTCTGGGTGGCTTCCTTCCCCTGGTCATCGGCAGCAACAGCGTCTTCTATGCCGATGTCCTGGCGAATGCCAACTTCTCGGACTGGGGTAACAGCAGCAGCATCATCAACACCACCGTTGCTGGCACCACCATCTCCACCTCATCCCGCCTGGGCTATCGCTGGCTCAATGGTGACCGCAGTTGGATGTATGGACTGAATGCGGGCTATGACACCCGACCAATGAGCACGGGTCCCTCTGACACAGGCATTCCTGTTTATGCCTCACGCACCGCTTTCTTCCAGCAGGCTGCCGTCAATGCAGAAGCAGTGAGCGATAAGTGGAACTTCAATGCCTATGCACTCATTCCCACTGGCACCACCAACGCCCAACTCAACACCGTGTATCAAGGCGGCTCGCTTGATACCTATGGCTTGGATGCGGGCTACAACCTCACGAAAGCTCTAAAAGCTTCTGTTGGTTACTACTACCAAAACGGCGATGCAGGCGATGCCGATGGCTCTGGTGTCTTGGCTCGCCTTGCTTATGCCATCAACAACGGACTAACGGTTGGCACCAACCTGTCTTATGACAGTGCCTTCAAGTCACGCTTCTCGGCAGACATCAAGTGGCGTTTCAATACGAATGGCGGTCCTGGCAAAGAAACACCGAAAACCAATGCTGCCGCTACTGCCCTAACATCAACGCCAAGCAATAGGGACGTGCGGGTGCACGACAACGTATGCCAAACAGACAATTGGCGGTGCGGACACCGGAGATCCATAAACGTAGTTAGGTAGCCTAACCACCCAAAGCCCCTGCAACCGCAGGGGCTTTTTATTTCTTTATTCACACCAGTAAGCCAACAAATCAGCCTCCAATACCTGGCACCATCGCCCTCGGCTTAGCCCAATGGCAGGTCACTCACGGCATTCTTTACCTCATCGCAAGACCGCAAGACACACCAAAGCCTCCCTAGCCTCCCTCAATATCTCTTCTCCCTACTTCTATCCTTATTGCCTCAACGCATTCACCAGCCACTTCGCTCTCTATCGCCATCACGGATGCCATTGGCTCGTCTAAATCTCACTGCTATCTGGTGCCACTCGTCAGGGATTGGGTTGAGCCGCATATCAAACGCAAACGGTAGTTTCTGCTGCCCAGGCGATACACGCTTTTTCTTGCTTCTTTGATGACCTCTTGCCTCAACCAAAGTGCAGGGGCAACAATAAGAAGCCATTTATCAATCAGCATTGATCGCCTCCAGCGCAGTGTCGATCTAGGCATCACTGAACGGTGGCGGCGAAAACCCGAGAGCACCCGCTAGCACTGCGGCATTGGAATTGATTGTGAGTAAGCCGGAAGGGTCTCGAGCTCCGGGCAGGCTTAAACTATGGCTATGCCATAGAATATCCGAACGAATAAGTCCCTTCCATGAAAAACAAGAGACTATGGAGGAGATTTTCATACTCGCAAATGACGGCGTCCACCCACTGAGCTTGGGTATAGGCGTTAGCCATGAGTTTTTTCGCCGCATCAGAGTAGGACAACTACAGTAGCGAACAATCATTCAAAGTCAGAGAATGATAGGACTACCGAACCTTCGCGATTATCAGCCATCAGCCCAACTAGCCACACAAACGTCAACACTTGATTCATCTAGGAGTTCGACAGGGAAGTCACACCACCAAGCAACAAAGCCTTTATCTCCGATTTGACCATGCGGAGTCATACTGTGATAGCCACTATTGCTGCGATCACTTGTCAGCGAATATCCAGTACAGTGATCGATGATTATCACCTGAGACCACTTAGACTTCATTTCTTCTAGATACTTGAGCTGCTCTTCATCGTCCTCATACTCAATCTGCTCCTCATACCATTTTTCGATAGGGGTATGGTCAAGAGAGTACTTGTCTACCATTCTTTGAGAGACGAAAACCGTTCCAAAGTGCTCTGTATCTTCAAAGTAATAGCCACTTTCGTGACGTCGATACACATCAGTGAATTCGAGAACCTCGTCGATTCCACCATCCCAAACCACTACTTCAACAGGCTTTCCTGTGAGGTTATTAGATGAACGATCATCATCGGATAAGCCGAGTCGATCAGCGGCAGCCGCCATTCGCTTGATTAAGTCACTCAAACCACAAACCTCTCAAGAAGAACTGATACATCTTGCTCAGTGAGTTCATGCAGTAGCGATTCGAATCAAGCCTCATCACCGGAAGAGCCCACCGGAATCAGTCGGATTGACTTCCTGCCCAATTTGATTTCAAAGTCGTCGCCTGGTTTCAGATCAAGCATGGCGGTGTATGCCTTGCCGACCATGAGGTTGCCGTTGAACTGAACTTTTGATGTGTAGGAAAGCTTCCTGCCACCCTTCCCAACACCCTTGCCTCCAGCACCGAGGTCGATGCCCTTCGCATTCAGGAGTGCCTCATAGAAGGCAGTGAAATTCACACGGTCAGAACCGTCCTTCTTCTTGGAGACGTATCCACATGCGGTTGCCAGCTCCGTCTTTGGAGCATCACCCATCTCCTTGACCTTGGCGAGCAGCTCTTGTCCGGTCAGCATGGGCTTGGGTCATTTATGACCACAACATATCAAAGATACTGTGGGGGATCAAGAAAGAGTGAGGGGTTAGAAGATATTCCTACTTATAAGACGACATCCCAGCATAGTTAACATCTCTGGTCGGTCCCATGAACCAGATCCACAGCACCAGTGAACCAAAAGGTACGAATACAAGGAGAAGCCAGACTGTAGAGCGTGCGGTATCCCTTAGCCTTCTAACAGCCAGTGCAATCCTGGGAAGCATTGTAAGAAGCAAGAGAATGACGAACAGAAAGGATGAACTCTTCTCCATCAAAGAAGCAACATCTGTAAAGAGCGCGAGATTCGGATTGGCTCCTTCAGCTTTCAAGGAAGAAAGGGATAGATGATCAAATGCAGATACCGACAATAGAAGAATCAGCAGAATCAAGCAGTCCCAAAAGACGAACCACCAGAACTGGTTTCTTCCGCTTCGTCCTTTGAAGTCAAAAGACTTACGCCATCCTTCAAAGTAATACCTAATCATGCGCTCGGATTTTCTAAGTTGCAGTATCGCAAGACCCTTGTGTTGATTCAACCAAAAGAAAGAACTCGCTACAAAGCAGGGCAAGAATATCGCACACGTGATAAGATTAGCTCTCAAGAGTAGTCGCACGCATGAAAGCACCGGCACTTATAAGGCTGGCTTGTATAGCTTGTGCTGGCATGTTGACTGCTAGCCCTGCGTATTCAACAGCTTCAAGCCCAAAGGCGACAATCAAGACAGAAGATGTTGGTAAAACACGAAAGAAGTCAACTGAAGAGGAGACCAAGAAGGCGAAAAGCTATGTAAGTGATGTCAATATGATGATCCTCTTTCTTTGGAAGAATTCGCGCTTTAAGGATCAGCCAATTCCTCGTGGAGTCATGAGTGACAACGAAGATGGTCGCTACAACTTTTCTTATTATGGGAAGTCTGCATCATCCTTTTATACGGTAGACAGCAAAGGGAGGCTTACGACAAAAGGGACGACGGAAACAAGCGATCTTACAAACACCTCGGAGAAGTATGCTGTCGCTATCAATATATTATGTGAGATCACTCAGGCAGACTGCGCTGAACTTACAAAAGAAATCACCTCTTCATTTCAGGATATAGTCTCAGAATCCATAGCCGAGCATAATAAAGACCAATGGCGAGAGGCTATTGAACAAAACTCAGCACTCTCTGCACTAGTAGGAGAAGCACGAAGACTAGAAAAGTCAGGGAAGCTGGTCGAGGCAATAACCAACTACACCAAGGCATTAGAGATAGATCCAGATAATCCTTACAACCTCAATAGCAGAGGGGTTGTTCTTTCACGGAGTGGTGATCCAAAGAATGCAATAAAAGACTTCAATAAAGCACTTGAGATTGCTCCAGGGGACACCCTTATCTTGATGAATAGAGCGTTGGCTTGGGATAGGTTATTCAACTATAGAGAGGCGATTAGGGATTTAGACAAGCTCTTAGAGGTCAACCCTGAAGATGCACAAGCTTTGGCATATCGAGCCTCTCTGTACCTAAAGGTTGGCGAGATAGATAGAGCTTTTTTAGACTTTAAGAGGGCGAGACGGCTTGAGAATGTAGAGGCATACTATAAGTTGTATGACTACATTGATTCCCTTACAGACACCTCTCAAAAGCAAAGACTCTTATCCAAGATAATTCGTGATTCACCAGAGGAAACCCCTGCCTACTTTGACAGAGGGAATCTCCATTACCAAAAAGGTGACTATAAGAGTGCTCATAGAGACTTTAAGCAGGTCACTCTGGCTGCGTCAAAGTTTGCCCCTGGATTCATGATGCTTGGGATGGCTTCGCACAGTCTTGGAGACACAAAGAACGCACTGGTTAACCTTGCCAAAGCCGTAAGGATCAAGCCAGACTATGCAGACGCGATCAACAATAAAGGCATTGTATATATGGCTCTTGGCGATTACAAGGCTGCAATCTTAGAGTTCACAACTGCAATTGAAATCAATCCTGATGACAGCGCATACTACCGAAACCGTTGTGATACCTACCTTTTAATATCAGAGCATGAGAAGTCTATTGCTGACTGCTCGAAAGCAATCTCTATCGATGGCGATCAGTCTGGTCCGTATCTTGCCAGAGGTAGGGCGCAGCTTGCCCTTGGTAATCATAGAGATGCCAAAAAGGATATAGACAGATCTATAGAGAATGGCAATGAGACGCTGGAAGTATTCTACTGGAGTGGAATAACTGAATACCAATTAAAAGACTATAAGAAAGCTATCCGACGCATGCATCAAGTCCTTCGTCTTAACCCACGTGCTGATGGTGCATTAGTTGCTCGTGCTCAGTCCTGGCTCCAGCTTAAAAAGCTTGATTATGCACTAGAGGACCTAAGACAGGCGATAAAGGTGAATCCTCAGAGTCATTACGCTTATGCAAATGAAGGGTATATACTAAAACAACTGAATAGATTCGAAGATTCAATCCTCTCTTACGACAAAGCCATCAAGATTGCTCCCCGGCATGCAGATTCCTACACTGGCAGGGGCGCTTCAAAATATGAACTCAGTCAAACAGAGTCAGCCTGCAAAGATTGGCAGATTGCCAATAGTCTTGGCAGCAACGAGGCTAGCGGATTATACGAGAAGTACTGCTCTAAGTAGATCACAACCACGCACTGTCTGTGCTCAAAGCAATGTACACGGTTAACTTAAGAAACCGGATCTGCTCTCGTGCATTTCTTGGGTTAGCCTTACTCTTCTCAGTAACGTCATTACCACCATCTTCTATAGCATCTCTTCCCCCTCTCATCCTCGACTCATTATCCTGGCGTGATCTGCCTATCGGATGTAGCCTTTACTTCTACCAGAAAAGCCTCAACAGCCCACTTCTTTGGACATACTATTCCCCTAGCACCAAAGGCAATACTTTATTACTTCTCAATGTAAATGGTATCCCCACACAAGCAGACATCTTTTCTTATTCGAATCTTCAGCTTAAAGCACGTTTTGACGACTATTCTCTTGTTTTGTCCACTCCTCAATGGGTTCGGATAGGGTATGAGTTGCAGAAGTCAAAAGGTCGTCTATCGATCTTTGATAAGACAGGGAAGATGATTCTCTCTCTTGCTGGTTCCGCAGAGCGGGGATGCTAGTACTTGTTAAGCAGATACTTCCTCTAGAATTAGAATATCAACTTATTTCGTAGAACCTAAGTCTGCAACGTCATTGGCTCAAGCAAGCTGATGTTCAAATGTACCCTACAATAGAACGAATCAATGCTTGGATAGCATTTCTATTGTTGCGTGTCAGCTCTCTTTTCTTTTACAGCCTGTTCAATATTCCACTTGTCGAACAACTCTGACTCTTCGCGTTTCCCTCTTGGGATAGAAAAGACAGTCTGGTAGTAGACCACGCAAAGACTAATCCCAAGCAGGAAATACCACCAAGGTGCAGCCGCTATCGTTAGTAATACGCCAATAGTAATCGTGGGCAAGTAAACCAGTAAACCGCCTCCCCTAACGGCAAACCCCATGGAGAATACAGATATAGGAAAGAGCAATAAGAGTAAAAGCTTCAGTGGATCACCTAGCACCATCGCATAGTAAAGCGGTAGAGCAATTGAAGCTAAAGCCAACAGTGTACTTGATATATTGACTATAAGTTCTCGCCTTGACGTCCGTATCTTTAGACGAAGTAGATATTCCACCTTGGCATCAAGGGGCGAATCCTGTCCAGGGGGATGCTCCTCTGCATTAGCCCCCTTATGTGTTCCCTTAATTGCTGCTAGTAATCCCGTAATCCAGGCAATGTTGGAGAACGCAAGTGAAACCGCATCTCCCGTACCTGCATCCCCAACTGTGATTGAGACCAATCCTCCTTTGTCGATGATCCAGTTGCCCAGCAGAAGAAGTCCTATCCCTACCAGTGATGTAAACACCTTTGTAAGAAGTTGCCGATGCTCCTTTCCAGGATTTCCCCACACGCCAATGATGACTCCTATTGAAGTCATCGAGAGTAAATACCCTAAAAAACTAACCAGCCCAAATGGAAATCCTGAAAAAGAAAGGAGAATAGAGACAGTCAGCAGCGCCAGGTTTATTAAAGAAAAAGCAGCTTCAATCATAGTTTTCAGGCGTGATTGACCATGGGTTGACCATTTACCTCTTAGTCTTCACCTTTCCAATTCTCAATGAACTCTTTTAGGTCCTCGTCGTCATCCCATCCTGTTTCTTCAATCAGTTGTTCAATAGTAAGAGTGTTAAACCATGCTCTGCGTTCTTCGACCGTCATATCTCCCGGCTCTTCTCCATCATGGAGCAAATGCTCATACTCATTTGTCAAGCATTTAACAAGTAGTTCCTTGCTGTAGTTCATGCATCACACCATATAACAAGAATAAGCTAAGGCTTCGCTTCTCTGTTGGCAACCCCATTGGAATCCTTGTGGCTTCAGAGCTGATCAGTAGATCTATAACCACTCTTCAATAAACTCTGATAGCGCTCGAGGATCTGTAACGCCAGCTTCCCTCCATAAATCAGCGTTGCCTAGCTTCTGAAGGTTCGCGCTGTATCCAGCTTTTATTATTTCAGCCTCATGTTCCCAGGATGCGTCCTCCTCTGGCAGAGGGGCACCCATATCCTCGTCACCTCGCTGATTAACCAACGCTCTGATCAAGTGCTCTCGTTGGATGCTGTCCACATCTACTCAACAACTCCTTGTAATACTAGATTGGTCATGCCAGCAATAAACAGAGACATTTACATAAGCCGATCACAAGCGAAACTACATAGACCACAATACTCATAAAAACAATCCAGAAAATAGCCTTTCTCGCTGCAGCAATCGCAAGCTAAGCCTTCACTAGGTCAACAGATGACATCGGAGCCATCAAGCTATATATTTTATAAATAATAACTGAAACCAACTTCAAGTCTCTAGCAGAGGCAAGAGATGCGAGCTTGTCATTAATCCCTCACCCCCCAATGCCATCAAGGCAAACAAGGGACTCGGTGTACCAAGAGATACTTCTTAAATCTCGAAAAGACCGCATAAAAAACCAGTGATATCAATGAGTTACCCCAAATTAGCTAAGACGAATCACCAGATCGGAACCGAGCGAGAAGGAGTTCATTCACGACCAACGGGAGTGAATCGTTCTGATCACTCAAGGACACTCCTGAACCAGAGACTCCAGAGGATCCATCAGAAGACCAGATCACAACCAAAGGTCTTCAAGGAACTCATCAGAGACCAATGGGAGAACAACTTCCAACCCATGTGGTTCATCACTTTGCTTTGGAACGATCTACCAACTCGATCTGAGACTGTCATCAGTCACTCCAAACACTTCAGGAACGTGTTCTTGACCTCGCTCTTGAAGCAACGCCTCAAGAAACTTCCAGAACCACCCTTAAGACCTCAGCTGGTGTTCTTCCATGAACGCAAACCAGTGGTCCGTCATGGTCGTCAGATCCTTGCCTTCCATACTCATCTCCATCTGGGTGCTTTACCTGACCCTCTGAACGACCTCTGGTACATCGACAACCTGGTCCACCAAAAGGTCCGTCCAAGGGTCCAGAAACTCCTCAAGACCACCTCAGAGGAGAACAGGGGTGTGGTGATCAAACCCTGGGTCTGGGAGCATCACGCGTCCTACAACCTGAAGGACTACTACTCCTACAGACACCATCAGGATCCAGACCTCGTTCTTGATTACCAGAATTCAGACCTGTTGTTCTAAAGAGGATAAATAGAACTATCAAGCAACAGGAATCCTCGTACAAGTAAATGCCAGAAACGAACCAGAGGTGTATCAGCTTATTCTTCGGTAAACGCAATCAGAGTACACTCAGAAAACTAGACTCTTTATCAATAAAGCTAAGGAGGTCGAGAACAGGAACTATAGACTTCCTAATTACTCATTACGAGTGGTTCCGGCACAACCATAGCGAGGTAGTCGAATGAATATTTCGATACAACTAGGGAGAGTCGAATATGAGATGCTCAAAGAGTTGCAGCTGAAGGACAGTCGGTACAGAAAAGGGCTATCAAAAAAGATAGCCCTAGACATCAACAGCGACTACAGCTCATTCAAGCTAAGAAAGGGAAAGCGAGAATGACTAAATGAAATTACACTTATCAGAGATCTTCAAGTGACTTATCCATAAAGGCAACAAATTCACTCTGTCTGCCAGAAGCCGCCAGTTGCAATGCTTCCCTAAATTGTCGCTGTTCAATAAGATTGCGGCAGTCTTGAACCTTAGCTACGCTCTTGATCAAGCCTTGGCAAGCTTCCACAATCTCTTCAATACAATTGAAATAGCCGAGCGGATCAAATACTCCTCTGACATCACTAGAGATTGCGCGCTGAGTGCTATAAGGCTTTCTAAAGCAACACTGCTTTTCAAGGCGATCGATAAAACCGCTTACCCTATTGGTTACGGTATTCTCATTAAATTTACTAAATTTTCCAAGGGAACAAGAAAACTCTCTTGAATCCAAGAAAGCCTGCTTAGCAACAGCATATGCCGTCTCATATTCTTTTCTTCGATTCGAGGCTACATAGGTTCGAATCATCTGAATGGCAAGGTCAAAATCACGACTTTCCAGGCAAACAAAGTCTTCCAGGATCGCCTGTTTTTGAGACCAACTTGCAGGATTATCGATAATGTCAGCAAAGACATTCTGAGCATTGTCAACTAGGTACATAAGCAGTTTTCGGGTAATTTGGCAGACACATCAAGAGTCGAGAAGCGGAGACTCAGCTCTCTTTCCATTCAAGATAATCATCGAAATCAATTCCAGCGCGGTGAAGGATAGACTCCTCAAATGCATTAATGTCGTCATCACGCAAAAGGTTCATGTCCATTAAGCGGTACATCGCCTTACGCGTTTCAACAATTGCGAAGAAAAGCTTTTCTTGGTTCACGATGAAAGAAGTAATTAGCTCTAGAAGGGCAGGGAGAAAATCCCGCTTGACTTGATCCCTTTCGGGCAAGATGTATTAGGTAGATTTCGCAGAGAGGGTTGCTCAATTCACCCCGTTTCGATGAGACAATTATAAGGCTGCACAAGCACCCCAGAAGCGCCTCTGTGCCAGTTCTTTTGTGCCCGAATGGCGCCAGGATTTAACCCCTAAGAACGCAGGCTGTACAGGGGTTTTCAGCGGTCATTTCTGGGCAACGTAAAACCTAGAAAAATTGGCACAAGGGGCGTCTCAAGCGCACGAACATGAACGAAGCCGATGAACTCTGAATATCAGCATTTAGCTCTCCTCCCAGTACGGCAAAACCACTCGACCTGTTGGCTTGGCATAGGTATTCAGTAGCTGCTCGGTCCTGTGCCCTGCCACTGCCGCCAGATCAGCAGGACTATTACCCATTGCCAGGGCATGGCTCAGAAATGAATGCCTCTGGGCATACAAACGCCTAGGCGCCAATCCAACCCGCCTTTGACTGCGCTTCCACACGAGCTCCAGTCCTGAGTCATACAAGTGCCCATAGGTCTTAGGGGTGACAAACACCAGTCCCTTATGGGTGTCCAGACCAAGTGCCGCCATCTGGTCCTTGTGATCCTTCAGCAGTGCCACCAGATCCCCACGTAATGGCACAACCCGACTCTTCCCCGTCTTGGTACCAGCCCAGTGCCTTTTGTGCGTGTAGACGCCGTCGCGCCTCAAGGTCTTGGTGATCAACAGCTCACCTGCCTCCAAGCGAACACAATCCCAAGTCAGCCCTATGAGCTCAGCGTTCCTGAGTCCTGTGCCTAGCCAGACGGCAAAGCAGGCATAAAACCACTCCTCATTGGTCCTGATCTCCTCCAGCACCATCTGGATCTCCCCTTTGCTCAGGACTTCCTCCTGAACGCTGCGGTGAGGAACTTTGATGAATGCGACAGAGAGAGCCTTGTTGTTGGGTTGAACGGTCCTGATCGTGCTCAAGATCGTGGAGCGGGTGGAGGCTGCAAGTCCTTCAGCTTCCATCCACCGCAAGAACTCCCTGACCTCTCTTTCAGTCCGCAAAGCACCGCCATACCGCTTGAGCACCCGATAGGCATGGGTGGTCCTGCCTTGACGCTTCCGCAGCATCAGCTCCTCCATTGCCTTCAGGAGGTCGGGGTCTTTCCCCTCCACAAGCGGCTTGTATCGGGAGAGGCTCCAGTCCAGATTCCCCTCCCGATAGTCCCTCCAGATCTCCGCAGAGATCGCCTGAGCTCGTGCCCTCGCAATCGGATCCTCGAACCTGCCCAAACGGTTGATGAAATGGTCTTTGCCATCCAGGCGGACCCGAACCTGTAGGGCACCGTTGTTATTCCGCAGGGTTGGTGCTTTCCTCAAGATCCAGCTCTTTGACTGGAATCTGGCTTAAAGCCGCCCCTAACCAAGAGCCAAGTTCACTTAGCCATTCGTAGCCGCGTCCGAACTCAGGGGAGTAATGGATAGGAGTGGCTCAGCTACTGGCTCAAAGACCCTGAGCATCCCTGAGAATCCAAGCTGGGAGACCCATCTCAAGGACCTGCATCACAAGTTCGCCGTGATCGATCGCAAGACCGTCATCACCGGCAGCTTCAACTGGAGCCCGAGTGCTGCCCATCAAAACGATGAGGTGCTGCTGGTGATCCGCTCACCGCAGGTCGCTGCCCACTTCACCCAAGAGATGGATCGTCTCTGGCGCAGTGCCGATCTGGGCATCACCGAACGATTGCGGCGCAAGCTCGAACGCAACCGCCAGCGCTGCGGCAGTGGGATTGAGCGGGATTAAGCGAGGGCGCAGAAGGACTGAGTGGCTCAGGGAGTGGCTTCGGTGGGCATCACCAAAGACTTATCCACTCTTTTCACGCAGTGGTGAATGCCATAGCTCACATAGACGTAAAAACGCCCTGGCTCACCAAAGAGCGTTTCGTTGCTGGGGGAGCGGCGGCGGTAGCCGCGTGTGGCGGGGTCGTCCTGGGAATACGCCTCCGTTTCCACCACCACACCCCAGAGCAGGCTGCCGCCTGTTTGGCGTTTCACCAACTTGCAGCCAATCAGCTCAGGGGCAACAACCTCCGCTGGACGGCAGAAGAAGGCGTGGGGCAGGGCTGGGAAGTCCTTGGTAATGGGTTGGGTGGCTACGGGAGTGGCTTGTCTTCTCCCAGCTTGCCGCCGCAAACCGAAGTGCTCTAAGCCCAGTTGCAATGGCGGATTTCCTGGCGAAACTCCCGCCAGAAGTTGAGCGTGTCTGTGATGCGGCAGTCCCTTCATTTATCGCTGGCGGCACTGAGCACCGCTGCTCTCTCCATCGCCTCACTGCCTGCAGTCAGCGCCAAGCCTGCTCAAGTCGCCCAAGGGTCTGCCAGTGACCTGGGTGTGATGAGCATTCAGCTCAAGGACATCGTTAAACCGCAGGTCGGCATCCAGGCTCAAACCCAAGCGGCTGGCACCCCCAACCAAGCAGGTCTGGGTGGCTTCCTTCCCCTGGTGGTCGGCAGCAACAGCGTCTTCTATGCCGATGTCCTGGCGAATGCCAACTTCTCGGACTGGGGTAACAGCAGCAGCATCATCAACACCACCGTTGCTGGCACCACCATCTCCACCTCATCCCGCCTGGGCTATCGCTGGCTCAATGGTGACCGCAGTTGGATGTATGGACTGAATGCGGGCTATGACACCCGACCAATGAGCACGGGTCCCTCTGACACGGGTATCCCTGTTTATGCCTCACGCACCGCTTTCTTCCAGCAGGCGGCTGTCAATGCAGAAGCGGTGAGCGATAAGTGGGCATTCAATGCTTATGCGCTCATTCCAACGGGTGACACCGAGCAACAGCTCAACACCGTCTATCAAGGCGGTGCACTGGACACCTATGGCTTAGATGCTGGTTACAACCTGACGCCAGGACTAAGAGCCTCTGTTGGTTACTACTACCAAAACGGTGACCTCAATACAGCAGATGGCTCTGGTGTCTTGGGTCGCCTCGCCTATGCCATCAACAACGGACTAACGGTTGGCACCAACCTCTCTTATGACAGTGCCTTCAAGTCACGGTTTTCGGCTGACATCAAGTGGCGTTTCAATACGAATGGCGGTCCTGGCAAAGGTGCTGCCGTTACTGCCCTAACATCAACTCCAAGCAAGAGGGATGTGCGGGTGCACGATTGTAATTGCGATTTATCTGGTGCTACGAATTCATGTTGCTACTATCAACCGTGGTAGTAGAGAATGTGTGATTGAGTGTAGATTGATTGATAAGTGATAGGCTAACCACCCAAAGCCCCTGCAACCGCAGGGGCTTTTTATTTCTTTATTCACACCAGTAAGCCAACAAATCAGCCTCCAATACCTGGCACCATCGCCCTCGGCTTAGCCCAATGGCAGGTCACTCACGGCATTCTTTGCCTCATCTCAAGACCGCAAGACACACCAAAGCCTCCCTAGCCTCCCTCAATATGTTTCTCCCTACTTCTATCCTTATTGCCTCAACACATTCACCAATAACTTCGCTCCCTTTCGCCATCACGGATGCCATTGGCTCGTCTAAATCTCACTGCTATCTGGTGCCACTCGTTAGGGATTTGGTTGAGCCGCATATCAAACGCAAACGGTAGTTGCTGCTGCCCAGGCGATAAACGCTTTTTCTTGCTTCTTTGATGACCTCTTGCCTCAACCAATCGCTTCAGCATCCTTGAGCCCCAGTGGCACTTGGCTGCTCCTTTGGCGTGATGGCGATACCGCTGACAAAACCGCTCATAACGCTTGGAGCATCCCTCCAATGTTGGCGCCAGTTGCAGGAAACTTGGGTGCCATTCGCTGATGCCATCACTCGCCAACCTCCCGTAGTGCCCGTAGTTGCTGTAGGGGTCATAAAACCCCTTTCGCACTCCAGCTGCTTTGGGGTTGGCGTGGATATACCGCAAGGTATTGAGCACTCGTCTGTGGTCTTTAGGCGCAATGGCAGTGGCGTAATACCTGGCTTCCCAAAAGTGCCCGCAGCGACCCGTTAGGCGATTGAGTGCCATTGCTGAATACCAGCCAAACCAGTGCATCAGCCTTGGCAGTTGGCGTGCATCATCAGGTTTGATGAGCAGGTGCAGGTGATTTGCCATCAAACAAACGGCATACAACCTGTGAGGGACCTTGGCTTGTGCCTTGGCGAGCACTGCTAAAAGCACATCCCGCCTCAATCCCTTAGCAATCAAAAACTGACGGCTGTTGCACCGCAGCGTGATGTGGAAGGAATAGCCCTGTGGCAGGCAGCGTGGTGAGCGTGACATTTGGAATGTGAGGGCATCTTGGCTTTCACCTTGATGCTCTGCCCTTAGGGGTCTTGGCGTATTCCTGTTGGATTTGACTGATAAGAAGACCCTGCCGGTCTCTATAAGCCCGATTGACCTTCTGCACCTCAACCAGCATCGCTGCCTCTACATCAGGCAGCCGTATGGCAAGCGTTTTCATTTGTTTTTCTCCAGTCGCTCCAACTTCTCCACAATCGCTGCACGACAGAATGCCGACACATTGAGATGCTGGCTTCTTTTCAGCAGGAGCAATGCCTGGTGGAGTTGTTGGGCGTCGCCTTCTGGGTAGGTGATGGTGAGTCTCTGCCACTTCCTTCAGGCGGCATCGGCAGTTGAACCCTTGGGCACGGGATGACACATTCAGGTACTCCAGAGCGATCTTGCGGATGTAGTCATGGGCATGGGAAATCCAGAACGGTTCCTGTTCAGGAAACCCGTGAACCTGATTAGCCGTCCTTGCACCAGATCGTCCAGTCAGATCAGGATTGAAAGAGAAAAATCGTGGGTGGTACAAGAATGACGAAGGCGTGGTCGCCATTGACCTCAACAACCTTGAGAAGGACTGACCAATAACGGAATAACAAAATAACAAAAGGCTCTGTGATTCTGAAAGCGTTTTTTGGGGAGTTTGTGCCTCTAAGGATCGATTAAGTCCAGAAGGGCACCGTCATCACTAATGAGTCGATGCCTCTTGCCAGTGCTTGGTGCTCGACGTAAGGCAACACGGAAGGCATCTGCTTCATTGTGCTTGGTCTGCCGATGTAACCACTGACCCCATTAGTTCTGATATTGGATGTGGACCTTCATTGGTTCCCCCATTGCTGAAAGTGCTGCAAACACAGGACTTCAACGTCGTCACAGTCGTTGCTGAACCAACCCTGGAATTCCCGCCTGAGTGCCTTCCTGTCACCTTTGGAGACCTTCTTCATGCGTCGGTGGATGTCGTTGAGGGTCTTGTCGAACACAAGTTCCAGACGGCGTTCTGATGCCCAGGAGGTCATGACGCCACCTCCATCCGTTGCCTGAATTTGTCGACAACCTTTTCCTTGTCGATGTCCAGGTAATCCTGCAGGGACTGAAGAGAACGGTGTCCAGAGATGTGCTGGATTTCTCTGAGGGACCAACCATCCCGATACAACTCCGTCAGTTGGGTATGGCGGAAGGAGTGGGAAGAGACACTGGATACAGCGTTCCGCCTCTCTGGCGAGTCTGCTCAGTCCAGTGGCAAGACATGACCAGTGGTCGCTTCCCGTGAGGACAGGTGCTTGTACTGATGCCTTCTGTATCCCGAGGAACTAGAACAGGGTCAGATGCCACTTGCTGAGTTGCGTCTAGGGGAGGAAGGCGGTGTTGGCGCACCGCCTTTTTATGTTCCTTGTCAGCACTTGAGGAACAGACTCCCGACAGAACGGGGGTTCGGTTTATGTTCGCCACGATTCACTGCTTTTGATGGCGACATATCTGCTGAGAGACGGAAGTAAAGTCACTGCCGACATCATCCTCCCCCAGATGGATGTCTTCGTTTATGAAACCGATGGAGGGAAGACCGTTCAGGTTGTCCTAAGTGTTGAGGCGGAGCAGTTCTTGCTTAACTCACTCTCCTCAAAGGTTGTTCCCCTTCGCAGAAGAATGGAAACTGCCTACAAGAAGTGCTCTGCCTGACCTGAGGGCATTCCCATAAGTTGAGTGCTTTTGCTGGTGTCGTCTGCCTGCTGGGCGACCTATCAAGGGTTTAGACACCAACAGACCCACTGCTGTTCTGACGGGTCGGGTGCCAAGGGCGGCGTAACTGCCGCCCTTCTCAATGGGCGGTTTCCTGGGGTGAGTGTTCTTGACCGAACCCCCAGTGACGGTTGTCCTACTCCTGTGGATACAAGACCCCGAATAGAACTGTTGGGCGTCGTCTGAGGAGACCGCAAACCTCCGTGGTCAGTCATCCCACGGAGGTTTTTTTCTTGCCTCACCTGACCCAGCGAAAGTCCCTGTCAGCAGAACCCCCACTGACAGGGACTGGAGTGTCGAAGGAGTGACCATCGGTCACTTGAACACTGTCAAATGACCCGATCTCAAGCGATACCCCCAGATGGGAACAAAGCATCCAGACCTGCTCTTCTTCAGCAAATCTTCCAGGAGCGCTGCCACGACACGCGTTACCACGCTTCTAAATTCAAAAAAATGCGACCAAGAGACCTATGTGCCCCCCAGAGTTATCCAGTCTCAAGTGGGGTGATGACGGTGAACTCTCTTCGCAAGACACCTGGAATCTGGTCAAACGATTAACCAAGGTCGAGGAGGAGACCAAGGCGTCTGACCTACTGCACCTCTCCTCAAAGCACTCACACGGGAAGCAAAGGAAGAATCCTCAAGGGACACAACTCAACCCGAGTCCTGCCTCACTAGAACATTCCTGATCAAGGTTCATGCAGCATTGAGGGGGCGTGTGCCCCCTCTTTTTTGCGCCTATTCCTCCTCGTCAGAACCACCGACAGGGACCAGGCGAATTGACTTCCTGCCCAACTTGATTTCGAACTCCATGCCAGGTTCAAGACCAAGCATGGCGGTGTATGCCTTGCCGACCATCAGGTTGCCGTTGAACTGAACCTTTGCCGTGTAGGAGAGTTTCCTGCCGCCCTTACCGACTCCTTTGCCACCACCACTGCCAAGGTCAATTCCCTTGGCATTCAGAAGTGCCTCATAGAAGGCAGTGAAGTTCACGCGGTCTGATCCGTCCTTCTTCTTGGACACATATCCACAGGCGGTTGCCAGTTCGGTCTTAGGAGCATCACCCATCTCCTTGACCTTAGACAGCAGTTCTTGACCAGTCAGCACGAGTCTTGGGAGTAACGACTCAGTCAGTTCTAGCGAATCAACCACACTCCCAACAAGTCCAAATCAGATATTGGTTGTCAAAAGTATGGACTCAATCAAGTCGTGCTGAATCCCATTGAGAACCCATGCCTTGGTCTTATTTGGAATATGACGCAAGCGCATTGCCCCAAGAAGACCCCGTAGTTCCTCCTCCAGGCGATCGGTACTAGTGGGATAGTTGCCCATTCGATCGGAATACCCCGAAAGATTGCCTCTCATTCTCGAAAACCGTTTGTTATTTTGTGATTCTGTTACGCCTCTCCCGCCAAGAGAGTCCTCCCCCTCCTAAATGCATCGTTGCCCCTAAGCCCTCACCACTGGGGCATGACTACTCTGCCTGTTGGTTTCGCATAAGTATTGAGGAGCTGCTCAGTCCGATGTCCTGCCACTGCAGCTAGATCAGCAGGACTATTACCCATTGCCAGGGCATGGCTCAGAAATGAATGCCGCTGGGCATACAACCGCCTAGGCACCAAGCCCACTCGCCTCTGACTGCGCTTCCAGACGAGCTCTAGACCGCTGTCATACAGATGCCCATGTGTTTTGGGAGTGACAAACACCAGTCCCCTGTGGGTGTCCAGACCAAGTACCGCCATCTGCTCCTTGTGCTCCTGGAGCAGAAGCACCAGGTCATCACGCAGGGGCACCACCCGACTCTTCCCCGTCTTGGTGCCTGCCCACTGCCTCTTGTGTGTGTAGACGCCGTCACGCCTCAAGGTCTTGGTGATCAGCAGCTCTCCGTCCTCCAGCCTCACGCAATCCCAGGTCAAACCAATCAGTTCTGCGTTCCTCAGCCCTGTACCCAGCCAGACGGCAAAGCAGGGATAGAACCATTCCTCATTGATCCTTAAGTCCTCAAGAACCTTCTGGATATCGCCTCTACTCAGGACCTCCGCCTGGACGCTGCGGTGAGGCACCTTGATCGCCGCGTCCGATAGAGCCTTGTTGTTGGGTTGAACGACACGGATGGTGCTCAGGATCGTGGCTTGCGTGGATGCAGCCAAGCCTTCCGCATCCATCCAGCGCAGAAATGCCTGAACTTCCGCGTTGTTGCGCAGTGCCCCGCCGTATCTGCGGACCACTCGATACGTGTGCGTGGTTCTGCCCTGGCGCTTGCGCTCCATCAGCGCCTCCAGTGCTTTGAGCAGATCAGGGTCTTTGCCCTCAACCAAAGGCTTGTAGCGACACAAGCTCCAATCCAATTGCCCCTGCTGGTAGTCCCTCCAGATCTCCGCAGAGATCGCCTGAGCTCGTGCCCTCGCAACAGGGTCATCGAACCTGCCTAAGCGGTTGATGAAATGGTCTTTGCCATCCAGGCGGACCCGAACCTGAAGGGCACCGTTGTTATTCCGCAGGGTTGGTGCTTTCCTCAAGATCCATCTCCCTGACTGGGATCCTGACTAAGGCTGACCATCTCCAGAAGCCAAGCTGACTTAGCCGTTCGTAGCCGCCTTCCGTCTCAAACAAGCCTCAATCGCGGGACTGGCTTACCCAACGGCTCAGCTGCACTAGGGGCGTCTCAGAACCATGGCTGGGCTTGTCCTTCTCAAGTTCAGCCAGCTCAGTTCGCTGTGATCGATCGCAAGACCGTGATCACGGGGTCCTTTAACTGGAGCCCGAGTGCCGCCCATCAAAACGACGAGGTACTGCTCGTGATCCACTCGCCGCAGGTCGCTGCCCACTTCAGCCGCGAGATGGATCGTCTGTGGCGCAGTGCCGATCTGGGCATCACTGAACGGCTGCGGCGCAAGCTGGAACGCAACCGCCAACGCTGCGGCAGTGGGATTGAGCGGGATTAAACGCGCGTTAAGAAGGACTGAGCGGCTGAAATACTGGCTTGCAAAGAGATGCACAGGCGAATAGGCAGCTCCGCACTTTCCTGATAATCAAAGAGCATGAACACACGTACGGACAAGCTGTCTGCCGACATCGCCAACGCAGTCACATCAGCAAGAACCTAGAATCATAAAATCAAAACTCTGGATTGTCGCTCTTGTCTTTTACGCGATTGGTGGCGTTGATTCGCTGATGTCAGCAGTCAGGAGAAGATAGGGATGAGGGGCGCTGGCGCCATGCATACAGTACTCCCATCACGAGGAATTCGTTGACAATTTCTTGATGAGCCCAGGAATTAGATACTTTCCTGAACAACTATTTAAGGCGTCGAGAATTAATAGCGATAGACCTTGGCTGATTCCACATTGCACCTTCTTCAATCACTTCCAGTCATAGCATACGATGATCCAGATGTCCCGTCGCATTAATCGACAACCAGCAAAGAGACAAGCGTCTAACCTTGTTTTTTGCGAAGCTTTGACCCCAAAAATGCCGATAAGCTACTTCTTTTTAGCATTAATACTGGCGATCATTGAGAGCAGATCTCCTGAAATCAACAGGGAACCGTCTTTGCTCAGGTGATTATCATCGCTATACAGAAAGACGCCTCCTTTCGCTACGTAGCAATATTCAGAACTGCAGAACCTCTCAAAAGGGTCGAATACATAAATATTCTTAGTTTTTTCCGCTGCTAATTCTAATTTTGAAATTATGTGTTTTCGTTCCCTCTCGAGAAAACTCTTCTCGGTTTTCTGGCAGGCGGCTGATGGTGAAGGTCTAAACCACTGACGCGAACAAAGCTCAGGAGTGAACCCAGGATGCCGAGGGAGTGGCGCAACCAAAATCAATGAAGCATCAATCGTTTCTAGTTTGCTTGCAAGCTCATTAGATGAAGTAATAAAGTCATCCAAGTTTTTATTCACAGCACTTCTTGAACCATTTGCATGCTTCTTAAATTGTTTTCGATGTACGCCACCATATCCAAAGTGCGAATTCAAATACGACGTCGCCACAAAAATTGAACCATGCTTTCTCTTGCTCATCTCATCAATGATTGTTTCAGCAACAGATGATTGAACCTCGAAACAACCCTTCCTAAAAGTTTCGCCTTGGGAAGGGAATGCACAACCATCTCTGCTGTGCGAGAAAACATCAAATTCAGACGTAGATGCAATCACCTCGCTGATTGGAAATAATGAAAGAGTATGACTGTCTCCACTAAACGCTACTAGAGGTTTGTGGGTTGATGCAGATAAACAGTTATCCAAGAATTGTTCTGTCATTGCCATGGCACCTGAAATGGCATCATCATTCTTGACATCAGAACTGTGGCAGTACTTCGCAGAACGCCTGGTGAATTCTCCTTGAAAATCCATTGGCTTGTTGATAACATTGCTGAAATCTTCGCTTGCTTCACCACTATAAAGTTTTCCTGCGAGTGGCGCGCCAAGAGCAACTAGTCCACTAGAAAGAGTAACCAATACACCTCCACCAACTACCAAGGTCTTCCATCGCTTTCCAAACCAGTTCCCCATACGCAGTGGTGTTTCAATCCAGCGATAGGAAGCAACTGCTAGACCAAGCATTATGGCGATCTGGAAGGGCACTGACCACCAGTGGATACCAATAGTCCAACGACTGATTGATAGCACCCCCCAGTGCCATAGATACAGCGAGTAGGAGATCAAACCGATATAGACGACACTGGGATTGGTGAACACATTGAATGCTGCTGTCTTCTTCTTTAGGCAGGCAATCAGGATGGATGACAAAACAACAATTGCAATGGTGGATGCAGCTGCCATCGACATCGGCAGATACATCACACTAACAATCAGTGCCATCACCAGAAGAGGTGGCACCTTCTCCAGCAATTGTTCAACTGATGCTCGCTTCTGAAATCCAATAAAGATCAGACATCCTGCTGCCATCTCCCAAAATCGGGACGGCATCATGAAATATGCTGCTGGTTGATTTGTTGGGTAGAGACAGATAAATCCAACCAGCGAAGCAATTGTCAGTAATCCAACTACAAAGAAAAGATTTCTGGCACCGTTCTTTGTCTGTCGCCCAAATCCTGAAATCCAAATCAGGAATGGGAATAATATGTAGAATTGCTCTTCAACTCCCAAGGACCATGTGTGAGTGAAAACATTTAGCTCTGTTGATTGCGCAAAGTAGTCTGTCGATTGCTTGAGAAGGTAGAGATTTGAAAGCCCAAATAGTGATGCCAGACCAGTCAGCAAAGACAATCTTGGCAATGGATTAAATAAGCAGATCGCAATACTTGCTATCAGCACAAAAACCGATAGCGCTGGGACTAGTCGCTTGATCCTTCGCTCATAGAACCCGCTGATGAAGTCCTTGAAATCTTTGCTGGGTCGCCCAAACAACGATGAAGTAATGACATATCCAGATATGACAAAGAAAATATCAACACCCAGATACCCGCCTGGCAGGATGTCTTTATTAAAATGATTGATGATGACCGCGACTACGGCAAATGCTCTTAGCCCATCAATCTCTGGTCGATAGCGACTGATTTTTGATGCGCTGTTCGCCTGGACGGTGCTTTGACTTACTAGCGCCATTTCTGACACCAAATCCTACAAGGGTGGACCTACTTTACCATGAGAGCAAATAGATCTTGGCAAAGATATTCCGAGTCAATATCGCGAAAGTTTCTCTGGGCATCCCAGGCGCCCCTAAAGCGTCCTCTTTAGCTCGAGTTGCAGCAGTGTGAAATTAATTCTTTGACCGCCTGAGGGCGCTGAAGAGAGCTTTCCATAGAACCTCCTTCTGGTCACAAACGAAACATCATCGAACCTCAGACCCCGCTGCTGTCTGATGCTGCTTGCCTTGGTCTTTGCCTAATCAAATCCTCTTGCTGTTCCAAGAGCTCACTTAGCCGTTCGCAGCCACATCCGGTCTCAAACCTGCCTCAATCACGGGACTGGCTTCCTCAACGGCTCCGGTGCACTAGGGGCGTCTCAGAACCATGGCTGGGCTTGTCCTTCTCAAGGTCAGCCAGCTCAGTTCGCCGTGATCGATCGCAAGACCGTGATCACCGGCAGCTTCAACTGGAGCCCGAGTGCTGCCCATCAAAACGACGAGGTGCTGCTGGTGATCCGCTCACCGCAGGTCGCTGCCCACTTCAGCCGCGAGATGGATCGTCTCTGGCGCAATGCCAATCTGGGCATCACCGAACGGCTGCGGCGCAAGCTGCAACGCAACCGCCAGCGCTGCGGCAGTGGGATTGCGCGGGATTAAGCCGACGATCAGAAGAACTGAGCGGCTCAGGGAGTGGCTTGCAGTGCCACTCACATCCACCTCACGACGAGCGCCCCTCTGAACGGCTGACTTGTTCAGTTGATCGCCCTGAGGGATCAGAGCCTAAAAACCCGTTGGAGATGAACAATCGGGTTGTCATGATCCTCTCCACGCACCTCCCAGTGCTCGGTGCTACCGCTTCTCAGCAGGGCACGAAAGTCATCAGCATCAATCAGGATCCCTGCATCTACCGCCAGAGCGACCATCTCTTCAGGAGTGCTAGCGGCATAGAAATCTCTGGCGAACTCAGGGTCACCATCCGCCTGAGTGCAGAAATGATCCAAGGCGTCAAGCAAGGGTTGCGAGGCAGAATCCACGCTGGACCGCAAGTGATGAAGGAACGCTATCAAGGCACCTTCACCTCAGTGCCCCGACAAGGTTCAGCCTGGACAAGAGGTTGTTGACGCCGTTGTCGTTACCGGCAGCTTCAACTGGAGCCCGAGTGCTGCCCATCAAAACGATGAGGTGCTGCTCGTGATCCGCTCGCCGCAGGTTGCTGCCCACTTCAGCCGCGAAATGGATCGTTTCTGGCGCAGTGCCGATCTGGGCATCACTGAACGGTTGCGGCGCAAGCTGGAACGCAACCGCCAGCGCTGCGGGAGTGGGATTGAGCGGGATTAAGCCGGCAGGATCTCCAGCTCCAGGCAGGCCGGAGCCATCTCCACCAGCCGCTGGCGCAGGTGAGCCACCAGGGCAAGAAAACGCGGGTGCTCGGCAAAGCGACGCGGCACCACCAGACTGTCCCCCACGGTGAGCGGGATCTCAATCGGCAAGATCACTTTCTCGGTGGGATACCACCCAATCGAGAAGGCCGAGGCATAGGCCACCGTGACCTCGTCATCGGTGCGTCCTTCCCAGGCGTCGTAGGAGTAACGGCGCACAGCTGACTCGGAATTCCACAGCCCTAATCCCTCGAGCGCCGCCTGGCATTTCGGGAAGGCGCCATCGGGCAGGGCCAACGCCGGGAATTGATGGACTCCTCCAGGGTGATCGCATCACCCAAGCGCGTCAAAGGGTGCCCCGGAGAAACCACCAGATGGGTCGGCAATCGATCCAAATGGACGACGGCAAAGTCGTCATCATCGTCATCCGGCACATCCGGGTATCCAGCAATCCAGACATCAAGAACACCACGCCGCAACAGACTCAATGGAGTCGCGAGATTGAGGACGCCAAAAGCACCGCAGAGCCACCCTTGTGGTGGCTGCTTGAGCAATAACGGACCGGAATAATATTGCGCGTCAATCCGTAGAGGAAGGTCCCGCTTCCAGCGGCAGTCTTGATGCACCTGCCGCTCCATATTCAGCAGGCTGAGATCACCCTCGACGTCCCATTCACCGGATGCTTCTTGACGTCAAGCCCGAAGGCCGTCACCGCGCGCCGCGCTTTGCGGGAGACCGAGGCCTGATCCATGTTCAGCCGCTTGGCTACTCGATCCCCGGTGCGCAACCAGATCAAGTAGTCGAGGCAGTCCAGTTCATCGAGACCAATCATGGACGTCTCAGCAGCACTCCAACGCTGACCGCGATTCGGACAGGAACTGCGCCCGCCCGCGCAACTGAGTGACGAGCTGCTGAAAGACCTCGCTTTCAGCAAAACGGCGCTTCACCACCAGGGAATCCCCCAAGGTCAGTCCCGTGGAGAGGGGCAAAGGGACCTTGGCACCGCCAAAGCACGCCACGGTGTGGGGGCTGCCGTAGCTGATGGTGAGTTGATCCTCGGTGCGCCCCTCCCAACGCCTGGGCTCATGGCGTGTGGCACCCACCGGCGCGCGCTCAAGCCCCAGGCCCTTCAAATGCACTTGCATCTTGGGGAAGGCACCCTCGGGGAGTGCGAGCACCGGGAACCCCCGCAAATCCTCGAGCTCAAGAGCCTCGGGATGCTCCAACAGGGGGTGGGCCCGGTCCACCAGGAAAAACGCCGGATAGCGGCTGAGGTGGATCACGGCAAAGTCGGGGTCCTCCTCGGGAAGATCTGGATAGCAACCGATCCAGACATCCAGGATGGAGTGCCGGAGCAACGCCAGGGGGTAGGTGATCCCCATGAAGTCGGAGCGCCCGCCAACCCAGGGCGCAGCCAACCCCTCGAGATAGGGGGCACCCACGCCATAGATGGCATCAATCCGCAGTGCTTCGCCCTTGGTCCAGCGGTAGAGCTGATGTACCTCCCGCTCGGCATTGAGCAAAGAGAGATCACCACCCAAGGTCCACTCGCCCTCGAGCTTGCGGGCATCGAGCTCGAGGAAATCAGCGACGGACTTGGCGTTGCGCGAAACCGTGGCCTGGTTGCAGGCCAAGCGGTTGGTTGCCTCCTGGCCAGAACGCAGCCAGATCAAGTAATCCAGGCAGGACAGGCGGAATGGATCAAACATGACTTGCCATCCCTGGCGCTAATCGATGGCGCCAGTCCGCTTAGATCGAAGGCGGTCAAGCTACGGATGGGCCCAGCACTTTTGGGATTCCCGCAACAAAGCGATGGAGCCCCAGTCAGCACCAGCCGCTGCTAACGCCGCGTCCAGCTCCAAAGCCCCCAGGCCACCAGAACCAAGACCATCCAAGGCAGCAGAGTCCGCAGCAACAACGCCACCAGCACCAAGGCAACGGCCGACACAGCAACCCGCTTGGTCAGGGCCTTGGCCTCGTCGGTCATAAAGCGCCAGCGCGGCAGAAGAGACATCGCTCCCACGGCTATGGAGTCCCACTTCTAGCGAGCCGCCATGAAGAAGGGCAACTTGTTGATGTCTGACGCTGTTCTAGGCGCCAGCGAAAGCGAAGCCGACCGACATGGATGGGTCGGCGAAGGTACTGGAAGATACACAAGCTAAAGCAGAGGGTCTAGAAAAAGCGAGCAAAGAAAACCCGTTAAAATAGGACCAAGAAATAATTACAAACTCGACAATCACACCACACAACATCAACTCCTGCACGACTTCAATTAGTGACGACCAGAACCTTAGGGAAAAGGACGAACTTTAATCATTAAGCTGGAGGGGAGGATTTACAGATCCAATATCTATAGCCTATCAAGCTGTAGCTCAGCGGCAGGATTCTCTACTCCCTCAGCAGCAGATGTTCCTTCGCTCTCAATAACCTCGTCTTCCTTCACCTCTACCTCAACTTCAGGATTCTCCGCACCCTCAGGGGCAGATGTTCCTTCGCTCTCAATAACCTCGTCTTCCTTCACCTCTACCTCAACTTCAGGATTCTCCGCACCCTCAGGGGCAGATGTTCCTTCGCTCTCAATAGCCTCGTCTTCCTTCACCTCTACCTCAACTTCAGGATTCTCCGAACCCTCAGGGGCAGATGTTCCTTCGCTCTCAATAGCCTCGTCTTCCTTCACCTCTACCTCAACTTCAGGATTCTCCGAACCCTCAGGGGCAGATGTTCCTTCGCTCTCAATAACCTCGTCTTCCTTCACCTCTACCTCAACTTCAGGATTCTCCGCACCCTCAGGGGCAGATGTTCCTTCGCTCTCAATGACCTCTGCTTCTTTGACCTCTACCTCAGCCGCAGGATTCTCCAATCCCTCAGGGGCAGATGTACCTTCACTCTCAATGACCTCTGCTTCCTTAACCTTTTTGTCATATCCTTGCCGCGTCTGGACCACAATTTCATCAAGGTCACCTACGATGCAAGAACCATCATAAACAGTGCTCTCCACCCAATCAGTAAGGCCAGGAGTACGTGAGCTCACGCTGAGAGATGCCAACCCCGCAGAAGAGACCGTTACAGCTCGCTTTAGCTCAATAGAAAATATATTTTCAGTGAACACCGCAAACAGCATTCCACCAGAAGAATAACCGGTAGCAGAGACCGGACGAGGAGGAATACGCCCCGAAGACGACTGATAACGGACCGCCAGAGGAGTGGAGCCAAAACTAGAGCCGTCTATATACACATAACTGGACAATCCTTCCTTCTCTTGGAAAGAGCACCTCAACCACTGTTGTGTCTGCAATATTGAATTAATGGGGACAACTGGAGCAACCCCAGGAGACGAAGATCCCGCATCTTGCTCAGGCGAAGGATTCACTACTCCCTCAGGAGCAGATGTTCCTTCGCTCTCAATAACCTCTGCTTCCTTAACCTCTACCTCAGCCACAGGATTCTCCACTCCATCAGGGGCAGATATTTCTTCGCTCTCAATAACCTCTGCTTCCTTAACCTCTACCTCAGCCGCAGGATTCTCCACTCCATCAGGGGCAGATGTTCCTTCACTCTCAATGACCTCTGCTTCTTTGACCTCTACCTCAGCCGCAGGATTCTCCACTCCATCAGGGGCAGATATTTCTTCGCTCTCAATGACCTCTGCTTCTTTGACCTCTACCTCAGCCGCAGGATTCTCCACTCCATCAGGGGCAGATGTTCCTTCGCTCTCAATAACCTCGTCTTCCTTAACCTCTACCTCAGCGGCAGGATTCTCCACTCCATCAGGGGCAGATGTTTCTTCAATCTGGACAACTTCAAATTCGCTAGAATTCACCGCGACAGCAAGTAAGCCATGCTGGACCGGGTCGTGAATAACATCCTCAATGCCAGTCCCAAATACATCAAATCGAGCATCTTCGGACAAAGCAGCTGCCGGACTGACAGCCACAGAGCGAGCCAACGAAGCGAAGACGAGAAGCAGACCCAGGCGTTTCACGAAAACAATGACCGCTTAGTGAATATTTCGCAGGATCTTAACGCAAGAGGCCCAAACACGCAATCCAGCATTACACACGATCAAGGATCAAGCTCCCAGCTCGAGGAAGCCGCTCAAGGATACTGCTCCAGCGATATGTTTTGAAGAACAACCAATTCCTCACTGTCAAAGTTTTCTGGCCGAGAAGCGAGATTAGAATCACGCCTAAAATGCAGGTACCAATAACGGCCACATTGGTGAGTTAAGTAATGACTCCACCCCCTTTTACCGTATATCGTCAATAACCGCTGAATTTGCAACGCTGGATTAGAAGACGGTTTGGGCAAGTCAGAAAACTGCTTCTCAAGACTACCCAGACTTTTTTTTAATTCTTCGGAAGATTCCAACATTTGCGCGCCTGCAGTGCTGGCAGGGGTTTCATCAAAGAAATACATCGCAATCACACGATAGTCAAAATTGCCCTCAGAAATAAGTTCACCGTGCTCCATCATTCAAGCAGCCCGCACGTCAAAGCGAGGTTTGCATCTGTCATAGAGATTAAAAATCAACCCTCTGAAGACGAGTATCGATACAATCATCCCTAAAAAAGAAGGCCTCATAGATACAGCCGCTTTCGCTTACTTGATCTGGCAAAATATCTATCACAAATCCCTGTGACTCGAGGAGCTCTCGGATGCAAGCGGGAGGATTCTTGTGAAGAAGTATCCGCTTCATAGCAATATCGACCCTGGACGCCGGGGAAATCAATACAGGACCCGAGAGCCTGAAGCCTTCTCTTTCTAGAAAAGAGACCACTACACAAATATCGGAAGACCAGTTGTGCGTTTCGAAATCAGCAACTTTGACGCGGATAGAGCTAAACTTACGCAAAAATTCACCGCAGCCCTGCAATATCTCCAGCGTATTGCCAAGGGCCGAAATAACCAAGCACGTATTTGACTGCACATCAAATCCGCGCTCCCGCAAGACATCTGGAAGAACTCGCTTTTGAACAGATTCAATTTTGGATACAGAGACACCCGGATACAGCTTGGGAATATCAGCCAAATCGTAGGTAGAAGAAAAACGGCCTCCAGTATTACAATAGAAAAACCAATCCCTCGAAGACTTACTTCCCAAGACAGCACATACAGAGGCCTGCTTCTCCGAAGCTGTCAACTTATCATTCAAAGATTCGCACACATCCTCTCGAGCGTCTATCCATAAGACCTCCAACCCAAGACAGTCATACAGAGCAGTTTCGAGCGCGCCTCCGACTCCAACATGCACAACCGAGTCGATGAGGACTGGCGCAAAACCTGAGGCCACGCTAAGCAATTACAATCTTTACCACTCTACCAGAACTGCAACATTCCTGCCATCGTCTGCGTGAGAAATGAGCCGAAGTTCCGCATAAGTACGCTATGCGATTTGCTGCATAGGTGCCAACAAGCCTCTCTCCCGTAAGAAAGCCTGACAAACGCCCTAGACCGCAGCGCTCAAAGGGAATCCATAGAGCGCGAGCGTCTAAGGACAATCGACGCAAAAATCGCAAAACTGCCATTTAGGCAACGGTCTGAGCTCCAGCCTGGCATTCATTTCTTAATAAAACTCTCCTTTCAAGCCTCTTAAAACTCTCTTCCGCCGAAAAGTCGCAAGGATTAGAAATAGTCCTGGCGGGCATATTAATGCTGAAAAGGACATCCTCCACTGCGACTTGCCTTAATCATCCCACCTCGGTGATCACAACATGTCTTCCAGGCGAAATTACTACAAAATCACTCCCCACACAGGAAGGATTGAGCAGCCGAAACAACCTCGTCTTCGAACATGTTAACAGCAGCGAGCACGGGACTATTTTCCGCTACCACAGTACAAAAGGTGTTGAAATAAAGTCAAGGTTTCACTATTGTCTTACCTATGATCCGTCCTCTAACAACCTTGCTTTCGGTTGCTTCAGCCTTGGTTTCGGCAGCAGGACTGGCAGCCGATCTCTACGTCCCCTTCCCCAGTGAAGAGAGCCTGAAGGATCTCCAGCTGATCACCATCGCCTGCGCCCGCGACAACACCGCCGAGAGCTGCGCGAAGTCCCGGGGGCTGGCCGATCCGCTGATGGATCACCCCCGTCTTCCCGCCAGCTGCAAAGACCTGATTTGGAGCATCGTCCAGGACGCCAAGCCCGCCAGCATCAATAGCTATCAGCGCCGCGAAGCCCTCAGCGATCCCGCGCAACGCTTGCTGCTGGTCTGCCGCAGCATGGAACGGGCCAAACCGGAGACCCAGCAGCCCCAAGCCCCGAACAATCCCAAGAAGGGTGGCTTTGGCTTTGGCGGCAGCTAGGCGCCCCGCGAAACCTCTGGAATCCGGAACATCGGTCTAACTTGGTGCCCCCTCGGCTCTCACCGATGACCAGCGGCGTGCGGCAGATCGCTCTCGAGACTCCCTTCACCGATCAAAAACCGGGGACCTCAGGTCTGCGCAAGAGCAGCCGTCACTTCGCCACGCCCCACTACCTCGAGAGCTTCATCGAGGCGATCCTGCGCACAGTCCCCGGGGTGCAAGGCGGCACCCTCGTCGTCGGTGGCGATGGCCGCTTCGGCAACCGTAAAGCCATCGCCGTGATCACCCGCATGGCGGCCGCCCACGGCGTGGGCCGCATCATCACAACCAGCGGCGGCATCCTCTCCACCCCGGCCGCCTCCAACCTGATCCGCCAGCACCAGGCCACAGCCGGGATCATCCTCTCGGCCAGCCACAACCCCGGTGGCCCCGACGGTGATTTCGGGGTCAAGGTGAATGGCGCCAACGGCGGTCCCGCCCCGGAATCCCTGACGGACGCGATCTACGCCTGCACCCAGACCCTGGACGGCTACAGCATCCTCGAGTCCGCGCCGGTCGACCTCGATGCCGTCGGTGAGCAGAGCGTGGGCGGCCTCAGCCTGCAGGTGATTGATGGGGTCGATGACTACATCGCCCTGATGCAGAAGCTGTTCGACTTCGATCAGATCAAGGCCCTGATCCAAGACGACTTCACGATCGCCTTCGACGCGATGCATGCCGTCACGGGCCCCTATGCCACCCGGCTGCTGGAGGGCCTACTGGGGGCACCGGCTGGAACCGTCCGCAACGGCAAGCCCCTGGAGGATTTCGGCGGGGGGCACCCCGACCCGAACCTCACCTATGCCCACGATCTGGCCGAGCTGCTCATGGACAGCGACGCCTATCGCTTCGGCGCCGCCTGCGATGGCGATGGCGACCGGAACATGATCCTGGGCAACCGCTGTTTCGT
This sequence comes from Synechococcus sp. LTW-R, assembly GCF_014217875.1. Lineage (NCBI taxonomy): Bacteria > Bacillati > Cyanobacteriota > Cyanophyceae > Synechococcales > Synechococcaceae > Synechococcus > Synechococcus sp. LTW-R. The sequence continues at coordinate 1,349,594 of NZ_CP059060.1, forward strand.
GAACCCCAGCGACAGCCTGGCGGTGCTGACGGCCAACGCCACCCTCGCTCCCGGCTATGCCGAGGGGCTCTCGGGCGTGGCCCGTTCGATGCCCACCAGCGCCGCCGTCGACGTCGTGGCCAAAGAGCTCGGCATCGAGTGCTTTGAAACCCCCACCGGCTGGAAGTTCTTCGGCAACCTGCTCGACGCGGGGCGCATCACCCTCTGCGGCGAGGAGAGCTTCGGCACCGGCAGCAACCACATCCGCGAGAAAGACGGGCTCTGGGCCGTTCTCTTCTGGCTACAGATCCTGGCGCGCAAGCGCTGCTCGGTCGCCGAGATCATGGCCGACCACTGGAAGCGCTTCGGACGCCACTACTACTCGCGCCACGACTACGAGGCGATCGCCAGCGAGAAGGCCCATGGCCTCTACGACCGCCTCAAGGGCATGCTGCCCTCCCTGGTGGGCCAGGACTTCGCCGGTCGCCGCATCAGCACGGCCGATAACTTCAGCTACAGCGACCCCGTCGATGGCTCCTTGACCAGCGGCCAGGGCCTGCGGATCCTGCTCGATGACGGCAGCCGCGTCGTCTTCCGCCTCTCCGGCACCGGCACCCAAGGAGCAACCCTGAGGCTCTACCTCGAGAGCTATGTGCCGAGCAGCGGCGATCTTGGCCAAGACCCGCAGGCCGCCCTCGCGGAGCTGATCTCAGCGGCGGATGCCCTCGCGGAAATCAAGACCCGCACGGGCATGGATCGCCCCACCGTGATCACCTGATCGGCGTTAGCCCCGAGCCGTAGGAGCGCCAAACCAGCGCTCCTCCAGGTTTTTGATCGCGACGTAGAACGGCGGCACAACGCCGAGGGAAAGCACTGTGGCGACCAAGAGGCCGCCAAAGATGACGGTTCCCAGGGACTGCTGGCTGTTAGCGCCTGCTGTGGTCGCCACCACCAACGGGAAGAAGCCCGCAAGTGAGGCGATCGCCGTCATCAGGATCGGCCGCATCCGCGACTCAGCCGCAGCGATCGCCGCCTCGCCGTAGGACATGCCTGATTCGAGGTGCTGCTCAGCGACCTCGACAATCAGGATCCCGTTTTTGGCCGCCAAACCAATCAAGGTCACCAAGCCCACTTGGGCATAGATGTTGAGATCAATCGAGCGCAGCGAGAGGAAGGCCAACGCACCCAACATCGCCAAGGGGACGGTCATCAAGATGATCACCGGGGTGACATAGCTCTCGTACTGCGCCGACAGCACGAGATAGACAAACAACACCCCGAGGCCAAAGACCAACACGCTGGCACTGCCGGCCGAAAGCTGGAGTGCCGCAATCCCCGTGAAGGCATAGCCGATGTTGTTGAAATCCATCGCCTTGAATTGCTGTTGGATCGCACTCAGGGCCTGCCCCGAACTCTTGCCCAAGGCCTGAACACCCTGAATCAAGACCGTTCGGTAGAGGTTGTAGTGGCTGATGACCGGCGGAGCACTGGACAGTTCAGAAGAGGCAAACTCCGAGACCTGGACCAACTTGTTGTCGCGGTTGCGGACGTAGTAGCTCAGGATGTTCTCCAGCCCCTGGCGACCAGCCGGCTCGGCCTGGACATAAATGTTGCGGACCTGACCGCTCTCGTAGGTCAGACCTGAATAATTACCGCCGGCTAAGACGGCGATCGTTTGCATCGCCTGCTGAAAGTCGACGTTCAAGGTGCCCAGAATCGATCGATCGATCTTCAGGCCAAAGGCAGGGGCACTCGGAACGAACTGGGTATAGAGGTTGGCGTAGGCACCACTGGCCTGCCCCTGGCTCACCAGCTGTTCCGCCAGCTGATCCAACTGGGTGAAGGTGTAAGCGCCGTTACTGAGGTCGTTGAACTGGAAATAGAAACCCCCTTGCGCCGAGAAACCGGGAATGGCCGGGGGCTGGGAGGCAGCCGCTAAGCCAGTGCTGAACCGCGACAACTTGGCGTTCAGCCGATCAACGATGGCGGGGGCTTTGTTTTCGGAGCCCGAGCGCTCATCCAACGGCTTCAGACCAAAAAAGAAGAGGCCCTGATCGGGGCTGTTGCCGTTGAAGCCTGCACCGCTAATCACACTGGCGGCGGTGATGTTCTTCTCCTGCTTGAGCACCTCCGCGATCTGCATCCCCACCTGTTGGGTCTGCGAGAGCGAGGCTCCGTTCTGCAGCTGGAAGATCCCCAAGCCGTAGCCCTGGTCCTCCTCAGGGATGAAGGCCGTAGGCAGCGCATTAAAGGCGATCGCGGTGGTGACAATCCCTGTCCCCAAGCCCATCAAGATCCAACGCCGGCGATCAATCAGCCAATGGAGCAGACGGCCGTAGCCCTGCTCCAAGCGCGCAAAGAAGGCGTTGAAGCGATCAAAGATCAACGCCAGGCGACTGCCTGCAAAACCGAAGCCCGCAATGCCAACGACATAGGCCAGGGGGCCAAAGGAGGCGGCGCTGAATTTGCCAAACCCCAGGCCAATCACGAGCCCAGCCACCGTCCAACGCCAACCTTCCGGGCGGGGTGGCTTCTCGGTCTTGAGAATCAGCCCCGCCATCATCGGCGAGAACGTCAAAGCATTAAACGTCGAGATCGCGATCGAAAACGCAATCGTCAAGGCGAACTGCCGGTAGATGATGCCGATCCCACCGGGATAAAACGCCACCGGCACAAACACCGCCATCAGGACCAGCGATGAAGCGATGATCGCGCCGATTAATTCGCCCATGCATTCCAGGGCCGCCTGCCGCGGCTTCATACCCTGTTCGAGGTTTTTGGCGACCGCTTCGATCACGACAATCGCGTCATCAACAACCAAGCCCGTGGCCAAGACCAAACCCAGCAAGGTGAGCTGATTGATCGAGAAACCAAAGGCCTTCATGAAGGCAAAGGTCCCCACCAAGGAAATCGGAATCGCCAGGCTGGGCACCACCGTGGCGCGCCAGTCCTGCAAAAACAGGAACAGGATGACGAGCACCAGGACAATTGCCAAGCCCAGGGCATCGGTGACGCCACCGACGGCTGATTCAATGAACTGGCCAACGTTGTAGATCTGCTGAACCGTCACCCCCGGGGGAACCTGAGCACGGAACTGCTCCATCAGGTTCACGACGGCCTCGCTCACCTGCAAGGCGTTGCTTTCTGGGGTCTGATACACCCCAACGGTGATCGCGGGGTAGCCATGGATATCGCTCCCTTCGGTCGCAAACGTGTTGAAGCCATAGGTGGCCTCACCGACATCCTGTAGGCGCAGCAGATTGCCCTGGGGAGAGCGACCGACGATCAACTGGTTGAGCTGATCAACCGAGACCAAGTTGCCGTTGTTCTCCACCAAGATCGGATAGGTGAAGCGCTGGTTGCCGCCGGCCGGTGGGCCGCCGACTAAACCACCAATCGCCACCGCGTTCTGACTGCGCACGGCACTGACCACCTGATCAGCCGTCAACTGATTGGCGGTGAGCTTGTTGGGGTCAACAAACAGCCAAAACGCAGGATTGCTGCCGCCGAAGAGCGTGGCCTGGGCCACCCCTGGGATGCGCTCGAGCTGGTAGTACAGCTGCTCGTAGATCAGGCCATTGAGATAGGAACGGTCGAACTGACCCGCAGACGAAGAGACCTGGTAGGCCAGCAAGATCGAAGGGGTGGTTTGAATGACCGAAACGCCGGTGCTGCTCACCTGTGAGGGCAGCTGGGGCATCGCCAACGACACCCGGTTCTGCACATTGACCTGGTCAATATTGATGTCCGTGCCCTCGTCAAAAAACACGTTGACCGTGCTGGCACCGGTGTTGGTGGTCAGCGAGGAGATGTAGGCCGCCCCAGGCACCCCGTTGATCTGCTGTTCCAGAACATTGGTGACGGCCTGCTCCGTCACCAGGGAGTTCGCACCGCTGTAGTTGGCACTCACCTGAATCTGAGGCGGCGCAATGTTGGGCAGGTTTTCAATCGGCAGGGTGGGAATCGCAATGACGCCCACCAGCACGATCAAGATGCTGCACACCGTGGTGAGTACCGGGCGCTTGATAAACCGATCCGAGAGCGACATCGCGAACGCTCCCTAGGGCTGGCTGGCTGGAGCGATGGTCACGGGCAAACCGGTCCGCAACAGTGCCGTATTGCTCACCACCACCTGATCCCCGGCCTTCAAGCCAGAGCGCACGGGGTAGCGGTTGTGTTGGAGATTGCCGAGTTGAACCGACGTCTGAACCACGATCGGCGTCGAGCCGGGCATGGAGGCCAATCGTTTCTTTTGTTTTTCGGGGACGGTCTTGGAAGCCTTGATCTTGGGCAACGCCTCCGAGAGGCGAACAATCCGATAGACGAAGGGCTGCTGGGCTTGCATCAACACCGCCGAGACCGGCACCGAGAGGGCCTGCTGGCTCCCGGTGATTATCCGGTTCAAGACGTACTGCCCTGTCTTGAGCTTGCCGGTCAGGTTGGGGAACGCCGCTTTGACGAGGACCGTGTTGGGTGAGGAGCTGCTCCCACTGACGCCGAAATAGGGGGAAATAAACACCACCTTCCCGCTCCCCTCAACAGGTGGATTGCCCTGGGTACGAAGCAGAACTTCCTGGTTGAGTGCCACGCGCGAGGCTTCGGTCGCGGGGACATCCATCAACGTCCAAAGGGTGGAGTTGTCGACGATCCCGGTAATCGCCTGCCCCTTGCGGACGTAATCACCAAGCTTCACCGTATCGAGGTCGCCAATCTCCCCATCAATGGGTGAGGTGACGTACTTGTATCCCAAGGTGGCGGCATCGGAGCGCACCCGATCGGCGCTTTGAATCGCCTGGGTGACATAGGCATCGCGCTGTTTGGTGGACACAGCGCCCTGTTCGTTCAAAAAGATGTAGCGCTCGGCATTGAGCCGGTCCTTGCGCGCTTCTGCCTTGGCGGAGTCCAGCGCCGCGGTCTGTTGCACGTTGTCGAGCACCAAGATCGGCTCGCCCGCTTTCACCGTCTGGCCCTGCTTCACCAGGATCTTCACGACCCGTCCATCCGCCTCCGGCCTCAAGGAGACATCCGTGGTGGAGCTCAGGCGACTGATGACGTCAATCGAGGGATTGAATTCAGCGCTGCCAATCGTTTGGACCTGCACCGCGGTGGGCTGACGCTGGGGTTGCTTGGGGCCACAGCCCAGCAAGAACAGCAACGGCAGGGGTGCCAGCAGGCGCCGCACGACGGTGACTCGGAGATCCGCAAGCTAGGGAGGTCGAGACGGTTTGGCCCGAGGATGATGGGGATCGAGACCCATCCGGCGCGGCGTGAGCGATCTCTTCAGTCATCACGGTGAGCAGCTGCGCCAGCTCCACGCTCCTCTGGCCGATCGTCTCCGGCCCCGAAGCCTCGATGACTTTCAAGGCCAAGAAGAGATCCTTGGCCCCGGTCGACTCCTGCGGCGCGCCATCACGGCCGATCGGGTCGGCAACCTGATTTTCTACGGTCCGCCGGGGGTCGGCAAAACCACCCTGGCCCGGATCATTGCGGCCACCACCCGGGCCCACTTCAGCAGCCTCAATGCCGTCCTCGCCGGCGTGAAGGACCTACGCCACGAGGTCGATGAAGCCAAGCGCCGGCTCGATCAGCACGGCCTGCGCAGCCTGCTCTTCATCGATGAGGTCCATCGCTTCAACAGCGCCCAGCAGGATGCCCTGCTGCCTTGGGTCGAGAACGGAACGGTAACCCTGATCGGGGCCACCACCGAAAACCCGTTCTTTGAAGTCAACAAGGCCCTCGTCAGCCGCTCCCGGCTGTTTCGGCTGCAGCCTCTACAAACCAAACATCTGCACCAACTGCTCGATCGGGCCCTGCGGGACCGCGAGCGGGGCTATGGCGATCGGCTGGTCCAGATCACGCCGGAGGCCGCGGCGCATCTGGTGGACGTCGCAGGCGGCGATGCTCGCAGCCTGCTCAATGCCCTCGAGTTGGCCGTGGAGACGACGGAGCCCAATGGCGACGGGCAGATCGTCATCAGCCTGGCGATCGCCGAAGAGTCCATTCAGCAACGGGCCGTCCTCTACGACAAACAGGGGGATGCCCATTTCGACACCATCAGTGCCTTCATCAAGTCCCTCCGCGGCAGTGATCCCGATGCCGCCCTGTTCTGGCTGGCCAAGATGATCGAGGCGGGGGAGAACCCCCGCTTCATCTTCCGGCGGATGCTGATTTCAGCCGGGGAAGACATCGGTCTGGCGGACCCCCAGGCCGTCGTCGTGGTGGAGGCCTGCGCGGCGGCCTTCGAGCGAGTCGGCTTGCCTGAAGGCCTCTATCCCTTGGCCCAGGCCGCGCTCTACCTGGCTTCCACGGAGAAGAGCAACAGCCTGCTCGGCTTTTTTGATGCCCTCAAAAACGTCAAGGCCAGCAACCGCCAGGCGGTCCCCTCCCACCTGCGCGACGCCAACCGCGATGGCAAGGCCTTCGGCGATGGCGTCGGCTACCGCTACCCCCATGCCTACGCCGAGCACTGGGTCGCCCAGCAGTACCTGCCCAGCGATCTGCAGGGGCAAGTCTTCTGGCAACCCGGAACCCTGGGTTGGGAAGGGGAACGGCGCCAACGGCTCCAGCAACGGCGGGCCGCCCAGCTCGCCGCGGCCGTCGAGCATCAGCAGGAACTTGGCGAGATGCTCAGCAGCGGGCCCGATGACCCCGAGCTGGAACGCTGGATCCAGCGGCAATCCGGCAGCGAAGGGGAGCGGCTTGATCGCCTGCGCCAGGAGCTCTGGGCGGAGGCCAACTGGCAGCGGCATGACCGGGTCCTCATCCTCGAGGCCCGCTCCTTGCTCTGGGCCCTCGATCCCCTGCAGCGCTGCCCCGAAGGCGGGGTCGTCATCCAAGCAGCCAGCACGGCCGATCAAAGCAGGCTCACCACCCAACTGGCGGTGCTCGACAGCCTCGATCGCCCCCAACTGATCCCCGAGCTGAACGCGCTTGAGGGCAGCGGCCAACGTTTCGAATGGATCGCCAGCCGGCATCCCTGGAAGCATTGCAGCCAGCCGGATCTGGAGGCCGCGGTGGCCAGCCTCACGGGCTTGGCCGCCCCCAAAGCCCAACTGCGCCTGCTCTTCAGCCAGCCGCGCCTTGGCCCGGCCGCCGCCTTAAGGCAAGGGAACACCGCCCAAGAAGAGCTCGGTCCACTGCTTGAGCAAGCGGTCGCGATCGAGACCGAGATGCTCGCGCCCGATCCCGACCCCACCAGCCTCGAGGCAGCCCTCAAGCAGCAGGGTTGGGCGCTGGCGTGGCGCAGCTGGGAGGAGCGGCTGGAGCTACCGATCAACGACGGCCTGATCAACCGTTGGTTTGCGGCGGAAGCCCCCTACCGCGAAAGGCTCAGCAACCAACTGAGCGCGAAGGAGATCGAGTGTCTGGCGGCCGCGCTGCAACAACGCCGCAAGGGACAGCTGCCGCAGTTGCTGCAGCATCAACTCCTTGTTGCTCGTCGTTCGACCTAAGACGACAAAAAAGCCCCGGCGATGCCGGGGCTTTGGCGTGGATCAAGCGATCGATTGGATCACCAGAGGCCGCGAACGGGCTGCTTGACCGGCTCGGGAGCTTCGGCGGTGTAGGCCGCGATGCAAGCCGGGGTGTTCATGTACCAGCTGAGCAGCGAGGTGGCCTGCTGGCTGTTCTCGATGCTGTTCACATCACAGACCTTCATCGAGCCTTGGAGGCGCTGGTCGGTGGGGAGCTGCTTCATCATCCCGTAGCTCGACAGCTTGCCGTCGGCGGAGTCGAGGATGATGGCGCTACGCACGGCCTGCAGGCTGTTCTGCTGGCTGTAGAAGGGGGTGTAGTTGTTCTCCTGAATGCTCTCTTTCAGGAACTGCTCACCCTTGGGGGAATACAGGAAGCGAGCCACAGCGGCCACATCCACGCTGTACTCCTGCTGGAGACCAGCCTGGAGCTGCTCGTGGGACCAACCGGAGAGGTCGGAGAGATTGCGAGGAACGGGGTTGTCGATCACCTCATTACCGCCCAGGGGCAGCAGGGTGTTGGAGCGGACGAAACCGTTGCTCACCGTCCGGGCGGTTTGCGTGGGCAGACCGGAGGGCTGAATGAAAGTCGGAGCGCCAAAGCCGACGCCGGACTGGTCCGAATTGATGGTGGTCGGGCCGTTCTGAGGGATAGCCTGCGCAGACAGACCTGCCATCAGGAAACCAACGCCAGCCAAGGGAAGGAGTGCCTTGCGCATGGGTTTGCAGAGGAAGACATCCCCGGTATGGCGAGTCCACCGAGACGCGACACGGCAACTGTGGTTTGTTTTAAGAATCGGCTGCGCAAAAAAAAAACAAATTCAGTGGTGCTCGCCCCACTGCACCGCAGCGGCACCCTCCCCCACGAGGCCGCAGAACCAGCCGGCGGACTCCAGACAGAGCGAGGGGGGCTTCAGCCCCTGCTGCAGGTGGCTCAACTCCTGCCGGGTGGCATCCCAAAACCAATGGCGCAAGTCCTGAGCGATGGAGGAGCCCATCCACTTAATGGCCGCCTCCTTGCGCACCCAACTGCACAAAACCGCGAGGCGGCGTTCCTCGGCAGGCAGGGCCAACAACGCCTCACTCTCCTGGGCCGGGAAGAAACGCTCGGCCAAGAGATCCGCCTGCAGCACGCGGTCACGGCGCTCGAGATCCACACCCACCGCCCACGGGGACCAGGCCAGCAGCAGTTGCTCGCCGCTATGGCTGATGCTGACGAACCCCCAGCCCTGCTCCAGACGGGGCGGCTGGGCCGGCGGGCTGTGGAGCGGAACGGTCGCCGGCGGCACCGCAAACAAGGAGGCCAGGCGCGCCCGCAACTGCTGGCGGGTAGCCCGGTAGCGGGGCTGGAGTGCCGCGGGTAAGGCCGCACACCACTGCTCTTCCTGCGGCGACAGACCAACGCCAGAGGGCGCAGCCAACGGGGAGAGCCAGAGCAGGGGCGCCTGCGCCGGCACGCCTTCTAGGCTCCCGCGAGTTGAACCCTCACCCCCCATGGCCCTGCAGGTCGGAGACGTCGCACCGGAATTCAGCCTGCCTGATCAGAGCGGCAACAGCGTCAGCCTGAGCAGCTTCCGCGGGCAGCGCGTGGTCATTTACTTCTATCCCAAGGACGACACCCCGGGCTGCACCAAAGAGGCCTGCAACTTCCGCGATCAGTGGGCCAGCTTTGAGAAGCACGGCATCGCGGTGCTGGGGATCAGCAAGGACGGCGCCACCAGCCACAGCAAGTTCATCAGCAAATACGACCTGCCCTTCACCCTGCTCAGCGACGCCGAGCCCTGCCCTGTGGCGGAGAGCTACGGCAGCTATGGCCTCAAGAAATTCATGGGCCGCGAGTACATGGGGATGATGCGCCACACCTTTGTCGTGGACGCCGAGGGGAAGATCGAGAAGGCTTACCTCAAGGTCAAGGCGGCCTCCATGGCCGACGACATCCTTCAGGACCTCGGCCTCAGCTGAGCTGATCCAGGGCCTCCAAGCACAGGTTGGGGGCCTCAACAAACCGGCCCGGCTCCAACCAGGGGGCGAGACGCGGAGCGTCCCCCCCGGTCAGCCAAACGGTGCACTCCTCCTCGAGCTGCTGCTGGGCCTGCTTGATCGCACCCACCATCGCCTGGAGGCAGCCCACTTCCATCGCCGCGGCGGTCTCCTTCGGCCAGGGCGGCAGGGCGCGATCCACCCCATCGGTCTGCGGTAACTGGGCTGTGCCTTGATGCAGGCTGCGCAACTGCAGGGCCAGTCCGGCACTCAGGCGACCGCCGGCAAACGTCCCCTGGGCATCCACAAGGGTGAGGCTCAAGCTCGTGCCGGCATCCGCCACCAGGACGGGGCCCTGCTGCTGCCGCCAAGCCCACCAGCCCGCCAACGCCCGATCAATGCCGAGCCAAGCGGGGGCTCCAGCCAGGGGAACCTGCGCGAACGGCAGCCGCCGCTCCTCCGGCAACGCCAGGGCGGCGGACACCGAACCCACTGCAGCCCAGGCCCGAAGTGGCGGCACGCACCAGGGGGGCTCAGGGGATGCCGTATCCCAGCAGCGCAATCCCGAGGGCGAGCGCTCCGCCCAATGCCAACGGCTGTTGCCCACCAGCAACAGCTGGGCCATTTAGATGCCCTCGCCGGCCATCCCGGGAAGGTGAATGCCGCATTCCTGCTTCAAGCCGCCGAAGCGCGTGGCCCGTCCGCTGGCGCTGCCGTCGTCGGGGGCACTGGAATGCCAATCGCCGACCGTGGAATAGCCCTTGTCAAAGAGCGGGTGCTGGGGCAGGTCGTTCTCCTGCATGTAATAAAAGACGTCGCGGTTGTTCCAATCCAGCAAGGGGCGCAAGGCCCAGCGGCCGCGGATGAGCTGAACGGGATCCATCGCCTTGCGGTGGTCGGTCTGGCCGCCGCGGACGCCGCTGGCCCAGCAGCTGACCTTGAGGTCGTTCAGGGCCCGATCGAGGGGCTCGACCTTGCGAATCCGGTGGTAGGTCTCCAGGTCCTCCACCTGCCCGGTTTCCCACAGGCGACCGTGGAGGGCCTCCATGCGAGCGGGGCTCATGCCGGACTGGGCGACATGCAGCTGGAGACCAAGCCGCTCCACCAGAGCCTGGGAGTACTGATAGGTCTCGGGCGGCAGATAACCGGTATCCACCCAAATCACGGGAACCTGGCGATCCAACTGGCTGATCAGGTGCAGGGACACCGCGGCCTGAATGCCAAAGCTCGTGGTGAGGGCAAAGCCGTCACCGAAGGTCTCCAGTCCCCAACGCATGCGCTCCAGCGCACTCAACGACCGCAGCTGCTCACAGGCCTGCTGCGGATCGAAGCTGGGTGCGGAGGGGGAGGCAGACGTGCTCATCGCACCATCTTCCAATGCGGGGGGAGATGGTTAGGGTTCGCCCTGGTCTTCTTCTCCACCGTCTGCCGTGCCCCCATCCGAGGTTGAGCCCGCAGCTGTTGTGGTGATCGGCGGTGGCTTCGGTGGTCTCAATACGGCTTTGCAGCTGGCGGCCTCCGCAGAGCACCCGTCGGTGGTGCTGCTCGAGCCCCGCGAGCACTTTCTCTTCCTGCCCCTGCTCTACGAACTGCTCAGCGCTGAGCTGAAACGCTGGGAGATCGCCCCCCGCTACAGCGAACTCCTGGCGGGGTCCGGCGTGGTTTGGATCCAAGAGCGGGCCGCGCGCATCGACCGCGCTAACCGCACGATCACGACGGATAGCGGACGCCAACTGCCCTACAGCAGCGCCGTGATTGCCAGTGGCGGGCAACTGGAGACCTATGGCGTCCCTGGGGTCCGCGAGCACGCCATCGGCTTTCGCACCCTGGAGGACGTGGCCCAGATCCAGGGCTGGATTGACCAGCTCAACACCAAGCAATCGCCCCTGCAGCGGATTGGGATCGTGGGGGCCGGCGCCAGCGGCGTCGAACTGGCCTGCAAGCTGGCCGATCTGTTGGCGGGCAGCGCCATCGTCGAATTGGTGGAGCAAGGCCCCGAGCTGCTCCCGATTGCCAAGGCCTTCAACCGCGAGCAGGCCGGCAAGGCCCTACAGCAACGGGACATCCGGCTGCGCCTCAACACCCGTGTGGCCAGCGTGGAGGCCAACGGGCTGCAGTTGAAGCGACTCGGGGATGGCACGACCAGCGTGGAGACCCTGCGCTGCGATGGCGTGATCTGGACCGCCGGCTTGGCCGCCAGCGTGCCGGAGCTGGAGCCGCCCCTGCCCCTCGACCCGCGGGGTCGGCTGCGCTGCGCGCCCTCGCTCCAGGTGGAGGGCAGCGAGGACCTCTTTGTCCTGGGGGATGCCGCGGCCTGCCCGGACCCCAGCGGCGAGCACCCAAGCGGCGCCCTCTATCCCGCCAATGCCCAGGTGGCCTATCAGCAGGCCAGCTGCATTGCCCGCAACCTGCAACGCCTGCGCATCGGTGCCCCCCTGGACAGTTTCATCTGGAAGGATCTGGGGGAAATGATGGGCCTCGGGATTGGCCAGGCCAGCCTGACGGGCATGGGAGTCACCCTGGCCGGCCCCGCGGCCTTTCAACTGCGGCGCCTGGCTTACCTGGCGCGGATGCCCGGCCTGCCCCAACAGCTGAAGGTGGCCGGCGGTTGGCTGGCGAAGTGGTTGTGACCCGGCCCAGCGGCCTGCTGCTGGATGCGATGGGCACCCTGATTGGCCTGCGCCAGTCCGTCGGGGAGAGTTACGCCGCCATCGCCCAGGACTTTGGGCTGGAGGTCGCCCCCGAGGAGATCAATGGCGTCTTTGCTGGCCTCTTTCGCCAGGCGCCGGAGCTGGCCTTTCCCGCGCTGAGCGGAGAGGAGCTCGCCCAAGCGGAGGAACGGTGGTGGACCGATCTGGTGGCCAAAGTCTTCCAAGCCTGCGGTCACGACGCTCCGTTGCCGGACGGGTTTGGAACAACCCTCTTCCAGCACTTCGCCGATGCGGAACCCTGGCTGGTCTATCCCGATGTGGCCGCGAACCTGCAGCGCTGGAAGCAGCGGGGCTTGAAGCTGGCGGTGGTCAGCAACTTCGATCAGCGGCTGCTGGCCCTGCTGGAAGCACTCGAGCTCAGCCCCCTGCTGGATGCAGTGGTGGTCTCCTCTGTGGTCGGGGCCGCCAAACCCAGCCCCTTGCCGCTGCAGGTGGCGCTCGAGCAACTGGAGCTCAACGCTGATCAGGTCTGGCACATCGGCGATAGCCCAGAGGATCAGGCCAGTGCGGCGGCCGCAGGCCTCCGCTGCCTGCTGATCAAGCGCCCGAAACCCAAGGGCACCCCTTGAAGCAATCCGCGTTGATGGGCCGCACCGCTGGATTGCGGCCCGCTCAAACCCGGCGCTTGGAGCGGCTCAGCCATCGGCGCCACCCGGAGAGCGCCGGGGTCGACTGGATCAGCCTGCAGCGCCTGGCGGCCGAAAGCGCGGAGCTGGATCTCCCCCTCAGCCTGGTCCTTGATGAACGGGGCCTCTGCCGTCTGCTCTGGGTCGGCCCCCTGGAGCAATCGGGACGCCTGCTCGAGCGCCTGCCAGGGGGCCCCCGCCGGCAGGGCAACGCCCTGCGCTTGATCACCTGCGTCGGCCGGGCCAAGCACCTAGAGCCCCATGGCCATGAAGCCGTCGTGGGGCTCGACCTGCAGCCGGGTTTTTGGCTGCGCTTCGGCAACAGCCCCCAGGCCGGCGGCCACTGGCCCGCCGCGGCCTTCAGCCCGAGCAGCGACCCCCACTGCCCCTGGCGGACCTTGGAGGAGGACGATCTGGCGGCCCTCTGTGGGTTGGCGCCGCCGGAGACCCGTGAGCCCACGCACGCCCAAGCAACACCGGGAATCGAGCAGGTGCTGCTGCTGGTGCTCAGCCCCAGCGACCCCGAAGCGGCCCGCCGCGAAATCGCGGAGCTCGAAGGCCTCGTGCGCAGTGCGGGGGCCAAGCCCCTGGGCCTGGTGGTGCAGCGTCAGTCGAACCGCGTCGGCCAGAACCTTTGGGGTGAAGGCAAGGTGCAGGAGGCCGCTCTGGAAGCCCGGCGTCTGGGGGCGTCGCTGGTGGTGACCGATCGGGAACTCACCCCAGCCCAGGCCAGGAACCTGGAGGCACGGCTCGAGCTGCCCGTGAGCGACCGCAGTGAGCTGATCCTGGACATCTTTGCCCAACGGGCCGCCAGTGCCGCCGGGCGTCTCCAGGTGGAACTCGCGCAGCTGCGCTACCGCCTGCCCCGGCTCGCCGGCCGGGGCCTCTCGCTCTCTCGGCAAGGGGGGGGGATCGGCACCCGCGGCCCGGGGGAGACCCAGCTGGAGAAAGACCGGCGGGCCATTGCCCGCCGCATCGACAAATTGCAGCGGGATGTGCAAAAGCTCCGGGAACACCGGGCGCGGCTGCGCAGCAACCGGCGCTCCCAACGGCGCTTAGCCCTGGTGGGCTACACGAACGCCGGCAAAAGCTCCCTGCTAAACGCCCTGAGCAAGGCACCACAGCAGGAGGCGGTACTGGCGGAGAACAAGCTTTTCGCCACGCTGGATCCGACCACCCGGCGGATCGTGCAGCCCCATCCGGAGGGGGGTGCCCCGGCCCATTTGCTCCTGACGGACACGGTGGGCTTCATCCGCGACCTGCCGCCCCCGCTGGTGGAAGCCTTCCGCTCCACCCTGGAAGAAACCCTGGATGCCGATCGGCTGCTGCTCGTGGTCGACCTCTCCGATCCCGCCTGGAGCGAGCAGCTGCGCACCGTCCACGCGATCCTCGATGAGCTGGGCAGTGAGGTGCCCCGGCAGCTGATCGCCAACCAAATCGACCGCTGCCCCGCCGGAGCGATCGATCAGGCCAAAGCCCTGGACCCCAAAGTGCTGTTTGTCTCCGCCACCGGTGGGCTGGGCCTCGAGCACCTGAAGAGCAGCCTCTTCGCCTGAAGCCCGTCAGGGCCCCGGGCGGATGTGCCACCATCAGCGCCTTCAACCGGCCACGGCCATGCCTCTGCAGCTCGGCGACACCGTTCCCGATTTCACCCAGGACTCCCAGCTGGGTCCGATCAACCTCTACGACTTCGCTGGTGACAGCTGGGTTGTGCTGTTCTCCCACCCCGCTGACTACACCCCGGTCTGCACCACCGAACTGGGTGAGGTCTCCCGCCTGCGCGCGGAATGGGACAAGCGCAATGTCAAAACCATTGCGCTGAGCGTCGATTCCGCCGAGAGCCACAAGGGCTGGATCTGCGACATCAACGAGGTCCAGAACACCACCGTTGACTACCCGATCCTCGCCGACGAGGACAAGAAGGTGAGCGATCTCTACGGGATGATCCATCCCAATTCGCTCAACAACCTGACGGTGCGCTCGGTCTTTATCATCGACCCGAGCAAGAAGCTGCGCCTGCAGATCACCTATCCCGCCAGCACCGGCCGGAACTTCAACGAGATCCTGCGGGTGATCGACTCCCTGCAACTCACCGACCACCACCAGGTCGCCACCCCGGTGAACTGGACCGACGGTCAGGACTGCGTCGTGGTGCCTTCGATCCCCACGGACGAAGCCCGCAGCAAGTTCCCCAAGGGTGTCACCGAGATCAAGCCCTACCTGCGCATGACCCCGCAGCCCAACAAGTGACAGTGAGTCGCTGAACCCTCGTCAGAGGCGCTGGCCCTCGGGAGAATTCCCGGGGGCTTTTTGCTGGGCGATGCGGGTCTTGGGACTGATGAGCGGCACCAGCGCCGATGGCGTTGATGGGGTGCTCGCCAGCTTCCATGGACCGGTTCACCGGCCCCACTGGCAGATCCACGGCCGAGCCTCGGTGGCCTACCCGGCCCGCTTGCGCGATCAGATCGTGGCGGTCGGCCAGGGGCAACCCACCACGGCGGCGGACCTACTGGAACTCGGCGAAGCCCTGACCGAGGTGCAGGCCGAGGCGGCCCTGGCTTGCGATCCGAAGGGCAGCGCTGAGCGGGTGGGCTGCCATGGCCAGACCCTCTGGCACCGTCCCCCCAGCCCTGAGCGGGCCGGGAACAGCTGGCAACTGCTGCATGCGCAGCGCTTGGCCCACCGGCTGGACACGCCCGTGGTCTTTGATTTCCGTGCCGCCGATCTCGCCCTGGGCGGCCAAGGGGCGCCGCTCGTGCCGGCCGCGGATGCCGCCCTCCTTCCCCCCATTGGCGGCTGGCGGGCCCTGCTGAACCTGGGAGGCATCGCCAACTTGACCCTGCTGCCGCCCGGCTCGGGGCCTGAGCGGGGCGCGGCGGTGCTCGGCTGGGATTGCGGCCCCGCCAACACGCTGCTGGACCTGGCGGTGCGGCACTTCAGCCAGGGTGCCCAGAGCTTTGATGCGGGCGGGGCCTGGGCAGCCAAGGGCCAGGCCGATGAGGTCCTGATCAGCCGCTGGCTGCAGGAGCCCTACGTCCAGGGCCGGCCCCCAAAATCGACGGGCCGGGAGCTCTTTGGCGCCGCCGATCTCGAGCGCCGCCTGCGGGAGATCCATCCAGCCGAACCCGCCGATGCCCTCGCCACCTTGACGGGCTTCACCGCCGCGGTGGTCGCCCAGGATTTGCAGCACGGGACTCCCCCCTTGGAGCTGCTCGTGGCGGGGGGAGGCGTGCGCAACGCCACCTTGATGGCGGAACTGCGGCGACGCTGCCGCGGCCTGCGCCTGCGCCCCCTGGCGGAGCTTGGCATCGCCGAGAGCGATCGCGAGGCCTTGGCCTTTGCCCTGCTGACCTGGTGGCACGCCCGGGGCGTAAGTGGCTCGCTGACCTCGGTCACCGGAGCACGCCGCCCCTCGGTGCTTGGACTCTGCGCAGATCCACCGGGGCGGGCAGGCCAGCGGCCCTGAGATCAACTTCCGTCGCGAAGGATCGGCAAGAGGCGATGCCATCCATAAGGTGAGAGGGACCGGCCGAAGAATCGATGAGTTCCGGCAATGCCCCCGCGCTCTACGAGCGCATCCGCAGCGACCACGACCTCACCCAGGAGCTATTCCGGCAAGCCCTGCAGGACCCCTCAGGCACCCTCAGTCGCATCTGTGAACTGGGAGCCAGCTGGGGGCTGCCCGTCAGTCGCGACGACGTCAAAGCCCACCTGGCGAGCGTCGAGGATCCCGACACCAAGCAGTGGCTGCTCAAGGCCCGCGGCGGACTCTGAGCGGTTGCGCTGGGGACGGCGGTCTTCGCCCATCCAACTGAAAAACAGCCAGTAGCTGACGATCGCGAGGCCTGCGGCCACCACCAGGGCCGCCACCTGCTCGAGTCGCTTGACCATGGCGGTCCAGGCAGTCAGGAAGCTCCAGTCTGCCGGGCTGATCGGACCGGAATCGGCCGGAGGGAGATGATGCTGGTACGACCCAGGGCGTGAGCCCGAACCGGCGCCCTCTACCGCTACCGCCTTGCTTCGCCTCGAACGCGTCTCCAAGATCTATCCCACGGGCGAGGTGCTCCGGGATGTCACCTGGGAGGTGAAAGCCGGCGACCGCATTGGCCTGGTCGGCGTGAATGGCGCCGGAAAATCCACCCAGATGCGGATCATTTCTGGTCTGGAGGAGCCCAGCAGTGGGCAGGTGGTGAAGCAGGGGGAACCCCGCATCGTTTACCTCCAACAGGAATTTGACGTCGATCTGACGCGCACGGTGCGTCAGGAGCTCTTCCAGGCCTTCGGCGAGGCCGCACAGGTGCTCAACCGCCAGCGCCAGGTGGAAGAGGAGATGGCCTCCGAGAAGGCCGCGAGCGACCCCGATCACCTCGACGAGCTGATCCATGAACTCGGCCGGCTGCAAAGCCGCTTTGAGGGCCTCCATGGCTATGAGCTCGATGCCCGCATCGACAAGCTGCTGCCCACCATCGGCTTCACCCCGGAGGGGGCCGAGCAGCTCGTGGCGGACTACTCGGGCGGCTGGCAGATGCGGATTGCCCTGGGCAAGGTGCTCCTCCAAGAACCCGACCTGCTGCTGCTGGACGAACCGACGAACCACCTGGACGTCGAGACGATCCAATGGCTCGAGGACTACCTGATCGGCCAGACCTGTCCCCTGGTGGTCATCAGCCATGACCGGGCCTTCCTCGATCGGGTCTGCAACCAAATCGTCGAGACCGAACGGGGCGTCTCCCGCAGCTACCTGGGCAACTACAGCAACCACCTCGAGCAGAAGGCGCTGGAGCGGGAAGCCGGCCAGGCGGCCTTTGAGCGGCAACAGAAGGAACTCGCCACCCAACAGGCCTACATCGACCGCTTCCGCGCCAGCGCCACCCGATCCACCCAGGCCAAGAGCCGCGAGAAGCTGCTCGACAAGGTGGAGCGGATCGAGGCCCCCATCGAGAGCGTCAGCGGTCCACGCTTCCAGTTCCCGCCCGCGCCGCGCAGCGGACGGCTGATCGCTGAGATCAAGGACCTGACCCACAGCTACGGCGAGCAGATCCTCTTTTTGGGGGCGAACCTCGAAATTGAACGGGGCGATCGGATTGCCTTTGTCGGCCCCAATGGGGCCGGGAAATCGACCCTGCTGCGGCTGGTCATGGGCATCGAGACCCCCGAGGAGGGCTCAGCCGCGCTGGGGGAGCACAACGTGATCGCCAGCTACTTCGAGCAGAACCAAGCCGAAGCCTTGGATCTGAGCAAAACGGTGATCGACACCATGTTCGAGGCCGTGCCGGACTGGACCCAAACCCAGGTGCGCTCCCTGCTGGGCAGCTTCTGCTTCAGCAATGACGCCGTCTTCAAAGAGGTCGGCAAGCTCAGCGGCGGCGAGAAGGCCCGCCTGGCCCTGGCCCTGATGCTGCTCAGCCCCTGCAATCTGCTGGTGCTGGATGAGCCGACGAACCACCTCGACATCCCCGCGAAGGAGATGCTGGAGAACGCCCTGCGGGACTACGAAGGGGCGGCCCTGGTGGTCAGCCACGACCGTTATTTCGTCTCCCAGGTCGCCAACAAGATCGTCGAAATCCGCGACGGCGAACTGGTGGTCTATCGCGGCGATTACGCCTACTACCGCGAGAAGAAAGCCGAGGAGGCCGCCGCCACCCAAGCCGCCCTGGAGGCCGCCGAACAAGAGGCCAAGCGCAAGGCCAAACGCGACAAACAAAAAGCCAAGGAGGCAGCCCGAAAGTCCGCTGCCTGACAGGAAAAAGCCGGCAAAATTACAGGCAAGATCGAATAAATACCTAACGCATAAACTTCACATTGCCCTAGGCAAGATGACTCATTCTTCTAGGGGTTATCGACAACTTGTGCATAGGCTGTTAGGGACCATTCGAGAGCCGGCCATGGACCCCCTGTTCAACACCACTCCATCGGCCTTCAGCTCCAGCTACGGCTCCGCTCCAGTGCGCAACGAGAGCGACCCGGTGAGCAGCTACTTCGAATGCATCACGGCCTGCTCGGTGGATGACGGCGAATGCGTCACCCAATGCGTCGAGGTTCTGCGCGAGCAGCAATGAAGCCCTAGCGCTTCATCAAGGTCGAGAGCTCAACGGGGGTCACGCTGACCTCCAGGGTTCGACCATCCCGCTCCAGCTCAAGCCGCAAGGGGCGCCCAACGCCATGGCGACTGACCACCTGAATCAGGGCCGCCGGATCCGCCACCGCCTGTCCCGCCGCGGCCACGATCACATCGCCAGCCTGCACCCCAGCCCGGGCAGCGGGTCCAGCAGGCATCACGCTGCGCACCTTCGCTCCTGAGCCATTGCGCACCGGCTCAAGGGCGACCCCAACCATCGCGTGGCTGACCTTGCCACTGGTGACCAATTGCTCGGCCACCGAACGGGCCTGATTCACCGGAATAGCAAAGCCCAGGCCCGCCCCAGGTCCGGAGCGCACCAGGGTGTTGATGCCAATCACCTCGCCGTCGGCGTTCAGCAACGGACCACCGGAATTGCCGGGGTTAATGGCCGCATCCGTCTGAATCAGTTGCAGACGCTTATCGGTGATCCCCAAGGCCGCCGCGTTGCGGTTGAGGCTGCTGACGATCCCGAAGGTGACGGTCTGATCCAGTCCAAAGGGATTGCCCACGGCGATGACCCACTCCCCCACCTGCAGGGCATCGGAATCGCCCAGGGCGGCCACGGGCCAGGGACCCGGTCCGCTCAGGCGCACCACCGCCAGATCGGTGACGTCGTCACTGCCCACCACCTTCCCCTCGACGCGGCGGCCGTCGGGGAGGCCCACCATGACGCGCGTGCTGCCCTCCACAACGTGGGCATTGGTGAGCAGCAGGCCGGAGGCGTCGTAAAGCACCCCGCTGCCCTGGCCCCGCTCGGTCCGCTGGGAGGGCGGAATGCGGGTCGTGCCGCCCCCGGGCGGCAGACCGAAGAACTGCCGCAGCCTGGGGTCGTTGAACGGGAAAGGGGACACCAGGGCCCCGCCGGGGACCACGACGGTACGCTCCGTGTCGATCGTGACCACCGCCGGACCGGTGCGCTTGACCGCCTCGGCCACAAAGGATTGGCGTGTGATCGCCGGGGCGGGGGCGCTTTGGGCCGACACCGGCGGCAGACCCGCCAAGAGCGCACCACCGCTGCTCGCCAGCAGAAGGCCGGCCATCCGTGCCGCTACGCCAGCCATCCGATCTCGAGCAAATCTGCGAAACCGTAAGCAGAACGCTTCAAAGCGCGCAACCACCGGGGCGCACGCGATGATGGTCGGATCGTGCGCCTGGCTGGTTCATGCTCGCCACCACACCTGATCTCGGTTTGGTCGCCAGCAAGCTGCTGCCGCTGGTCTATGGCGCCTGTTTCATCGGCCTGCTCTGGCAGGCCTTCCGGATCATGGCCCGCGGTTACTCGGCGGTGCCGCGCCCCGGCGATCAAGACCGCACCCCCCAAGGCGATCGCACCGGCCGGTTGACCATTCATCCCGAACTCCTGGATCAGGACGGGCAACTCACCCAAGACGACCTGCTGACGGTTCGTTTTGGCGAGGACGACGACTAGCCCGCCTGGTTGAACGACCCCCAGGCAGCCCGCTTGGACCCTCCAGCTGGTACAACCAGTGGGTGCTTGTGAACATTGGCGGAGGCCGAGTGGAGCAAAGAACCCGGATCGTGGCTGCTGTGCTCAAGGCCATCAAGCTGCCCCCGCGCTTCCAGCTCAAGTTGGTGAAAGAGGATCCCGTTCGACTCGAACTGATCCTGACTCCTGCCTACGGCAAGGACCCCATCCTGGTGGGCCTGGTTGAGTCCCAGGACCTCGTGGCCCGCCGCGACCGCGAGGGGCGGATCCCCCGCGATCTTCAAGGCACCTGGGATTGGACGGTGCGTCACGGCAAGGTGAACACCGGCGGCTGGAACCCCTATCTCAAGGAAGCCCTGCAAACGATGTTCGAGACCGGTCTGCCGGCCATCGTTTACGAGGAACTGACTGGCGAGCTCTATCACCCGGTTGATGGCGCGCGCCACGTGCGCTGAGCCCCGAACCAGCCACCGTGCCGCTTCCGATTGAGCCGCTGCTGCCTGACCTGGTGCAGCAGCTCGGGCCAGGCGGCACCTTGCTCCTGCAGGCTCCGCCAGGGGCCGGCAAAACCACGGGCGTTCCCCTAGCGCTGCTCGAGGCGTTGCCGCCGGAGAGCGGCAGCATCTTGATGCTCGAGCCGCGTCGCTTGGCCGCCAAAGCCGCGGCCGAGCGCCTGGCCAGCAGCCTGGGGGAGGAGGTCGGCGACCGGGTCGGCTATCGGGTTCGCCTTGAAAGCCGCGTGACGGCGGCGACTCGGGTTGAGGTCATGACCGACGGCCTCTTCCTGAGGCAACTGCAGGCCGACCCCAGCCTGGAGGGGGTGGCCTGCGTGATCTTCGATGAATTCCACGAGCGCCGCAGCGAGGCGGACCTCGCCCTGGCCCTACTGCGGGAGGCCCGCACGCTGATTGCCCCAGAGGTGCGCCTCCTGGTGATGTCGGCGACGCTGAACCTCCAGCCCCTGCGCGAACAACTCCCGGAGGCGGCGCTGCTCACCAGCGAAGGGCGGTGCTTCCCGGTGGCCGTCCAGCACCAACCGGCCCGGGAGCGCGAGACCCTGGCGGCCCAAGTGGTGCGGGCCCTGGAAGCCCAGTGGCTCGACCAACGCCACGACCATGAAACGGTCCTGGTCTTCCTGCCGGGGCAACGCCAGATTCAGCAGTGCCAAGAGGCGATCGCGAGCACCCGCTGGTCAGAAGACCTGGAGATCTGCCCGCTGCACGGCAACTTGCCGTTGGGTGAGCAAAGTCGGGCGATCCAAGCCAGCCGCGGCCCAGCAGGGAAGGTGGTGCTGGCGACGGCCATTGCCGAAAGCTCTTTGACGATTGCGGGGGTGACCCTGGTCATCGACAGCGGCTTCAGCCGCCGCAGCCGCTTTGATCCCGCCAGCGGCATGGAGAGCCTGGTCACCCTGCCCGCCAGCCAGGCCAGCGCCGAACAACGGGCCGGACGGGCCGGACGCCTGGGGCCGGGGCGGGCGATTCGCCTCGGGAGCCCGGCCGAGCAGCAGCGGCGCCCGGCCTTTGATCCACCGGCCCTGCTGGAGGCCGACCCGGCCCCGCTGGTGCTGCAACTGGCCCAATGGGGCGCGGGCCTGGGCGAAGAGCTGCCCTGGCTGGAGCCGCCCCCACGCCCCCACCTGCTGGAGGGACAAGAGCTGCTGCGGCAGCTGGGGGCCCTGAACGGGGCGGGGCAACTCAGCGCCCATGGCCGTCAACTCAGCCAACTCGGGGTGCATCCCCGCCTGGGACAGGTGCTACTGCAGTCGCGGGACCTGGGTGTCCCCAGCCTGGGCTGTGCCCTGGCGGCCCTACTCAGCGAACGGGACCCGTTGCGGCTCGACGAGGCCGGCTGCGACCTGCTGCGCCGGTTGGATTGGCTGCGGCAGAACGGCCGCGACCATCGCCGCCGCACCATCCAACAGCTGCAGGCCCAACTGGAGCGCCAGCTCAAGGGCATGAAGACGGGCTCCCCTCAGCCCCAACCGGAAACGCCTGGCCATGAGGCCGTCCTCTGCGCGGAGCTGATTGCCCATGCCTACCCCGAGCGGGTCAGCCTGCAGCGCCCCGGTACGCCCGGCCGCTACCAGCTCCGATCGGGCCGTGGGGCGGAGCTCCATCCCGGCGACCCCCTCTGGGGCAGCGAGGCCCTGGCCATTGCCCATGCCGATGGCGGCGGCAGCGACTGCCGGATTCAACTGGCCCTGGCCCTTCCCAAAAGCAGCCTCGAGCAGCTGGCGCAGGAGCAGGGCGAACGCCGGCAGGCAGTGAGCTGGGATCCGGCCCAAGGGAGGGTCAAAGCCGAGGAGTGCCTGCAACTGGGGGCCCTCACCCTGGAGCGCCACCCCCTGCGGGATCCCCCCGCTGACGCGCTGCGGGCCGCCCTGTTGGAGGGCCTGGCCGATCTGGGGCTGGAAGCCCTGCCCTGGAACAAGGCCGCACGGCAATTGCAGCAGCGGCTCTGCCTGGCCCACCGGGAACTGGGCGCACCCTGGCTCGACCGCAGCGATGCGGCCCTCCTGGCGGATCCCGAACGCTGGCTGGGGGATCAATTGGACGGCCTGCGCTCACGCCAAGACCTGCAGGACCTCAACCTCTGCGAGGCCCTCTGGAGTGGCCTGGACTGGTCCCTGCGGCAGGAGCTGGAGACCCTGCTGCCGACGCGCTTGGCGATTCCCTCCGGCCGCGAGGCCAGCCTGGATTACACGGACGGGACCCCGGTGCTCGCCGTGAAGCTGCAGGAGCTCTTTGGTTCCGCCAACACCCCCACGGTGCTACGCGGACGCCTTCCAGTGACGGTGCAGCTGCTCTCGCCAGCCGGTCGGCCCGCCGCGATCACCCAGGACCTCGCCGGGTTCTGGAACGGGGCCTACAAGGACGTCCGGCGGGAGCTACGGGGCCGCTACCCCCGCCATCCCTGGCCCGAGGATCCGGCCAATGCACAGGCGACGGCCCTCACCAAGAAACGCCTGGAGCAGCAGCAGCGCTAGGCGGCCCAGAGGTGGCCAAAGCCAAAGTGGCGCAGCCCCTCGGCAATGCCCTGGCAGCCGTGGCCTTGGGCGTAATAGACGCCCGAGAGACGGGGCAACTGCTCCACCAAGGCCGGTTCGGCATTGCCGACCATGACCCCTTTGAGGCCGGTTTCAAACATCGCCAGATCGTTGAGGGTGTCCCCCGCGGTCACCACCGTGGCGTGATCGGCCTCCAGCCACTCCAGCAGCGAGAGCAGGGTGGTTCCCTTGTTCACCCCGCCGGGGAGCACATCGAAATATCGGTTGTCAGAGAGCACCACCGTGGCCCCCTCGGCCTCAATGACGGGGATCAGGTCCTGGTTGAACTGCTCGAGATCGACATAGAAGGCCAGGCGGCGATTGGAGCTCATCGGCTGCAGCTCCAGCCCGGGCTGCCCAGCCAAGAGAGTCCGGAGGCGCGGTTCAAGGGCTTGCCAGCGCTGCTCAATCGGATCGACCGCCAGGGGCACCGGCAGCAGCGAAGAACCGCAGGCCACGGTGCAACCCACGTCACCAATAACGAGGTGGGGTGCGGCCAGCCCCAACGGTTCGTCCACGCTCAGCACCTGGGCGATGGCCCCCAGATCCCTGCCGGTGCAGAAGACATGGAGGACGCGCTCCCGTTGCTCGGCCAGCCAGCGATAGAAGGCCCGGCGCTCCTCACTGGGTCCCCCCAGCAGGGTGCCATCGAGATCCGTGACCAGGACCAGCTCCGGGCGCTCCGGCAGCGGCGCAGAGAGCTGACTTTGCAGACGCGCTCGAGGGGACGTCACAAGGCACGCGGGCAAAGGCGCGCCAACGCTATCGGTGGGCCAAACTGGCTGCGGTTGTGCGATCTGCAGAGTCCTGGCCCGCTTCTACGCCAAAAATCGACGCGACGGTGCCCGCCTGCTCAGCTCGGCTCTGGTGCTGACCACCATTGCCCTGTTCAACCTTCAGAACCCGATTGGCCTGGGCCTCAGCGTGGTCGGCGCCCTCGTCTGCCTCTACTGGTGGAGCTGCTACCGCCAACTCGAGCGTTGATGCTCCCTCGCGCCTGAGCCCGTGTTGAAGAGCGACTCCGGCATCCCGCGTTACAGCGTCGCGGAACTGAACCAAGCGATTGGATCGCTGCTCGAGCGCGGCTTTGCGCCCCGCTTTCTGCTCGAGGCCACCGTTTCACGGCCGCAGCTGAAAAAGGGCCACCTCTGGCTGACCCTGGTTGATGAATCGGCGTCGATCTCTGGGGTGGTCTGGTCATCCCAGCGGGAGCGCCTGAGCTACCAGCCCCGCGAAGGGGATGGGGTGCTCGTGGTCGGCAAGCTGAACTTCTGGGCCAGCCGCGCCAACCTCTGCGTTCAGATCCTGGACATCCGGCCAGCCCTGAGCGCGGTGCTGCGGCAGTTCGAGCGGGTCTGCGCCGTGCTGGAGCCGGAGGGCCTCTTGGCGGCCGAGCGCAAGCGGGCCCTGCCGGAGATGCCAGCGGCGATTGCCCTGATGACGAGCGTGCCCAGCTCCGCCCTGGCGGACATGCTGCGTACAGCCCAGGAGCGCTGGCCGGCGACCACGGTCCACGTCGTCCCGATCCCCGTGCAGGGGATGGTGGCCGGCACCATTCGAGAGCGCCTGGCCGAGGTGATCGAACGCAGCGCCGACGCGCAGATTGAAGCGATCGTCCTCGCCCGGGGGGGCGGCAGCCGGGAAGACCTTGCGGTCTTCGATGACGAGGACCTGGCCCGGGATCTGGCGGCCAGTCCGATCCCGGTGGTGACCGGCCTGGGCCACGAGGACGACACGACCGTGGCGGATCTGGTGGCGGACTACCGGGCGGCGACCCCAACGGCGGCGATCGTGGCCCTGCTGCCGGACCGCGAGGCCCTGGCCCAGGGACTCCAGCACCGTCTGGCCATCGTGCGGCAACTGATGCTGCATCGCCTCCAGCAGGGACAGCAACGTCTTGAACTCCAGCGCCAGAGGCTGAACCAATGCCACCCCATGCGGCTGCTGGAGCAGGAGCGCAGCCGGCTGAAGCAACGGTTGCAGTTGCTCGAAGCCCTCTCGCCGCAACGGCTGCTCAGGCGCGGCTTCTCCTTGGTGCGCAAGGCCGACGGCTCCCTGCTGCGTTCCGTTAGCCAGAGCCAAAAGGGAGATGCGCTCCGCCTGGAACTGGTAGACGGCAAGATCGAGGCGGTGGTGGAGCAGGTGAGCGCCCAACCCTGATGCGATGACCGAGAGCAAACCCCAGCCCAAACGCAGAAAGACGGCCAGCAAGAGCAAGGCGGCTGAGGCCGAGCAGTGGCAGAAGGAGGTCGACCAGCTGAGCTACCAGGAGGCCAACACCGCACTGGAGCTCACCCTGGCCAAGTTGCAATCGGCGGAGTTGGAGGTGGAAGAGATGGCCGGGCTCTACCGCCGGGCCGAGGCCTATGCGGCCCGCTGCCAAGTCGTCCTCGAGCAGGTCGCCCAGGAAGTGGTCGAATGGGAGGCACTGAGCTCCTAGAGACCGCGATGACCGCCAAACCCGTGCAGCAACCCTGGCTGGCCTGGGTTTATCTCGCCCTGGCGGTGGCGGGGGGCGTGCTGCCCTGGCTCTCCAACCTGGAGTTCATGCGGCAGTACGGCGCGAGCTTTGACCTGGCCCAGTTCATCGCCTTAGCGAATGCCAATCCGGCCGCGGAATCCCTCTCCCGTGACTTGCTCGTGGGTGCGTCGGCGATCACGGTCTGGATGATTGTCGAGAGCCGTCGCCTGCAGATGCGCCATCTGTGGATCGTGCTGCTCAGTGCCGGCACGATCGCCTTTGCCTTCGCGGCCCCCTTCTTTCTGTTCCTGCGAGAGCGCCGTCTGGCCGAAATGGCACGAACGGCGGAAGGCTGACTACTGGTCCGTGACGTCCTGCACTTGAACGTCGACCACCGCATCACTGGCGGGGGCATCGACGGGTTTGGCCGCTGAGCCAGCGGGACGCACCTGGCTGAGGTCAGCGCCGCAGGCCGGACAGAGTGCGGAACCGACGCTTGGGGTGCCGCAGGCCGGACAGGTCACAAGGCGGCGCTTGAACCACTGCCAGGCCAAAAATCCGGCCCCACCGAGCACGAGCGGACCAAAGACGAGCAGCAGGGTGATGCCCTCGAGCACATCCACGAACAGACGACCGGCCAAGCCTGGAGCGATCAAGAGCACGCCGATCAGCGAGATCCAGAGCCAAGGAATCGGACGTTGCATCGCCTAGAGGGAACAGAGCCGCCGCACGCTCATCATCCTGCCGAAAGCTCGCGGCGCTTGCTGCAGACCACGCTGAGGGCCATGCCGTAATAGACAACGAGTGCCACCAGCCAGACCCAGAGACTCAGGACGAGGACACCACCGATCACGCCGTAGGCCTGGAAGCGCGCACCCAGGGAGATCAGGCTTCGCCCCAGGGCCAGGTTGAGCCCGGTGAGGGCTGTGCCGATCAGAAGCGCGCCAGGAACCAGAGGCCGCAACGGCACCCGCCGGGTCGGCATGAACGCCAGCAGGACGAACGCCAACGAGCAACTGATCAGAACGCTGATCCCCAAATCCACCAGCAGCGGCACAGGCGCCCAGAGGTGCAATTGCTCGGGCAACCAACTCTCCAAGAGCGAACGCCAGCTCCCCGGCTTGAGCAAACGCAGGTTCGTTGTGAGCTGGTCAAGGACGACAAAGAAGCCGATCAGAACAACAACAATGAGTGACTCAATACGGTTGCGAATAAACTTCCAAACCGGCTTTTTCCAGTTCTCCGGTGGAGTCAGGATTGGACGAAATCCCCAAAGCCGGTCCGCGCCGCGCTGGAGGCTGAGATAAGCGTTCGTCGAAGAAATCACCAAGAAGATGACACCAATCAAGCCCGCGCCGGTGCCCTGTTTATAGAGACGTAGCAGCGTCGTACTCACCAAGGGCAGAGCCGAAGGCGGCAAAAACTGATCTGCAAAGGCGATGACCTGATCAGCCAGACCATCCATCCGGCCCAGAACAAGCCCGGCCACACCCAAGGCAATCAGAAGAATCGGGAAGAAGGATTGAAGACTGTGATACGCGAATGCCGCGCTGAGATCGACACAATCTTCTCGATCCCAGAGGCGGTAGGCCTTCCAGAACGGCTTCACAATGGCGCGCCAGCGACGCGAACCCACCAACACCTGCACAATCACTTGGCCTGAATCAACAATAGGCCTCAGCCTCGGTCGCCCCATCGGGACGGAGCCTGGCCACCACGTCCAGCACCCAGGATTCCCGAGCCGCTATTTCAAGCCAACAAAAAAGCCACCCTTAAGGGGTGGCTTTCTCGCCTCAACCCATGGCTCTCATCTTCAGAAGAGAGCGGCATGGATTGAGTTAGTGGAGCGAATGTTTTACCTGGCATCGACCTATTTTCTCAGGGGGCTACCCCCCAAATATCGTCGGCGCTACAGCGTTTCACAGCCGAGTTCGAGATGGATCGGAGTGGTTCCACTGCGCCATGGACACCAGGATAGATATTCGCTCTCAGGTGAACCCTGAGAACTGCATAGGTTACGAACAACTCTCATGCTTGCTTTCGCTTGCTTGAGGTTGTCGCTCTGTAATTCAAAAGCTCTCCACATTGACCTTGCGATCATTGTGTTTTGAGAGATGAGATTTGGTCAAGCCCTCGGTCTATTAGTACTCCTCTGCTTCACGCATTACTGCGCTTCCACATAGAGCCTATCAACGGGTGTTCTGCCCGTGACCTTACTGGCTTAAGCCATGGGAATACTCATCTTGAGGTGGGCTTCCCACTTAGATGCTTTCAGCGGTTATCCACTCCGCACATGGCTACCCAGCGTTTACCGTTGGCACGATAACTGGTACACCAGAGGTGCGTTCCTCCCGGTCCTCTCGTACTAGGGAGAAATCCTCTCAATATTCCTGCGCATGCACCGGATATGGACCGAACTGTCTCACGACGTTCTGAACCCAGCTCGCGTACCGCTTTAATGGGCGAACAGCCCAACCCTTGGGACCGACTTCAGCCCCAGGTTGCGATGAGCCGACATCGAGGTGCCAAACCTCCCCGTCGATGTGAACTCTTGGGGGAGATCAGCCTGTTATCCCTAGAGTAACTTTTATCCGTTGAGCGACGGCCCTTCCACTCAGAACCGTCGGATCACTAAAGCCTACTTTCGTACCTGTTCGACTTGTAGGTCTCACAGTCAAGCTCCCTTCTGCTTTTGCACTCGTCGGCTGATTTCCAACCAGCCTGAGGGAACCTTTGCGCGCCTCCGTTACCTTTTAGGAGGCGACCGCCCCAGTCAAACTGCCCACCAGATACTGTCCGGTTCCCGGATAACGGGTAACCGTTAGAACCCTAGCTCGCAAAGAGTGGTATCTCACCAGTGGCTCACCATCACCCACAAGCAATGGATCAAAGCCTCCCACCTATCCTGCGCATTGCGAGCCCGAGCACAATACCAAGCTACAGTAAAGCTTCATAGGGTCTTTCTGTCCGGGTGCACGTAGTCCGCATCTTCACAGACAATTCTATTTCGCCGAGCCTCTCTCCGAGACAGCGCCCAGATCGTTACGCCTTTCGTGCGGGTCGGAACTTACCCGACAAGGAATTTCGCTACCTTAGGACCGTTATAGTTACGGCCGCCGTTCACCGGGGCTTCAGTCGTTAGCTTCGCTTGCGCTGACCAACTTCTTTAACCTTCCGGCACTGGGCAGGCGTCAGCCCCCATACATCGTCTTGCGACTTAGCGGAGACCTGTGTTTTTGGTAAACAGTCGCCTGGGCCTATTCACTGCGACCAGCTCGCGCTGGCACCCCTTCTCCCGAAGTTACGGGGTCATTTTGCCGAGTTCCTTAGAGAGAGTTACCTCGCGCCCCTCGGTATTCTCTACCACCCCACCTGTGTCGGTTTCGGGTACAGGTAATCATGCCTTAACGGGTATAGGGCTTTTCTTGGAAGCTTGACGTCACCAACTTCGCTGCCGTAGCAGCTCGCACTCACGCCTCAGCTCAAGCTGTTTTCGCCAGCTCTCAACGCCTCGAACGCTTGGACCGGTAACCAACATCCGGATTGGCTAGCCTTCTCCGTCCTCCTTCCCAAAACATGATCAGTACAGGAATGTTGACCTGTTATCCATCGACTACGCCTTTCGGCCTCGCCTTAGGTCCTGACTAACCCTCCGCGGACGAGCCTGCCGGAGGAACCCTTAGGGTTTCGGGGAATGGGATTCTCACCCATTTTTTCGCTACTCAAGCCGACATTCTCACTTCTATGCAGTCCACGCCCGCTTACGCTAACGCTTCACCCCACATAGAACGCTCCCCTACCATTAAACAAGTTTAATCCGCAGCTTCGGTACAACACTTAGCCCCGTTCATTTTCGGCGCAGGATCGCTCGACCAGTGAGCTATTACGCACTCCTTTGAGGATGGCTGCTTCTAGGCAAACCTCCTGGTTGTCTCGGCAATCCCACCTCCTTTATCACTTAGTGTTGATTTGGGGACCTTAGCTGGCGGTCTGGGCTGTTTCCCTTTCGACCATGGAGCTTATCCCCCACAGTCTGACTGCCTAGTTACACACAGGGTATTCAGAGTTCGTCTCGATTTGGTACCGCTCTCGCAGCCCGCACCGAAACGGTGGCTTTACCCCCCTGCTGGAGCACTAGACGCTACGCCTCAACGTATTTCGGGGAGAACCAGCTAGCTCCGGGTTCGATTGGCATTTCACCCCTAACCACAGCTCATCCGCTGATTTTTCAACATCAGTCGGTTCGGACCTCCACTTGGTATCACCCAAGCTTCATCCTGGCCATGGTTAGATCACCCGGGTTCGGGTCTATAAACACCGACAATCGCCCTATTCAGACTCGCTTTCGCTATGGCTCCACCATTTCCGGTTTAACCTGCCAGTGCCTATAAGTCGCCGGCTCATTCTTCAACAGGCACACGGTCACCCTATGAGTAGGGCTCCCATTGCTTGTAAGCTCACGGTTTCATGTTCTATTTCACTCCCCTCCCGGGGTTCTTTTCACCTTTCCCTCGCGGTACTGTTGCGCTATCGGTCACACAGGAGTACTTAGCCTTACGAGGTGGTCCTCGCTGATTCACACGGAATTCCACGTGCTCCGTGCTACTCGGGATACAGCTAGCTCAGTTCAGTTTTCGAATACGGGGCTTTCACCCTCTGTGGCGCGCCATTCAAACGCTTCTTCTAACCTCCCTGATACACGTTGCTGTCCCACAACCCCGATAGTCGAAACTATCGGTTTAGGCTCTTCCCCGTTCGCTCGCCGCTACTTAGGGAGTCGTTTTTACTTTCCTTTCCTCCAGCTACTAAGATGTTTCAGTTCGCTGGGTTGGCTCGCGCCAGCCTATAGATTCAGCTGGCCGTTCTAGGGGTTGCCCCATTCGGAAATTCCCGGATCAAAGCGTTTTTCCAGCTCCCCGAGACTTATCGCAGGTAAACACGTCCTTCATCGCCTCTGTGTGCCAAGGTATCCACCGTGAGCCCTTTGTAGCTTGACCAATTAATCCTCCTAACGCTTCAGGCTGTTGAGGCCCATTCTCTCAGTTTTCTCTTAACCAAAGATCAGATTGCTCTGCTTCTCGATCAGTTAGAAAAAAGGATCAAACTCCCCGCTCCTCGGCGGATTGGGAAGAACGCTAGAAGGTCTCGGCTCTCAAAAATAGAATTATCAGGTCACCATTCACCTTGCGGTGAACAATGCTCTGATCTCTATGAGATGCTTTTGTCTTTCCAGACTCACCTATGCAGTTGTCAAGGTTCTGCTAAATCCTCTCTCTTTCGAGAGTGAATTCAGCATCAGCTCAATCTTGACTCAATCATGAATCAGCAATGAGCTGAGGCTGAATACATCTGGTTCAACCAGTGGATTCTCTGCGAACAACGTCTAGTCACCAACTCAGAAGCTCTTCCTGGCTTAGGAGTTCAGATATGTTAGTGGAGGTTAGCGGACTCGAACCGCTGACATCCTGCTTGCAAAGCAGGCGCTCTACCAACTGAGCTAAACCCCCAAATGATCCAAAACTGGATTTTGGAATGGGCCATCCTGGACTTGAACCAGGGACCTCACCCTTATCAGGGGTGCGCTCTAACCACCTGAGCTAATGGCCCAGGAAGTGAACCCTCTATGGGGTGACCTAGACAACGTTTAGGAACTAAAAATCAATCGTTGTGCAGCCTTACGACTCACAGGATTGAAGTTGAGGTACCGATCGACCTAAGGTGACAGGATTTCGGCCTAAGAATAAAAGTACTCAGGCATCAAAATCGTTGTTTGTCTCCCTGTTAGGAGGTGATCCAGCCGCACCTTCCGGTACGGCTACCTTGTTACGACTTCACCCCAGTCATCAGCCCCACCTTCGACGTCCTCCTCCACAAGGGTTGGAGTAACGGCTTCGGGCGTGGCCAACTTCCATGGTGTGACGGGCGGTGTGTACAAGGCCCGGGAACGTATTCACCGCAGTATGCTGACCTGCGATTACTAGCGATTCCTCCTTCACGTAGGCGAGTTGCAGCCTACGATCTGAACTGAGCCACGGTTTATGGGATTTGCTAGCTCTCGCGAGTTTGCTGCCCTTTGTCCGTAGCATTGTAGTACGTGTGTAGCCCAGGATGTAAGGGGCATGATGACTTGACGTCATCCACACCTTCCTCCGGTTTATCACCGGCGGTCTCGCTAGAGTGCCCAACTAAATGCTGGCAACTAACGACGTGGGTTGCGCTCGTTGCGGGACTTAACCCAACATCTCACGACACGAGCTGACGACAGCCATGCACCACCTGTCACTGCGTTCCCGAAGGCACTCTCTCGTTTCCAAGAGATTCGCAGGATGTCAAACCCTGGTAAGGTTCTTCGCGTTGCATCGAATTAAACCACATACTCCACCGCTTGTGCGGGCCCCCGTCAATTCCTTTGAGTTTCACACTTGCGTGCGTACTCCCCAGGCGGAACACTTAACGCGTTGGCTACGACACCGAGGGGGTCGATTCCCCCGACACCTAGTGTTCATCGTTTACGGCCAGGACTACAGGGGTATCTAATCCCTTTCGCTCCCCTGGCTTTCGTCCATGAGCGTCAGTTATGGCCCAGCAGAGCGCCTTCGCCACTGGTGTTCTTCCCGATATCTACGCATTTCACCGCTACACCGGGAATTCCCTCTGCCCCTACCACACTCTAGTCTGTCAGTTTCCACTGCCGAAATGGAGTTAAGCTCCACGCTTTAACAGCAGACTTGACAGACCGCCTGCGGACGCTTTACGCCCAATAATTCCGGATAACGCTTGCCACTCCCGTATTACCGCGGCTGCTGGCACGGAATTAGCCGTGGCTTATTCATCAAGTACCGTCAGATCTTCTTCCTTGATAAAAGAGGTTTACAGCCCAGAGGCCTTCATCCCTCACGCGGCGTTGCTCCGTCAGGCTTTCGCCCATTGCGGAAAATTCCCCACTGCTGCCTCCCGTAGGAGTCTGGGCCGTGTCTCAGTCCCAGTGTGGCTGATCATCCTCTCAGACCAGCTACTGATCGATGTCTTGGTAGGCCATTACCCCACCAACTAACTAATCAGACGCGAGCTCATCCTCAGGCGAAATTCATTTCACCTCTCGGCATATGGGGTATTAGCGGTCGTTTCCAACCGTTATCCCCCTCCTGAGGGCAGATTCTCACGCGTTACTCACCCGTCCGCCACTAACCCGAAGGTTCGTTCGACTTGCATGTGTTAAGCACGCCGCCAGCGTTCATCCTGAGCCAGGATCAAACTCTCCGTTGTAGATCAAATCCTATTGATCACTTTCGTGATCTCAATTTGACTTGCCTCACCCACAACTCGCGCTGGCGCACGGTCGCAGTTGATGCCACTTCCTCTGACAGAAGCGTTCAAAGAGTGCAAAACAAAATCTCTTTCGTTCAGACTTTCCAGGATCTCAGATCCGGTCGTTGCTCCACTTGCTGCACACCGACACAACCGTCAACCGTGAGAGTCGACAGATCGTGCAAGCAACAAGCTTCCACAACTAAAAAACTTTTGACGGGACCTCACACCCTCACTGCATCTTCGTTAACCACTCACCTCAGCCTCTCAGCCTCAGCTCGCGACTAACGCAGTGAAAGCGTCAGTTCCTAAACGTTCAGTTGTCCAGGTGCTCCGATCGCCACACGCTTCTCAGCTCGACCCTCTCAGGTCTTTCGGGCTCTCGGTCCGCGGCCTCGCGACCGCTTGTTGAACTTACATCACCGAGTTCCCTCGGCTTTCAGTTCACCAGCGGCATCGCTGCCGCCGATCGAACCTACATCACCAAGTCACCTCGGGTTCCAGTTCGCTGCTCACTCGCCTTTCGGTTTGCTCGCAGCACATAACCATAACACCATCGGCCCCTCTGGGGTCAAGTGCTCTGTCCATGGCTGACGAAGCCCCAGAACATTTCTAGGGTTTGACAAGAGAGGCGACGAGCGGGAGGCCAGTCTTGGCCAAGCAATTCAGCCAGGAGCGACTTCGCGTCAGACCCAGCTCCCGCGAAGAAGCGGTTGTTGCTGCCGCCGAGGAGCATTTCGAGCGCACCCTCGTGCGGATTCGCGGCGAGCTCGTTGGATCCGTCGCGGCCCTCTCCCACCCCGGCGGTGTGGATGAAGCCCTGAACTACGGCGAGGTCTTCCTGCGGGACAACGTTCCCGTGATGCTCTACCTGCTGCTGAAGGGCCGCTACCAGATCGTTCGGAACTTCCTCGATATCTCCCTAGAGCTGCAGAGCAGCACTTACCAGACCCGCGGCGTCTTCCCCACCAGCTTTGTCGAACAGGGGGATGAGCTCCTCGCCGACTATGGGCAACGCTCCATTGGCCGCATCACCAGCGTTGACGCCAGTCTCTGGTGGCCCGTCCTCTGCTGGCTCTACGTCAAACGCAGCAAGGACTACGAGTTCGGCTCCAGCCAGAAAGTCCAGCGCGGCATCCAGCTCCTGCTCGATCTCGTCCTGCACCCCACCTTTGAGGGCACTCCGGTGCTCTTCGTGCCGGACTGCTCCTTCATGATTGACCGCCCCATGGACGTCTGGGGGGCACCGCTTGAGGTCGAAGTCCTGCTCTATGGCTGCCTCGGTTGCTGCTGCCAACTCATGGACCTGGCCCAGCAAAGCCACAACAGCCGCTTGCTCGAGCAACGCCTCGTCCTGACCAAGCAGTGGAAGTACGACCTGCGCCGCTATCTGCTCAAGCACTACTGGGTCACCAGCAAAACCATGCAGGTCCTGCGGCGACGACCCACCGAGCAATACGGCGAGCAGCAGTCCCTCAACGAATTCAACGTCCAACCCCAGGTCATCCCCCCCTGGCTGCAGGACTGGCTTGAAGACCGGGGCGGTTATCTGATCGGCAACATGCGCACCGGCAGACCGGACTTCCGCTTTTACAGCCTCGGTAACTGCCTCGGCTGCCTCTTTGGACTGATCACCGCCCCCCAGCAACGGGCCCTCTTCCGGCTCGTTCTGCACAACCGCGATGCCCTGATGGCGCAGATGCCCATGCGCATCTGCCATCCGCCACTCGAAGGCGACAAGTGGTCCGAAAAAACTGGATCGGACCCGAAGAACTGGCCCTGGAGTTATCACAACGGCGGCCACTGGCCGAGCCTGCTCTGGTACCTGGGCGGAGCCGTCCTTCTGCATCAGCAGCTCTATCCCACCGCCGATGTTCTGCTGATGGGACAGATGCAGGCCATGCTCGAAGAGTGCTATTGGATGCAGCTCAACCAGCTGCCCAGACAGCAGTGGGCTGAGTACTTCGATGGCCCCACGGGCACCTGGGTCGGCCAACAGGCCCGGACCTATCAGACCTGGACCATCGTCGGCTTCCTGCTCCTGCACCACCTCCTCCGGGTCAAGACCGAAGACGTCGGGATGCTCGACATCAACACGCCCTGAGTCCAGACACAAAAAAGCCCCGGCGTTCTGCCGAGGCTTTTGAGCTGCAGAAATTCAGATCCGAATCAGAACAGGCCGAGGGTCAGGGACTTGTCGATCGGCAGAGCAGCGCCAATGCCCAGGTAGATGGTGAACACGGTGCCGAACAGGAAGGCACCCATGGCCACGGGACGGCGGAAGGGGTTCTGGAACTTGTTGAAGCTCTCGATGAAGGGCACCAACATCAGACCCAGAGGAATCATGGTCTGCAGGGCGATACCCAGCAGCTTGTTGGGCACCACGCGCAGGATCTGGAAGACCGGATACAGGTACCACTCGGGAAGGATTTCCAGAGGAGTGGCAAAGGGATCAGCCTTGTCACCCAGCATCGCGGGGTCGAGAACAGCCAGGCCCACCAGGCATGCCAGGGTTCCCAGGATGACGACCGGGAAGATGTAGAGCAGATCGTTCGGCCAGGCGGGCTCGCCGTAATAGTTGTGGCCCATGCCCTTGGCGAGCTTGGCCCGCAGCTTGGGATCGCTGAGATCTGGCTTCTTAAGGATGTGCATGAGAGTGACCGGCGTAAGGGTCGTTTGTTTACCAGTGAAGGAAGGCTAGAAACCGCCCTGGGTTTGGCGGAGCCGTCAAAAGAGAAGCCGTCAGGGATCGCAACAAAGCGATCCCCAGGCCGAGATCACAAGGGACCGGAGATGCCCTGCTTCCGGATCATCAGGAAGTGCATGAGCATGAACACGGCCAGCAGCCAAGGCATCACAAAGGTGTGCAGGCTGTAGAAGCGAGTGAGGGTGGCTTGGCCAACGCTCTCGCCGCCGCGGAGCAGCTCAACCATGAAGTCACCGACCACGGGGACAGCGGCGGGGACGCCCGACACGATCTTCACGGCCCAGTAGCCGACTTGGTCCCAGGGGAGGGAGTAACCGGTCACACCGAAGGACACGGTGATCACGGCCATGGTCACGCCGGTGATCCAGGTGAGCTCACGGGGACGCTTGAAACCGCCGGTCAGATACACGCGGAAGACGTGCAGGATCAGCATCAGCACCATCATCGATGCGCTCCAGCGGTGGACGGAGCGGATCAGCCAGCCGAAGCTGACGTCGGTCATCAGGTACTGCACCGAGGCGTAGGCCTCAGCCACGGTCGGCTTGTAATAGAAGGTCATCGCGAAGCCGGTCGCGAACTGCACCAGGAAGCAGACCAGGGTGATGCCGCCCAGGCAATAGAAGATGTTGACGTGGGGCGGGACGTACTTCGACGCGACGTCGTCAACGATGTCCTGGATGTCCAGGCGCTCGTTGAACCAGTCGTAGACGGGCGATGACTTTCCGCCGGCGGCGGGTGAGGAGTTCGCCATGCAGCGATTGGGTTTGGTTGGCAGAGTCTACCGATCACCTCCTGCCGCACGTGAGCGCGACGCCGCTTGTGACATCACCGCCACAAAACCCGACTCCGCGGCATTTCAAGGGGCTCAGATCCATTGCAGCCATTGGACTGTCCTGGATTCTCAGCCTCTGGCTGACCGCCGCTCCGGCCCTGGCCCTGAACGATGGCCAACAACTCGTGGTCGAAAGCTGGCGCCTGGTGAACCAGAGCTACGTCGATCCGGACCGCTTCGAAACCATCCATTGGAAACGGCTCCGGCAAAAGGCCTTGGAGCGCTCCATCCAAAGCAGCGCCGATGCCTATGACGCCATTGAGGCGATGCTCGCGCCCATTGGCGATCCCTACACCCGCCTGCTCAGGCCTGCCGACTTCGTCACCCTGAAAGCCAATACAGAAGGAAGTGTCAGCGGCGTTGGCCTGCAGCTGGGAATCCGTCAGGACGACACGGCCATCGTCGTCATTGCCCCCCTCGAGGGGTCACCCGCCGCTGAAGCGGGCATCAGCAGCGCCAGCGTGCTCAGCCAGGTCGACGGCATCAGCACCGCCGAGCTCGGCCTGGAAGCCACGGCCGCACGGCTGCGGGGCCAAGAAGGAACGTCAGTTCTGCTGCAGCTGATCACCCCGAGCGGCAAGCCCCAAGAGGTTGAGCTCAAGCGGAGGCAGGTGGATCTGCAGCCCGTCCGCAGTCGCCTGCTCGAAGCCGATGGCCATCGCTTGGGCTACATCCGCATCACACAATTCGCTGAACCGGTGCCCCAGGAGCTGGCCAAAGCGCTGGAGGGCCTGCAGTCCAAGGGCATGGACGGTCTGATCCTCGATCTCAGGAACAACTCAGGGGGCTTGGTCAGTGCCGGCCTGGCCGTCGCCAACGTCTTTTTGGATGGCGGGCCCATCGTGGAAACCCAAAACCGAGATGGATTCAGCGATGCCCAGCAGGCCAACCGCGGCCAGCTCTATGGCGGGCCGATGTTGACCCTCGTCAATGGCGGCACCGCCAGCGCCAGCGAAATCCTGGCGGGAGCGCTGCAGGACGATGAGCGCTCCCAGTTAGTGGGCAGCCGCACCTTCGGCAAAGGCCTGATCCAGACCCTGATTGGCCTCGGGGGCGATGGCAGTGGACTGGCCGTGACGGTGGCTCGCTACCTGACCCCGAGCGGCCGGGACATCCAAAACTTGGGGATCGAGCCCAACCAGCGCCTGGCGGATCCGGAACCACTCAACCCCGGCGGCGATGGAGACACCTGGCTCGAGGTGGCCGTCCATCAGCTCGCTGAACAGATCGAGGCCGGATGAGCGCCCGCACCTATCACGATCCACTGCACGGGGCGATCCGCCTCTCCCGGCAGGAGCCCGCAGAAGCCCTCGCGATTGACCTGGTCGATACGCCGGTCTTTCAGCGCCTGAGGCGCATCCGGCAATTGGGGCCGGCCTACCTGACCTTCCACGGGGCGGAATCCAGTCGGTTCACCCACTCCCTGGGAGTGCTGCAACTCGCCCGCCAGGCCCTAGGGAATCTGGGGCGCAGCCATGCAGAGCTGAACGAGCACCGGGGAGTGCTCTATGCCGCGGCCCTGCTGCACGACGTCGGCCATGGCCCCCTCAGCCACACCGGCGAGGAAATGTATGGACTGCACCATGAGAGCTGGTCCAGCCGCCTCATCCGCGAGCACCCCGCGCTGCGGGAGCCGCTCGAGGCCTTTGCGCCAGGGACCGCAGATCACGTGGCGGACCTGCTCGAGCACGGCCGCTATCGCAATCCGGCGATCAAGGCGCTGGTCAGCAGCCAGCTCGACTGCGATCGCCTCGATTACCTCCTGCGCGACAGCTACAACACCGGCGCGAGCTATGGGGTGCTCGACCTCGAGCGCATCCTCGCCAGCCTGACCCTCGCCCCCGACGGCCAACTCGCCCTGCAGCCCAAGGGGCTCATGGCGGTGGAGCACTACCTCGTGGTGCGCAACCTGATGTACCGGAGCGTCTACAACCACCGCCTCAACGTGGTCTGCAATTGGCTCCTGAACCGCACCATCTCGCTCGCCCGCGAGCTCGGTCCAGCTCAGGTCTGGGCCGATGCGGTGATGGAGCGTTGGCTCTGGGATCCCAAACGGCTGGACCTTGAGGCCTTCCTTGGCAATGACGACGTCCGCACGGGCTACCACCTGCAGCGCTGGCTCGAGGAGGGACCGGCCCCACTGCAGCAGCTCTGCAGCCGGGTCATCAACCGAGAACTGCTGCGGGCCTCGGATCTGAGCCAGCTTCCCCAGGAGAGTCGCCTCAGCTTGCTGGCCAAAGCCCAGACCCTGAGCGAAGCCGCAGGACTACGCCCCGACCTCTGTTGCGGCCTGCACCAGCAGAGCAACAACGGTTATCACCCCTACAAAGGTGGGCTCAGGCTCTGGGATGGCCATCAGTTGGGGGCAATTGAGCAGCGCTCAGCCCTGATTCGCAGCTTGATCCAACCCACCCAAACCGCCTGGCTGATTCACCCGCCTGAGATCACGTCGGCGATCCGCGAGGCCCTGGCCCTGGAAGTTGCGGCTGGAGATCCCTAAGTTGCACGCCATGCAGGCCGCCCCCCGTCGCTTCGTTCTCAAACCGCTTCGTCAGGCGGAGGCCTCAGCCCTGGAGGAAGTGGGCTCGCAACTCGGGGCGGCCGAGGGCAGCGGGACGGCGGTGCTGGTCTGTGATGACCGCCCCCTGACCCTGCCGGAACTGCGGGCCATTGCGGAGCGGCTCGAACAAGCGGCGTGGCCGCTGCTGCGCGTCGAAGCACGCGAAGCCCTCAGCCTGGTTCCCGCCGCAGCGCTTGGACTCGAGACCGCGCTGATCGGCGACCAACTGCAGCCAACTCAGGCGGAACCGGACGGCAGCGATCTGACTATTCATCGCGGCACCCTCAGGTCGGGGGACCACCTGCAGGTCGAAGGCTCGCTGCTGGTGCTCGGCGATGTAAACCCTGGGGCTCGGGTCAGCGCTGGCGGGGATGTCCGGGTCTGGGGGCGGCTGAGGGGCATCGCCCACGCCGGCAAGGCGGGCAACGGCGCGGCCCGGATCGTGGCCCTGCAGCTGCGGCC
Organism: Synechococcus sp. LTW-R; assembly: GCF_014217875.1. Taxonomy (NCBI): domain Bacteria; kingdom Bacillati; phylum Cyanobacteriota; class Cyanophyceae; order Synechococcales; family Synechococcaceae; genus Synechococcus; species Synechococcus sp. LTW-R. Next base: position 1,389,309 of record NZ_CP059060.1, read on the forward strand.
GCTTCAGCTGCGCATTGCCGATACCGTCGCCCGGGGCCCCGAGGATCTCCCCCCTGCCGGATTCAGCGAGGAAGCCCTGCTGCTCGATGGGGCGATTGCGATCCGTCCGGCCGAACCGCTCTGGCCGCAGGAGGGCTAACGGTTCACCAAGCCCAAGACCCCCAGGCCAGCGGCCACGGCCATGAACCAAAGGGGAGAGATCTTGGTGCGCAGCATCAAGAAACAGACCACCGCCGAGACCGCATAGGCCGGCGTGTCGTGATCGGAGATGCGCAGGATCTTCAGACCTACCGCGAAGAGCACACCCAAGGTGATCGGCCCCATCGCCCGCTCGAAGGCCAAGCGAAACGGTGAGGTCTTGAAGCGGTTCCAGCTCAAGGCCGCGATCACCATCAACAGGGTCGAGGGCAGCAGGATCACGACCTCCGCCATGACCCCACTGAGCAGCGCCCAAAAGGGGCCCTCCTCAAAGGCCGCCCCCATGCCGAGCAAGCCGACAATCATCGAGCTCGGGCCCGGGGCACCTTCGGCGATGGCATAGATCTCGGCGAACTGCTGGGAGCTCAGCCAGCAGTACTTGTCGACGGCCATGTAGTGGTATTCCGCCAGCAGCGTGTTCCCACCGCCCAGGGAAAACAGCGAGAGGCTGAGGAAATCCCAGATGACGGCGATCAGGTTGCGCCAATCCCCCAGATGGGCGGGTTGGCAGGCCGCAGCCAGAAGCAGGGTCATGGCTTTCTCGGCCAGTACCAGACCATCGCCAAGGGCCCCGCCACAAGCACCAGGGGCACGAGGCGCACGTGGAAGACGGTCATCGCCACAAAACTGATGGCCGCCAGCAACAGGGCGACGCGGTCATGGAGATAGGCGGCGGCGATCTTGAAGCCCATTGAGAGGGCCATGCCTGCAGAGGCCGTAATCACTCCCGCCAGGAGACGATCCATCGCCATCGACGTGTGCAGGTAGTAGTAAGCGAGCCCCAGGCCCATCAGCACGCTGAAGGGCAGCAGCAAGATCCCCGCCAACGCCGCCAGGGCACCGCCTAAGCCGCGGAAATGGCTACCGATGTAGATCGCCATGTTGATCTGGTTCGGTCCGGGGAAGAGGCGGGCAACCGTCAGACCGGTGATGAACTCCTGCTTGGTCATCCAACCCTTGTCTTCCACGACAATCCGCTCGCTCCAAGCCGAAAGCCCGCCTCCAAAGGAGGAGAGGGCCACCTGCTGCATGCCCCAGAACAATTGCCAATGGGTGGGGGGCATCAGTCGTGCACGAAGTGGGGGTCGGGCGGCAGCTCACCCTCCTCGTGATAAGCCGGGTCGAGGGGGTCAGGGGCGCTGTACTTCTTGGCGGCCTCCCAGTCGGCGTTGAACGTCTCCGACAACCGAGCGATGACGTCCGGTGCATCCACCTCAATCACCAATTCGCGGCGGAGATCAAAGGCACTGCGGTCGATGTTCATCGAGCCGGTCATTGCAGCCTGCTCATCCACCAGGATCAACTTGGCGTGCAGCTTCAGCTGCTTCTGACGGCGGATCTTGACCCCGGCATGCTCGAGGAGCCTGAGGGAGCTGAAGGTGTCATAGACATCCCAATCGCTCAGGCCGTGCTTGCCGCCGCAGAGCACCCTGACCTTGACCCCTCGCTGCTTCGCGGCCACCAGCCGCTCGAGGATCACGGCGTCCACAAACTTGGGGTGCTGAATCCGCAACGACTCCTGGGCGCTATCGATCACCCGGGCCATTTGCCCGCGGCTGTGGACATTGCTCCAAACCAAGCCCACATCGAGGCGCGGATCGAAGGCCCGGCGTTCCCAATCCGCTTCAAAACCCGCGACCACCTGTTCAATGACAAGCGGGTCCTGGCTGATGACGCCGTAATCACGGGTTTCGGTGAAGTACTTATCCGAAAGGTTGAAGGTGGCGATCAGGGCGGCATGGCCATCGATGACCATGGATTTCTCATGGGTGACCGGGAAGCGCTCGCTGGTCCAGGCCACCTCTACACCCCAGCCCTGAAGCAGGGCATAGGCCTTATCGTTCCAGCGGTCACCGCCTGAGGTGTGGGGATTGAGCATCACGCGGATCCGCACACCCCGTTGCTGCGCGCGAAGGAGGGCCTGCTCGACGGCCTCGCTCTGGAGCTTGAACTGCTTGATCAGCAGTTGGGACTGGGCCTGATCGATACAATGCAACGACCGCCTCGGCCCCGTCATCGGGCATCACGAGAAGACGCTGACTGGCTGCCATGGCGGCCCAGAAATGACGTCTGATGTCTAGAGAGAAACGGCTGGATTGGCCTTAACCTTCACGCACGTTTCGGTGCGCTGTGGCCTCCAGTAGTCGCTTCATCCTGATCTGCTCAGGCAAAGGGGGTGTGGGCAAAACCACCCTGACCGCCAACTTGGGCATTGCTCTGGCCAGGCAGGGCATGCGCACAGCCGTTCTGGATGCCGACTTCGGTCTGCGCAACCTCGATCTCCTGCTGGGCCTCGAGAACCGGATCGTCTACACCGCCCAGGACGTTCTCTCGGAGACCTGCCGGCTCGAGCAGGCCTTGGTGAAGCACAAGCAGGAGCCCAACCTCGCCCTGCTGCCTGCGGGCAATCCGCGGATGCTCGAGTGGCTGAAGCCCGAGGACATGCAAACCATCGCCGAGATGCTCGGCGAGACCCATGACATCGTCCTGATCGACTGCCCGGCGGGCATCGAAGACGGCTTTAAGAACGCGGCCGCCGCGGCTAAGGAAGCCATCGTCATCACCACCCCTGAAGTGTCCGCGGTGCGGGACGCTGACCGGGTGATCGGCTTGCTCAACACCCGGGGCATCAAGCCGATTCAGATGGTCCTCAACCGGGTTCGCCCGAAGATGATGGCCAACCAGGAAATGCTGGCGGTGGATGACGTCACCGACATCCTGGCCCTGCCTCTGTTGGGGCTGGTGCTCGAAGACGAGCAAGTGATTGTGAGCACCAACCGCGGTGAACCCCTAACCCTGAACGGCTCCAACTCACCCGCCGCCACCGCCTACAGCAACATCGCCCGGCGCATCTGCGGCGAGGACGTGCCGCTCATCGATCCCTCCAAGGTGAAGCAAGGCTTGCGCGCCAAGCTCAGCCGCCTGATACAAACCAAGATTTTCTGAACTGATGAGCCTGCGCGAATTCATCGACAAGTTGCTTGGGCGTCAGACCGCCAGCGCCACCACGGCTAAGGAGCGCCTGCAGCTGGTGCTGGCCCATGACCGCAGCGACCTGAATCCGGAACTGCTGGAGCAGATGCGCCGCGAGATCCTCGAGGTGGTTAGCCGCTACGTCGAGATTGACCTCAGCGAAGGGGATGTGAGCCTCGAGACCGAAGACCGCGTGACCGCTCTGGTGGCCAACCTGCCGATCCGCAGGGCCATCTTTAAGCCCACCCCGGCGGAAACCGAGGAGGGCGCAGAGGCCGAGGACGCCAGCGAGACCCCGAGCGCAGAGGCGGAAGCGAGCGAAACCGAAGAGGCCATCGCCAGCCAGGCCTGATTGATGGGAAAGCTGAGGGGAGTTGCCTCTCCCCATGGTTGCCCCCGCAGGCCTTCAACCCACGCCAGCAGAGCGGCGCGTGCTCTCGGAATTGCGACGCGGCAAAAGCAACGGTTCGATCGCAACCACCTTGGCCATCAGTCGACGCACGGTCGAATGCCACCTTTCGCGTCTGCTCAGCAAAACCGGTTGCCGCAACCGCACCCAGCTCCTGCTCTGGTCCATGACCGAGCGATAAGCTCTGGCTGGGGCCAGTCCCCTTTGCCGGCTTAGCTCAGTGGTAGAGCAGCGCTTTTGTAAAGCGAAGGCCATCGGTTCAAATCCGTTAGCCGGCTTTTCAAGGACAGTCCCGGTCCTCCTCGTCAATCAACACTCCTACAACTGGGGTGATGAGGCGGCCTTTCTCGGACTCCAGAGCGCACTCGCATCTCGGGGTTACCGGATCGAGCTGATCCTGGGCAACACCCACGCCATACCGGAAGGCGGCTGCATCGCCGCTTCAGGCATCCCCTTTTATCCGGCGCAAGTCAGAACACGTCTCGAGCGCTGGTTGCTGTCAGCCTCCCTACTCCATCCAGCCCTGTGGTTTCTCAGCTGAAACACCAACACAGGTCCAACGAGAGACACAAAAAGCCCCGCGAATGCGGGGCTAGGGGTTCATATCAAGCGGGAGTCACTTGACGTACTTCAGACCTCGGTAGTTCAGCTGAGGGTGCTTCTGGGAGACAGCCTCTTTGTTCTGCTGGTACTTCTGGCCGCGGTAGGTGAGGGTCATGGGTGGTTCCTCGGAGTCAGCCCAGGTCCCCGTTCCATGGCCTGGATCGAACTGCGCCTCAGACACCAAAGGGTGCCGAGGTGAACGTTTTGTAGCGATTGCTACAGCACCGTTTTAGCCGCGCCAAAACCAGGCGTGTCGTTCAGCCGATTACATAACGCTGATTTCGATGCTTAATCGCTCGGGCAGTTCTGACGCGGGGTCAAAAAGAACAGCAGCTCGCACTGAAAACGCGTGAAATCACTGAGGGCGTTCTCCACATCCCCCGGATACCCCTGATCGGTCTGATCCGACGACGGGAGGGGGCCGATTGGCGGCGGCAGGGCTTCAGCCATCGCGACCCCAGGCAGAGCCGAAAGGGATGCCGCAAGAACAACAGCAGGCCAACGGGTCATCACCGCACCACAGCTCTACTCACTCCTTAGCCATGGCCAAAGCGAACGGCAAGACATGAAAAAGCCCGCCGGATCCCGAAGGATCAAGCGGGCCATTCAGGAGTGGACGTGGATCAGGCTGGGCTCAGCCGACGCTCCACACACCACCGGCAATCTTCACCAGGGGAGCCACGATCGTGGTGCCCGCCAGGAACCAAGCGAAGGCAGCGCCGCCGCAACCGCCGAGCCAGAAGCCGCTAGCGAATTCGGCCCAACCAGCCTTGGTGAACAGATCTGAGGGGGGGTTGTCGATGGTGGCGTCAGCCGGCTGCACGTTGGGGCCGCGGCCAGCGGTGCCGTAGATCGACAGGCACACCGTCAGGATCGAAACCAGACCCACGGCAGCGAGCAGACCAGCGGTGCTGGCGTACTCGGTGGCGCGCAGGGGGCCGCAGATGGTGAAAGGGCCGTAGAGGAAGAAGCCATGGGCCATGCCCACTTCCAGACCGCGACGGTTGGGAGAGAGGGCAGGGCGATACGCAGGCAGCGCACTCAGGAAAGCGCGGCTGAAGTAGCTGCTGTTGACGGGAGTGGCCAGATTGCCGACGCAGGGGTCGGCCACGGGGGTCACGGTCATCGGGGGAAGAACGTCAGGAGGCTGGGGAATAAAGCGGCGACAACTCAGTCGCGGGCTTCAATCACGTTGAACAACAGGGCCATGGCCACAGCAGGAGCCAGGATCCCGACAAGGGGCACGAACACCGAGGGCATCCAGGCGGCGACGAAGTCTCCGGTCATCAGCGTGGGCCAATACAGCTAACGTTCGGCACTGTAAGGAGACCTCCCTGAGCTGCTCTTCGGGGCCTCCAGGGGCGACATAAAAGTTCAGACCAACCCCACGCCGAGCCATGACCCAGGCCCTCACCGGAATCGTCCTCGCCGGCGTCGTGGCGGCCTGCTGGGTCCTGGGCCGGCCCAAGCGCAACATCCTGCGCTCCACCGATGCCTCCGCCATTGCGGCCATCAACCGCAGCCAGATGGAACTGGTCATCCCCGCTGGCACCGGCGATGCCAAGGGACAAACCAGCGGCCTAACCGTGCAACTGCCCGCCGCCCATGACCGCCGCGGCCGCGGGCTGCTGCTCAAGCAGCTCGAGGCACAGTTCCGTGCCGGTGGTGAAGCGCGCCGCAGCGCCATGGCGGTCTGCCAGCTCTGGCGTCACCGCGAGGCCCTGCCCCTGATGCGCCGCGGCCTGCGCGATGCCGACCAGGTCGTCGCCGCCCTCGCCGCCGATGCCATGACCCACTTCCGAGGCCGCAGCAGCGCTCCTGTGGCCGCCGCTCAGCCGCTCAAGCTGCCGCGCAACGTCTCGCGGATGCGATAGATCGGGCGACCTTGGCTCTCGTGATAAGTGCGCATCTGCACCTCTGAGAGCAAGCCAAAGCAGAACAGCTGCACCCCGGTGATCAAAGCCAGAACAGCCACCAGCAGCAGGGGGCGATTGCCGATCTCAGCGCCCCCCAACTTCACCGCGAGCAGATAGGCGCTCAGCAAGGCGCCAATCCCCATTGCGCTCAGCCCCCCAAAACCGAAGACGTACATCGGCCTGGTCAAGAAGCGCTTCATGAACCAGACGGTGAACAGATCCATCAGCACCCGGAAGGTGCGATCAATCCCGTACTTGCTCTGGCCGAACTGGCGGGCGTTGTGGTTCACCTTCACCTCCGCAATCCGAGCCCCCTCGATGAAGGCCAAGGCGGGCAGGAAGCGGTGCAGCTCCCCATAGAGGTTCATGTCCTCCACCAACTCGCGGCGGTAGGCCTTGAGGGAACAGCCGTAGTCGTGGAGCCGCACCCCGGTCACCCGCGCGATCAGGGCATTGGCAATCTTGCTGGGGAGCAACCGGCTGACGGCATGGTCCTGACGCTGGTGACGCCAGCCGCTGACCAGGTCGTAGCCCTCCTCGAGGCGCCCCAGCAGCATCGGGATGTCGGCCGGATCGTTCTGCAGGTCCCCGTCCAAGGTGACGATCAAGCGCCCGCGGCTGGCGTCAAAACCCGCAGCCATGGCCGCGGTCTGGCCGTAGTTGCGCCGCAACAGAACCGCCACCAGCTCCGGGGCCCCGGCCGCCTGCTGCCGCAACACATCCGCGGTGCGATCCGAGGAGCCGTCATCCACGAGCACCAGCTCAAAAGAGCGCCCCAGGGGGCGCAGGGCCAGCAGCAGCTTCTCCACCAGCAGCGGCAGGCTCTCCTCCTCGTTAAAGAGAGGCACCACGATCGAGAGTTCTGGAACGCTGGCGCTGCTCAACGGGACCGCTCAAGTTCGCTGGAACCTAGAGGAAAGCCCCCCAATTCGTTCAACCCGGAAGGAACCAAGCCACCCCAAGCCCCAGGTAGGTGCCCAGCAGGTAGCCCAACAAACCAATCGCCACCGAAGGCACCGCCAGCTCGGCCCGACCAATCGCCGTCGCCAAGGCCAAGGCCGTGCTGGGGCCGCCAATGGAGGCCTGTGAGGCCACCAGGGTTTCAGCCAAGGGCCAGCGCAGCCAACGGCGGAAGAGGAGAAGCAGCAACAGGGCCTGCACCAGGACCACAAAGGCCGCGTACAGCAACACCGGCAGGCCCTCCCCCAGCAGCCCCGCCACCGGGGAGCTCAGGCCCATCACCGTGAAAAAGGGCTGGATCAGGAGCAGACCAAGGCCATAGCAACCGCGCCGGCTGGCGGGCGCGGGCAGCTGGGCCACCAGAAGCGCCACCGTGGTTAACACCAGGATCGAGGGCACAAACGGCAACACGGCGCTCAGGGCCTGGGCCAAGACCAGGACCGCCAAGCCCCAGAGGCCCGCCAGCCACCAGGAGCGCTCCGGCTGATCGCTGGGGGGACTGTCAGCCCACGCCGCATCCACGGGGGTGTCGGCCCGCAGCCCCAGCCAGGTGCTGACGGCGAACCAGACCGCAAACACGACGTAGTCCGCGGCGGTGGCCAGGGTCAGGAGGGTCTCTGGCGGATTCAAGGTCCGGGCCACCGAGACGAAGTTCAAGCTGCCGCCGGTGAAGGTCGCGGTGTACATCCCCGCCAACACGCTCCGGTCATCCCCCAAGAGGGGATGCAGCAACCAGGCCCCAAGCAACACCCCCAACACGGTGCTCAAGGCCGCCATCAGGAAGGGACCCAGCAATTGCCTGGCCTGGGGCCACAGACGCCGCAGGTCCACCGCGAGTAACAGCAGACCAATCGCCAGGGAGGTCAGTGGGCCGTTCACCCAGCCCGCCGCCTCGGCCTGGAGCTGCACGCCGCCCAGGTTGCTCACCAGCAACCCCAACAGCAGCACCACCATCGTCATCCCCAACTGACGCCCCCAGGGTGTGCGCCGCGACAGCAGCCAACCCAGGGCCGTCAGGAGGAGAACCAGCAACAAGGACCAGAGCATGGGCATCAAGGCAGGGTGGAGCCGTCGTGGCAGCGCACCACCCGACCGGCGCCGCGCAACTCCTGGCGATAGTGAACGCTGACGGGATCGATCAGCTGACGATCCAGGCCGTCGACGCCCAAGCCATCACGGCCATGCTCCCGGCCCGAGCTGTGCAGGTAGCGGCCCTGCCCGAGGTACAGCCCGACATGGGTGCAGCGCTGGGGGCGTCCAAAAAAGATCAAGTCGCCCGGGTGCAGCTGGCTGTAGCAACCCGGGGCGACCGCCACGGGCTGGCAGAACCGCTCCTGTTGGTAGGCGTCCCGCGGAATCCACACACCAGCGGCGGCATAGGCGGCCTGGGTGAAGCCCGAGCAGTCGAAATCCGGGCCGAGGCTGCCGCCCCAGAGGTAGTGATTGCTCTGCTGCCGCGCGGCGTCCGCGAAGGCCAAGACCGCTGGCAGACGTTCTGCGATGGTCGCTTCGCAGAGGAGCCGCGATTGGTCAGCCGCGATGCAGCGGGCATGGCCGAGCAGATCGCGCGGATCGATCCAACCCGGGTAGCCGTCCTCTAGCAGCCGCACCCGAACCCGCCGCCCCGTCGGCTCGGCGTCATCGAGCACCTGCAGGGCACGGCCGGCCCAGGCCTGGGTGGCCAGGCCCGAACCCAACCAGTGGCTGTAAAGGTTGAGCGGCGCATCGATGCGCCAACGGCTGCCCGGATGCAGCAGCTCCAAGGCCACGGGTGCTCCCACGGACAACCTGCTTAACCTCGCCATGACCCCGAGTGGCTGCGATGGCTTTCTACTGCCCAAATGGGGAGATGGAGCAAGCACTGGCTGCGGCGATCAGCAGCCTGGAGCAGGACGGCCGGCCGGGGCTAAGCGAGCAGCTCTCGGTCACCTGGATTCGGTACGGGCAGTCCCTGCGCCACGGCTCCGGCGCGGAAGGCCAAGGCACCCATTGGCGCGGCAACCAGGCGCGCTATCCCGCCAGCGTGGTGAAGCTGCTTTATCTCCTGGCCGCCGAGGCCTGGTTGCAGCGGGAGCTCATCGAGGACAGTCCGGAACTGCGCCGGGCCCTGGCCGACATGATCCGGGACTCCAGCAACGACGCCACCGGCTTGGTCGTGGACCTGCTGACAGGAACCTGCAGTGGCCCGGACCTGCCGGCCGCTGCCCTGGAGAGCTGGAACCAGCAACGCCAACTGATCAACCGCTGGTACGCGGAACGGGGCTGGCCCGAGTGGCCCGGCAATAACGCCTGCCAGAAGACCTGGGGCGATGGCCCCTATGGCCGGGAGCGCCAGTCCTATGGGCCCCAGCTAGAAAACCGCAACCGCCTCAGCAGCAACCTCACAGCCCGGGTCTTGCAGGCGGTCATGGGCCGTGAACTGCTCTCACCAGTCGCCTGCGGCCGGATGCAGGAGCTCTTGACCCGCAGCCTGGATCCAGGGGAGCGGGCCGCGGACCCCGAGAACCAAGTCGATGGCTTTCTCGGCGGCGGTCTCCCCGAGGGTGCCCAGCTCTGGAGCAAGGCCGGCTGGATGAGCCAGGCGCGCCACGACGCCGCCTACATCGAGGTCGAGGGGAAGGCCCCCGCCCTGTTGGTCGTGCTCAGCGAGGGTCCCGAGCGTGCCCAAGACGAAGCGCTGCTGCAGGAGCTCTGCCGGCGACTGCTCGAGGTCTAGAAACTCAAAACCCCAGCCTGGGGTCGGGCTGGGGCTTGGAACGGAGAGGGAGGGATTCGAACCCTCGACAGAAGTTGCCTCCTGTAACTCCTTAGCAGGGAGCCGCTTTCAACCACTCAGCCACCTCTCCAGCGGCCCGCAAAGACTATCAGGCGCTGGCACCGCGGCCAGCTCGTTGGGGGAGCCGCGGCAGGCGATGTTTGAAACCGCAGAGGATCTCCCAAGGAATCGTTCCGATCGGCTCACTCCAGGCCTGCGGATCGATCCGCTCCCCGGCCTCCTCCCCGAGCAAGGTCACCACGCTGCCGGCCTCCAGCGCGGGCACGTCGGTGGCGTCCAGCACGAGTTGATCCATCGTGATCGCCCCCACCTGGGGCAGCCGATGCCCGGCGAAGAGCACCTCCAGGCGATTGGAGAGCAGCCGCGGGACACCATCGGCATAGCCGATGCCCACCACCGCCAAACGGCTGGGGCGCTGAGTGACGAACCGATGGCCGTAGCTCACCCCGACCCCGGCGGGCACCTCGCGAATCAGGCTGACCCGGGCGCGGACGTGCATCGCCGGCTGCAGGCTCAGCCCAGCGCCAAGGTGCTCCGAGGGCCGTTGGCCGTAGAGGGCTAGCCCAACCCGCACCAAGTCGTAGTGCAGCTGCGGGCTGCGCAGGGTCCCCGCAGAATTCGCCAGGTGGCGGCAGCCCGGGGCCAACTGCTGCTGCTGTAGGCCGCTGAGGACCGCATCAAAACGCTGCTGCTGGGTCGCCGTGAGGGCATCGAGGCCATCTCCGGGGGCATCCGCTCCGGCCAGATGGGAATAGACCCCGGCCATCTGCAGCGCATCCAGGCCCTGAATGGCCTCCACCAGGCGCGGTCCCTCCTCCCAGGGCGCCCCTAGGCGGGTCATGCCGGTGTCCAATTTCAGGTGAACCGCCAGCTGGCGGCCACTACCACTGGCCAGGTTCTGGCAGAGCAGGGCCTCGCGCATGCCGCTGAGGGTGGGCATCAACTGCCAGTGCAGGCAGGCCCGCAATTCATCGGGATGGCTGAGGTTGCCGAGCACCAGGACGGGCTGATCGAGCCCCGCCTGACGCAACTCGACCCCCTCCTGGAGGGTCGCGACACCGAAGCAGCTGGCGCCACCAGCGGCCGCCGAGCGGGCGACGGGCACGGCCCCATGGCCATAGCCGTCGGCCTTGACCACGGCCATCAGGGCACAGCCGGGGTGTAGGGAGCGCCTCAGGGCATCCGCGTTGACCTGGATCGCCGCTTCGTCGATTTCAACCCAGGCCCTCTGGCGCGGATGGGGCTGCGGCAGCAAGGCCGCGGCTGCGGGGTCATCGAAGGCAGCAGCAGGCGATGCGTCAACCATCCGCCCTTGGCAGTGCACCTAGCATGCATAGAAATTACGGGGTTGCCCAGCGCAGCTCCCCGGGCAGCGCTCCCATGGGCTCCGTTCTGGTTCTGAATGCCTCCTACGAGCCCCTGAACGTCACCAGCTGGCGCAGGGCCACGGTGATGGTGCTCAAGGGCAAGGCCGAAGGGCTGGAGCATTCACCGGGGCGTCAACTCCGGCCGGGGCTGGGGCTGCCGACGGTGATCCGCTTGCGGCAGTTCGTGCGGGTCCCCTTCCGGCCCCTGCCCCTGACCCGCCGGAACGTCTTCCACCGCGACGGCCACCGCTGCCAGTACTGCGGCAGCAGCAGCGAGCGGCTCTCGATCGATCACGTCCTACCCCGCAGCCGCGGCGGCAGCAACAGCTGGGACAACGTCACCACGGCCTGCCTCCGCTGCAACGTCCACAAGGGCAACCGCACCCCTAAGGAGGCGAGCATGCCCCTGCACTCCGCCCCACGCCGGCCCGTGAGCGGCGCGGTCTTTGAAGCCCAGCGCCAGATGGCCAACGGGGGCCACCGGGAATGGGCCAAGTACGTCGACGGCTGGGAAGAACCGCTCGCTAGTTGACCCCGCTGGCCTGGTCGGCCAGTGCCTCCAACTGACGGCGCTGGTCGGCGGAGACGCAAGCCCCAATCAGCTCTGCCAGCTGGCCCTGCAGCACCGGCTCGAGCGAGAAGTTGCGGCCGAGGCGGTGGTCCGTCGTGCGGTTGTCCTTGTAGTTGTAGGTGCGGATCTTCTCGCTGCGATCGCCGCTGCCCACCTGGGCCAAGCGGGCCGAGCGCTCCTTGGCGTTGGCCTCCGCTAGTTCACGCTCATAGAGCTTGGCCCGCAGGATTTCCAGGGCCCGTTCTCGGTTCTGAAGCTGGGAGCGCTCCTGGGTGCAGAAGACCCGAATGCCGGTGGGCTTGTGCAGCAAGTCGACCGCCGTCTCCACCTTGTTCACGTTCTGGCCGCCGGCACCGCCGGAGCGGGCCGTGCTGATTTCCAGGTCGGTCGGGTCGATCTGAACCTCGACGGGGTCGGCCTCGGGCATCACCGCGACGGTCGCCGTGGAGGTATGAACGCGCCCCTGGGATTCGGTGGCGGGGACCCGTTGCACCCGGTGCACGCCCGCCTCGAATTTCAGCTGGCTGAACACGCTGTCGCCCTGGATCGCCAGGATCAATTCCTTGTAGCCGCCGAGTTCCGCCTCCGAGGCACTCACCGGCTGCACCTTCCAACCAACGCTCTGGGCGTAGCGCTCATACATCCGCGCCAAGTCACCGGCCCAGATAGCCGCCTCGTCGCCGCCAGCGCCGGCACGGATCTCGAGCATCACGCTGCGCTCATCCCGGGGATCACGGGGGAGAAGCGCCAGGGTCAGCTGTTCTTCCATGGCCGCGATCTGCGTCGCCAAGCCGCTCAGCTCCTCCTGGGCGAGGGCTTCCATGTCCTGGTCCCCACGGGACTCCTTCAGGAGCTCCTTGGCCTCCTGTTCCTGTTTGCGCCATTGGCAGAGCTGGTCATAGCCATTGACCAGGGGTTCCAGCCGAGCCCGCTCCCGGGCGATGGGCTCAAGCTGGGCTGGATTGGCCGCCACATCCGGGTCGGCCAACTGGCGCTCCAGGGTGTCAAAGGTGGCGCGCGCCGTCTCTAGACGTTCACGCAGAAAGGAAGCATCCATGGGAGCGGCTCAAGCCAGCAAAAAAGCCGGACGCCCATAGAGCATCCGGCTTGAGGAATCGAGGTCACGACAGACGTGAAGGACAAATCAGGCGTTGTCGGCTGCGTCGACCTTTTTCTCGGCTTTGGCATCGGCGCCACCGGCGCCGCCCATGCCGTACTTGCGCATGAAGCGGTCTACACGGCCCTCGGTGTCCAGAATCTTCTGGGTACCGGTATAGAAGGGGTGGTTGCCGCTCCAGACGTCGACGTGGATCTCGGGAGAGGTGGAGCCAGTGGTCATCACCACTTCTCCGTTACAGATCACCTTGGCATCGGGATACCAGGTGGGATGGATGTCGGCCTTCGGCATGACGGGTACGGGGCTGAGGGGCGAAAGCGCAATCAGCGCTTGGAGAACTGAGGAGCCTTACGGGCTTTCTTCAGGCCGTACTTACGACGCTCCTTGGCGCGGGGGTCACGGCTGAGGTGGCCTTCGGTCTTGAGAGGCTTGCGGTTGTCGGGGGACAACTCGCACAGGGCGCGGGCAGCGCCTTGCTTGATCGCATCGGCCTGACCGGTCAGACCGCCACCACGCACGTTGACCAGGATGTCGTACTCGGCGCCCAGACCCAGGGTCTGCAGAGGAGCCTTGACGGCCGCCAGGTAGGCGGGGTTGTAGTTCAGGTAGTTGTCACCGGGCCGACCATTGATGGTCACGGTGCCATTGCCAGGAACGACGCGGACGCGTGCCACGGAGGTCTTACGACGGCCGGTTCCCCAGTAAACGACTTTGGTGGTGCTCATTTGGTGGAAGCGGCGGGATCGAGGGCCAGAGCCTTGGGCTGCTGGGCGGCGTGGGGGTGTTCAGCACCCTTGTAGACCTTCAGCTTGCGGAACAGCTGACGACCGAGGGCGTTGTGGGGGAGCATTCCCTTCACAGCCTTCTCGATGATCCGCTCGGGGATCCGTGCCTGCAGGGCAGCGAAGGTTTCGGTCTTCATGCCACCGGGGCGACCGGAGTGGCGGCGGTAGAGCTTGTCGGAAGCCTTGTTACCGCTCACCTTCACCTTCTCAGCGTTGATCACCACGACGAAGTCGCCGGCGTCGATGTGAGGGGCGAAGTTGGGGTTGTTCTTACCCCGCAGAACCGAAGCGACCTCGGTGGCAAGCCGGCCGAGGGTCTGGTTCTCAGCGTCCACCAGATACCACTGGCGGGCTGAGGAATCCTGGGGAGGGACGAGAGTCTTGTTCATCGCGCCGGCGGGCCGGTTCGGATAGGACCCCATCACCACGCTTAGGCGGGTGGGGTTGGACAGGGTGTCTGGACTGTGGGTCTCGACTAATGACGGCAGCCACCCGATCACTCGGGTGTCAATCGCTCGTTGAGTGAACCTACCGCTTCGCCGATCCCCACTACTGGGGACAGGGTTTGGGGCAGGGGCTGGCCGCCGATGGACATCGGCAGGTCAACTCTGAGACCGGCAGACCCAGTCAGTGCAAGGACTGACCCGGTGCTGCTGGCGGTGCATCAGAGCCCTCCAGCAAATACCGCGGTTGACAATCGTACCAGGCAGCCCTGGGAAAGATCTCACTCGGGTAGCCCACCCGCAGCAGGCACAAACCCTGTGGGGGAGCAGCTTCTTTGACCTCCTCACGGGCCTGACTCCGCCAGCGACGGCTGAACGCCTCCAGGCTGAGCCGGCCCTCGCCAACGGCCACGAGCTGGCCCATCACCAGGCGGACCATCCCGTAGAGGAAACCACTGGCCTGGAGCTCGACCTCCAGCAGATCGCCCCGACGCCGCACCGAGACCTCCTGCAGGGTCGTCCGAGAGTGGGAACGGGCGCTACCGGCACGCTCAAAGGCCGCGAAGTCGTGCTCCCCGAGCATCTCCTCGAGGGCCGCTCGCATCCGATCCTCATCAAGCTGGAACTGGTAGCGGTGCCAGCTCCAGGGGGCCAGGAAGAGGTTCGGGATCCGGGCGTTGTAGATCGTGTAGCGATAGCGCCGGTAGGTCGCCGAGAAGCACGCGTGCCAGTCCGGCGCCACCGGCGCAGCAGAACGCACCCGGATGCTGGCCGGGAGACGGCCATTCAGGGCCGCGGGCCAGCGATGGGCGGGGATCGGACCGGCGCAGTCGAAGTGAACGACCTGGCCTGAGGCATGGACGCCGCTATCGGTCCTGCCCGCCGCCACCACGGTGGCCGGTCCGCCGGGGTCCAACTGAGCCAGGGCGGCTTCCAGGGTTTCTTGAACGCTCGGGTCCCGGGGCTGGCGCTGCCAGCCGCAGTAGGCGGAACCGTCGTATTGAAGACAGAGGGCGGTCCGCCTGAGCTGCTCGGTGGGCGTGCTGTCGGTCAAGGCTGATGCCTCTGAAGCCATAAAAAACCGCGCAGAGGACGGACCTCCGCGCGGTGGTGCTGATCAAGCGAAGGATCTCTAGAGATCAGACGAGCTCGATGATCGCCATCTCAGCGTTGTCACCACGGCGGGGGACGGTGCGGATGATGCGGGTGTAACCGCCATTGCGGTCGCCGTAACGCTCCTGGGCCTTGTCAAACAGGGCGTGCACCAGTTGCTTGTCGTAGATGTAGCCGATGGCTCGGCGACGGGCGGCCAGGCTGCCGTCCTTGGCCAGGGTGATCATGCGCTCGGCTTCGTCACGGAGAGCCTTGGCGCGGGCCTTGGTGGTGGTCAGACGACCCTCACGGATCAGCTGGGTGGTCAGGGCGCGAAGCATGGCTTTGCGCTGGTCGGCGGGACGCCCCAATTTGGGGACTCGGCACTGGTGACGCATGACTAAATCGGATGAAACGAGGGGGAGACAGGTGCTGCTGCGCGATCAGGCGCTGGTGCGGCTCTGGGGCAGGGAGATACCGATGCGCTCGAGGGCCTCGATCACCTCGTCGGCCGACTTGGAACCGAAGTTCTTGATTTCGAGCAGATCTTCGTAGCTGAAGCCCATTAGGTCAGACACGGAGTTGACTTGGGCGCGCTTCAGGCAGTTGTAGGCGCGAACCGAAAGGTTCAGCTCTTCAAGGGGGATCTGAGCTTCTGGGGAGGGCTCGGGCTCCTGGCTTTGCTCCTCTTCCATGGTCAGGGTCGCCATGGGCTGGATCAGGGTGATCAGCTGATTGGCGGCCTGGGCCATCGCGTCGTCAGGCGTCAGAGAGCCGTCGGTCAGGATCTCCAGACGCAGGCGCTCGCGGGCGGAACCGCCTTCGCCAACCGCGGTCTCATCGATCGTGTAGTTGGCGCGCTGGACGGGCATGAACACGGCGTCGATCTGCAGGAGATCAACGGCACTGGTGTCCTCGACACGACGGTCAACGGGGCGGTAGCCAACGCCACGCTCGACGTGAACTTCCAGCTCCAGGCTGTGGCCCTCGGCGACGGTGGCGATCGGACGCTCAGGGTCGATCACGCTCACCTGGGAGGAGAACTGCAGGTCGCCAGCGGTCACGGTGGCGGGACCGTTGACCACCAGGCGGCCGATCTCCAGCTCGCGGCTGCGGCTGTTGACGGCGACGTCCTTGCAGTTCAGCAGAATGTCGAGAACGTCCTCGCGAACGCCGGGGACGGTGGCGTATTCGTGGTTGACGCCGGCGATGCGCACGGCGGTGATGGCGCTGCCCTCAAGGGCGCCCATCAGCATGCGGCGCAGGGAGTTACCCAGGGTGGTCGCCTGGCCACGCTCAAGGGGGCCAATGACGAAGACGCCGGTTTGGGAACGATCGTCAGCGATCTGGTGTTCAACCCGATCAATCTGGTACTGCAACACGGTCTGAAGCTCAGATAGGTGGATGGCCCCCCTCTGGGGCTAGTCGATGCGTCGAATCAGACCCGGCGACGCTTGGAACGGCGGCAACCGTTGTGGGGCAGCGGGGTGACGTCACGGATCAGGGTGATCTCGAGACCAGCAACCTGCAGAGCACGGATGGCGGTTTCACGACCGGAACCAGGACCGCGAACCAGCACCTCGATTTGGCGCATCCCCTGCTCAAGGGCGCGACGGGCAGCTGCTTCAGCGGCGGTTTGGGCGGCGAAGGGGGTGCCTTTACGGGCGCCCTTGAAACCACTTGCACCAGCGGAGCTCCAGGAGATCACTTCACCGGCGGTGTCAGTGATGGAGACGATGGTGTTGTTGAACGTGCTCTGGATGTGAGCAACGCCGTTGGGGACGTTGCGCTTCGTCTTCTTGGAACCAGACTTTTTGGCGGGCTTGGCCATGGATAAAGCCCTGCAAGAGCAGGGAGGTGATCGGGGGTCTTAAGGGAGCAACCTGGTGACGACGGCACGCACTCGGCCGAACGGCAGGCGCTATGGGGCCATAGGCCTGAAGCAAGCGGTGGCTTACTTCTTCTTACCGGCCACGGTCTTGCGGCTACCGCGGCGAGTACGGGCGTTGGTGCGGGTGCGCTGACCGCGGACGGGCAGACCGACGCGGTGGCGACGACCACGGACGCAACCGATGTCCTGAAGGCGCTTCATGGCCATGCCCTCTTGACGACGCAGGTCGCCCTCAAGGGTGTAGCTCTCGGTTGCACCGCGAAGCTTTTGAATGTCGGAATCTTCCAGGTCCTTGACGCGGGTGTCGGGGTTCACACCGGTCTTGGCCAGAATCTTTTGGGCCGTGGTCAGGCCGATTCCGTAGACGTAGGTCAGGGCGATTTCGATCCTCTTGTCGCGAGGAATATCAACGCCGGCAATACGAGCCACTGAAAAAACGTTGGGGTGAGCAGGGGAAAGGCCTAAGCGGGGGCCTCGGATAGAACCGAGGTCAACGATCAAGCCGGGTTTTGTCCAAACGGACCGGGGCAAGGTCAGCGGGGGATCAACCCTGGCGCTGCTTGTGCTTCGGGTTGGCGCAGATCACCATCACCCGACCATGCCGGCGAATCACGCGGCACTTGTCGCACATTTTCTTGACCGAGGCACGCACCTTCATGGGAGCGGTCTCTCCAAATTTCCAAACAGCGAACTTACCACAGGGGTCAACCCAACAGGGCTGCGATCCGCTCTGCGATGGCCTCGACCGTACCGACCGCTTCGACGGGCGCAATCAGGCCACGCTCGCGGTAGTAAGCGATCAGAGGCTCGGTTTGCTCGCGGTAGACCTCGAGGCGATGGCGGATGACCTCCTCGTTGTCATCGGCCCGCCCGCGAGAGAGCAGACGCTGCACCAGGACGCCGTCATCGAGTTCCATCAGAACGACGAGCTCGATCTGCTGGCCAAGCTCCTCGAGCAGGCTGGCCAGGGCATCAGCCTGGGCGACATTGCGGGGGAACCCATCCAGCAGCCAACCACCGCTGTGGTTTTGCAACCGGCTGCGGACGATGGCGAGCACCAAGGTATCGCTCACCAGCTCGCCGCGGGCCATGACCGCCTCGGCCTCTTTGCCCAACTCACTGCCGGCAGCGACTTCAGCGCGCAGCAGATCGCCGGTGGAGAGGTGCAGCAGCCCTTGGCTCTCGGCCAGCTTCTGGGCTTGGGTGCCCTTGCCCGCACCGGGGGGGCCAAGGAAGAGGAGACGTTGCTTCATGGCAGGAAGAGAAGAAAAACGAAGGGGCCGGGAATTACTGGCGAACCATGCCTTCGTAGCGCTGCGAGATCACAGCGGTTTGCAGTTGCTTCGCGGTCTGGATGGCGACGCCCACAAGGATCAGCAGGCTGGTGGCGCCGAGGCCTTGGAAGGTCTGAACCCGAGTGGCGGACTCAACCGCCGACGGCACGATGGCAACCGCCCCGAGGAACAGGGCGCCAAGCAGGGTGAGACGGTTCTGGATGCCGGTCAGGTAGGCCGTGGTAGCCGAGCCGGGACGGACTCCGGGGATGGCGACCCCACCCCGCTTCAGGTTCGAGGCCACATCCACCGGACGGACCGTCAGGGTGGCGTAGAAGAACGAGAAGCCAATGATCAGACCGAAGAACAGCAACGCATAGACCCAAGGGGTGCTGCTATTGGGGCTCAAGAAACTGGCGATCTGAATCAGGGTCGGGTTCTTGCTGAAGTTGGCGATCTGCAGGGGTAGGAAGACCACCGCCGAGGCAAAGATGATCGGCATCACGCCGCCGGCATTGAGCTTCAAAGGCAGATAGCTCTGACGGGCGGAGATCCCCGCTCCACCGACCTGACGCTTGGCACTGACGATGGGGATGCGGCGGCTGCCCTCCTCGACGCAGACGATGCCAACGATGGTGATCAAGAAGACCGCCACCAGAACGACGATGCCGCCGACGGCCTCGCGACCACCGGTTTGGGCCAACTCAATGGTGGAGCCCAGAGCCCGCGGCAGGGTCGCGACGATGTTCAGATAGATGACCAGGGACGCCCCCTGGCCAATACCGCGCTCGGTGATGACCTCACTGAGCCACATCACCACCATCGAACCGGTCACCAGGGCAATTGCCGTCTGGGCGACGAACACCAAGTCCGGCGTCCCGGGCAGTGCGTAGGGCCTGAGGATCAGGGCAAAGACGATGCTCTGAAAGAGACCCCAGCCCAGAGCGACATAGCGGGTGTACTGGGCAATCTTGCGGCGGCCCGCCTCACCCTCATTCTTCTGCAGATCCTCCAGCTGGGGTAGGGCCGAAGTCAGCAGCTGAATGATGATCGAGGCGTTGATGAAAGGAAGGATCCCTAGAGCAAAGACACCGAGGGCGGAGATGCCGCCACCGGTGAAGATGTCGAGGAAGCCCAGCAGGGAACCACCCTGAGACGCGAACGCCTGGAAGGCTGCGCGGTCAATCCCAGGCACGGGGATATAGATGCCCAGGCGCACCAGGAGCAGAAGCCCCAAGGTGATGAGAACCCTGTTGCGCAGGTCCTTGGCTTGAACCAGCTGCGTGAGGATTTCACCGGCACTGGGGTTACGCCCCCGGCTGACGACCATGGCGGGTGTTGACGAACAAGAAAAAACCGTCTGGTGATCGGATCGATCGCCAGACGGCATTGACCTTAATGGGCCGTGGACAGGCGGAGATCAGATCTCTTCGCAGGTGCCACCGGCAGCTTCGATCTTCTGGCGGGCAGAAGCGGTGAAGGCGGCCGCTTGAACGGTCAGCTTCACGCTCAGATCACCATTACCCAGGACCTTCAGGGGGTGCTTGGGGTTGGTCACCAGGCCGTCCTTGACCAGGGTGTCGATGTTGACGGTGCTGCCGGCTTTGAGCTCGGCAAGCTTCGCAACATTGATCACCGTGTAGTTCTTCGGATTGATGACGGTGAAGTGCTTGAGCTTCGGCACCCGGCGGTACAGAGGCATCTGACCACCTTCGAAGCCAGGACGGGTCGGACGACCCGAGCGGGACTTCTGGCCACGCATACCGAAACCACAGCTGGCGCCTTGGCCAGCGGCGATACCGCGACCCTTACGCAGCTTGCGGCGGCGGGAGCCGGCTTGCGGCTTGAGGGTTTGGAGGTTGAGCGATGTCATGGCGGGCCTCAGGAGTAGATCTGCTCAAGGGAGATGCCACGCTCCTTGGCGGTCTCCTTGTGGGTGCGCAGGCCAGCCAGGGCATCCATGGCGGCGCGGGCGTTGTTGAGGGGGGTCTTGGAGCCTAGGCGCTTGGCCAGCACGTTCTTAATGCCGGCGAGCTCAAGCACCGTGCGGATGGAACCACCCGCGATCACACCGGTACCGGGGGCAGCGGGGCGGATCAGGACGCTGGCAGCGCCATCGCGACCGTTGCTCAGGGTGGGGATCGAGGAGTGACGGGTCAGGGGCACCTTGACCAGGTGCTTCTTACCGTCAGCGACGCCCTTGCGGACGGCACCGATCACGTCGCCAGCCTTGCCGACGCCGACGCCAACCTGGCCTTTCTCGTTGCCGACGACAACGATGGCCCGGAAGCTCATCTTCTTACCGCCCTTCACGGTCTTGGAGACGCGGCGGATTTGCACCACGCGCTCTTGCCATTCGGAGTCACGCTCCTGGCCACGGCGGCCACGGCGGTCGCCACCGCGACGGTCGCCACGGCCTTCGCCGCGACCACCACGACGCTGATCCTGCTGCTGGCCTTCGGCCGCTGCGGGCACATCAGCTGCCGCTGGGATGGCGCTGGACTGGTTGTTGTTGGTTTCGGTCATGGTGAGAGCAGGGATCAGAACTGAAGGCCCGCTTCCCGGGCGGCGTCAGCCAGGGCCTTGACACGGCCGTGGTAGAGCTTGCCGCCACGATCGAAGACCACCGATTGAATGCCCTTGGCGAGGGCACGCTTGGCGACCAGCTGACCGACTGCGACAGAAGCATCGCAGGTGGCGCCGATGGTGACGTTGCTGCGGAGCTCTTTATCGACGGTGGACGCAGAGCAAAGGGTGCTCTGGGCGACGTCGTCGATGACTTGGGCGTAGATGTGGTTGTTGGAGCGGAACACAGCCAGGCGAGGACGCGCGGCGGTGCCGGAGAGATTGCGGCGCAGACGGCGGTGACGCTTTTGTGTCTGCTGCTTGCGGGAAAGGGTGGACATGGAAGTACTGGGTAAAAACGCTTAAGCAGACCTCACTTCTTACCGGTCTTACCGGCCTTGCGGAGGATGCGTTCGCCCTCGTACTTGATGCCCTTGCCCTTGTAAGGCTCGGGGGGACGGATGGCGCGAACCTTGGCCGCTTCGTTGCCGACCAGCTCCTTATCGGGGCCGGAGACAATCACGGTGGTGTTGCCGTCAACGGCGAAGGTCACGCCCTCGGGGGCGATCATTTCGACCTGATGGCTGTAGCCAGCGCTGACGACGAGCTTCTTGCCCTGAACGGCGGCGCGGTAACCCACACCGACGATCTCGAGCTTGCGGGTGAAGCCCTTGCTGACACCCTCGACCATGTTGGCGACGAGGGTCCGGCACAGACCGTGGCGCTCGCGGGAGCGGCGGCTGGTGCTGGAGGGGGACACCACGATGGTGCTGCCGTCCTGAGCAACCGCCACGCCGTCAGGCAGGGTGCGGCTCAGTTCGCCTTTGGGGCCTTTGACTTTGACGTCGAGGCCGTTGAGGCTGACGGTGACGCCGCCCGGAACGGGAATCGGCGATTTACCAATACGAGACATGAATCAATCCCCCTAATCAGTAGACGTAAGCGAGCACTTCGCCACCGACGCCCTGCTTGCGGGCGTCGCGGTCGCTCATCACACCTTTGGAGGTGGAGATGATGGCCACGCCGAGGCCGCCCAGCACTTTGGGGAGCTGACGAGTGTTCTTGTAAACGCGCAGGCCAGGCTTGCTGACGCGCTGCACGGTGCGAATAATCGGCTGGCGGTGCTTACCGCTGTACTTCAGTTCCAGCACCAGGTGCTTCATCACGCCTTCACCTTCTTCGGTGATCTCGGCGATGAAACCTTCCTGTTGCAGCACCTTGGCGATGCTTTGGGCCATGCGCGAAGCCGGCACCTTGGTGGATTGATGACGCTTCTCACTCGCATTGCGAATGCGGGTGAGCATGTCGGAAATCGGGTCGTGATTAGCCATAGGTCGGGTCCGAAGAGGGCTCAGTTGCTGCGGAACGGCATTCCCATCTCGCGGAGGAGGGCCCGGCCCTCTTCGTCGTTACGGGCAGTGGTCACGATGGTGATGTCCATGCCCCGGATGGCATCGATCTTGTCGAACGAGATCTCGGGAAAAATGATCTGCTCCTTCACCCCGAGGGTGTAGTTGCCACGACCGTCAAAGCTCTTCTCGCTCACACCGCGGAAGTCGCGGATGCGGGGCAGAGCCAGGTTGATGAGACGCTCGAGGAACGCATACATGCGGTCACCACGGAGGGTGACGGCCACGCCAATCGGCATGCCCTGACGGATCTTGAAGCCAGCGATGGCCTTCTTGGCGCGGGTCACAACCACCTTTTGACCGGTGATGGTGGCCAGCTCCTCAATGGAGGCCTCGAGGGCCTTGGCATTGGCGGCGGCTTCGCCGAGGCCCCGGTTGACGGTGACTTTCACCACCTTGGGGACTTCGTGGATGTTCGAGAGACTGAGATCCTTAAGCAACTTGGGCTGGATCTTCTCCCGATAGTTCTGTTTAAGGGACATGACGGGGAAAGGAGATGCGCTTCTGGTCTTGGTCAGAAGGCGGACAAGGTCGATGTAAGTGAGATCAGTCGAGGATCTCGCCGGTTTTCTTGAGGCGGCGCTTCTTGGTGCCGTCCTTCTCCACCACGGTCTCCACGCGGCTGGCCACCTTTTTGTCGGTGGAATACAGCATCACGTTGGAGGCGTGCAGGGAGGCTTCTTCGGTGACGATGCGACCGGTTTCGCCTTCCTGGGTGGGCTTCATGTGGCGGGTGCGGAGGTTAATACCCTGCACGACCACACGGTTCTCATAGGGAAAGGTGCGCAGGACCTCACCGGTCTTGCCCTTGTCCTTACCGCTGATCACCTGAACGGTGTCGCCCTTCTTGATGCGCATCTTGGTGCGCACCTGAACTTGGGCTTTAGGGGTGGCAGTCGCCATCTCAGATCACCTCCGGAGCGAGGGACACGATCTTGGTGAAATTGCGGTCACGCAGTTCGCGAGCCACAGGACCGAAGACGCGGGTGCCCTTGGGGTTGTTGTCAGTGCCGAGGATCACGGCAGCGTTGTCGTCAAAACGGATCGAGTTGCCGTTGACGCGACGCATGGTGGCTTTGGTGCGAACCACCACAGCCTTGACCACGTCGGACTTTTTCACGCCCATGTTGGGCATGGCGTCCTTGACGGCGGCCACGATCACGTCGCCCACGTGGGCGTAGCGACGGTTGGTGCCCAGCACGCGGATGCACTGGATGCGCTTGGCGCCGCTGTTGTCAGCGACGTTGAGGAAGGTTTCCTGTTGGATCATCGGGAGCTCTCCTCAGCTGGCGCTGCTGTTGTTCAGCACCTCGGCCACGGACCAACGCTTGGTGCGGCTGAGGGGGCGGGTTTCGGTGATGCGGACGCGGTCACCCACCTTGCAGGTGTTGGCCTCATCGTGCGCCTTGTAGCGCTTGGTGCGGCTCACCGTCTTTTGATAGATGGGGTGGGGGAAGCGGTTTTCCACCGCCACCACCACGGTTTTATCCATCTTGTCGCTGACGACGGTGCCGACCCTTTCCTTGGTTGCCATAACGGTTACTTAGGGGATCAGGAAGCGGCGGAGCTCTTGCGCTCCGTTTGCACCGTCAGCAGCTGGGCCAGCTTGATGCGGGCGGCCTTGAAGCGGTGCGGGTTCTCGAGACGGCGGGTGGCCTGCTCGAAACGAAGGGTGAACAGTTCGCGACGGGTGTCGTCGATCTGCGTGGTGATGTCGCCGTCGGAAAGCTTGCGCACCTCGGCGATGTCGGGACGTGCCATGGTCAGGACTCCACGGTGGTGGCGGCCGCGGCGGCAGCCTGGGCAGCTTCCTGATCCGCCAGGGTCAGGAACTTGGTCTTCACGGGCAGCTTGTACTGCGCCAGGCGCATGGCCTCTTTGGCGATCTCGGGGGTGATGTCGGCACCGCCCATCTCAAAGAGGATGCGGCCGGGCTTGATCACAGCCACCCAGAACTCCGGATTGCCCTTACCGGAACCCATACGGGTTTCAGCGGGGCGCATGGTCACCGGCTTGTCGGGGAAGATCCGGATCCAGATCTTTCCGCCCCGCTTGACGTAGCGGGTCATGGCACGGCGGCTGGCCTCAATCTGACGGGAGGTGATCCACCCGCACTCTTGGGCCTGCAGAGCGAACTCACCGAAGGCGATGGTGTTGCCACGGGTGGCGACACCGCGCATGCGGCCGCGCTGCTGCTTACGGAATTTGACGCGTCTTGGACTCAGCATGGTTCAGGCCTCCTGATCACTCTTCGTTCGAACGGTCTTCGAACTGTTGGGGCCGACGGCTAGCGCGGCGCTTCGGACTTGCACCCACGGGCACTTTGTCCTGGCTGCCGGGAAGCACTTCGCCTTTGAAGACCCAAACCTTGATGCCCAGCACCCCGTAGGTAGTGGTGGCCACTTTGGTTGCGTAGTCGATGTCGGCGCGGAGGGTGTGCAGGGGCACCCGACCTTCACGGCTCCACTCGGTACGGGCAATTTCTGCACCGTTGAGGCGGCCGCTGACCTGAAGCTTCATGCCCAGGACACCGGCGCGCTGAGCGCGCTGGATGGCCATACGCATGACGCGACGGAAAGCAACGCGCTTCTCGAGCTGTTGAGCGATGTACTCAGCCAGCAGGAAAGCGTCCGCGTCAACGCGCTCTACTTCAACCACGTTGATCCGCACCTGACGGGCGGAGTCACCGATGGTCTTCTGGATGCCGCTGCGCAGCTCTTCGATACCGCTGCCCTGGCGGCCGACGAGAACGCCGGGGCGGGCAGTTTTGAGTTCAACCTCGAGCTGATCGGCCTTACGGGCGATCACAACGTCGCTGATGCCAGCGGCGCCGTACTTCTTGTGGATGAACTTACGGATCTGATCGTCTTCCTTCAGGAGAGACGGATAGGTCTTGCTGGGGGCGTACCAGCGGGACCGGTGTTCCTGGGTGATCCCCAGGCGCAAGCCGGTTGGATGGATCTTGTGTCCCATCGATCGGTGTCCTCGGGGGTCAGGCGGCAGGAGCCACAGCAATGCTGATGTGGCAGGTCTTTTTCTGGATCGCGTAGGCGCGACCCTGGGCACGGGGGCGATAGCGCTTCATCACCGGACCCATGTCCGCCGTGGCGGAGGAGATCACGAGGGAAGCGGGATCGAGACCCAGGTTGTGCTCGGCGTTGGCTACGGCGCTGCGCAGGACCTTGGTGATCGGACCCGTGGAGCGGTAGGGCATGAACTCGAGCATGATCAGCGCGTCGCGATAGCTGCGACCGCGGATCTGATCGAGAACCCGGCGAACCTTGGACACGGAGCCGCGGATGTAGCGGCCGTGTGCCTGAGCTGTCGTGGATGAGGTGTTTGCCATGTCCTCAGCGGCCTCCTTTCTTGTCCTTGATGTGGCCGCGGAAGTTGCGCGTCGGCGCAAATTCCCCCAGCTTGTGGCCCACCATCTGCTCAGTCACATAGACGGGCACATGGGCCTTGCCGTTGTGAACGGCAATGGTGTGGCCGATCATCATCGGCAGGATCGTGGAAGCACGTGACCAGGTCTTGATCACGGACTTGTCGTCGGCGGCGTTCTGCTTCTCAACCTTGCGCAGAAGGCTGTCGGCAATGAACGGACCTTTTTTGAGTGAACGTCCCATAGCGGTTTAAACGAACAGCAAAGCGGTGAGGTTGATCAGGAATCGCGTCCGCCACGGCTCCGCTTGGAGGTGCGGCGACGTTTCCGGAGCACAAACCGATTGCTGGGTTTGTTCCGCTTGCGGGTCTTGAGGCCCAGAGCAGGCTTGCCCCAAGGGGTGACAGGGCCAGAACGGCCGATCGGAGCGCGGCCCTCGCCACCACCGTGGGGGTGATCGCAGGGGTTCATCACGCTGCCTCGGACCTGAGGGCGACGACCCAGCCAGCGGCGACGGCCGGCCTTACCGAGGCTGGTGTTACGAACCTCGGAGTTGCCCACTTCGCCGATGGTGGCGTAGCACTCACGGCGCACCAGGCGCACCTCGGTGGAGGGCAGCTTGAGGGCGACGTAGTCACCTTCTTTGGCCATCACCTGGGCGCTGGCACCAGCGGTACGAACCATCTGGCCGCCGCGACCGGCGTAGAGCTCAACGCAGTGAACGCTGGAGCCCAGGGGGATCGCCGAGAGGGGCAGGGCGTTGCCGGTCTCGATCGGGGCATCGGGTCCGGAAACCACGGTGGAGCCCACGGTCACGCCAGCCGGAGCCAGGATGTAGCGCTTCTCGCCATCGGCGTAGAAGAGCAAGGCCAGGCGGGCGTTGCGGTGGGGGTCGTAGTGGATCGCTGCCACCTTCGCGACCACGCCGTGCTTGTTGCGGCGGAAGTCAACGAGGCGATAGAGGCGCTTGTGGCCACCGCCGCGATGGCGGCAGGTGATCACACCACGGTTGTTGCGACCTTTGCGTTGGTGCTTGGCCACCACCAGGCCCCGTTCACGACCGCGACCGGTGACTTCAGCGAAATCGCTGGCGACACGGGTACGGGTGCCGGGGGTGATGGGGCGGTACTTACGGATTCCCATAGTTCTTCAGACCCCTCAGGCTTCAGGGAACAGCTGGATGGCATTGCCATCGGCAAGGCGAACCACAGCCTTCTTCACCTGGGCACGCTTGCCGGCGAATCGGCCCACGCGGCGGGCGCGGCGAGGGGGGTTCATGGTGCTCACACCAACGACTTTGACGTCGAACAGTTGCTCAACGGCAGCCTTGATGTCGGGCTTAGCGGCCCGATGGTCCACCTCGAAGGTGTACTGATTGAGCTCGATGGCGCGGGTGGCCTTCTCAGTAATCAGGGGCCGACGGATCACATCCGCCAGGCGACCTTGAAAGCGTTCAGTCATCGCCGTAGACCTCCTGAATCTTCGCGAGTGCTTCCTCGCTCACCACCAAGGAATTGGCGTGGAGCAGGTCGAACACGTTGAGCTGATCAGCGGCGATCAGCTTCACCTTTTCGAGGTTGCGCACGGAGCGGCGCACCACCTCGCTGGGGGCATCCAGCACCACCAGCACCTTGGAGCCATCGGCGATACCGAAGCGGCTCAGGGCAGCGGTGATTTCTTTGGTCTTCGGGGTTTCGAGACCCGAAGCAAAGCCCTTCACCACGGTGATATCAGCGGCGCGGCTCATCAGCGCAGTGCGCAGAGCCAGACGACGCTCCTTGCGGTTCATCGCAATGGTGTAGCTGCGGGGCTTGGGCCCGAACACCACACCACCACCGGGACGCAGGGGAGTCCGGATCGAACCCTGACGGGCGCGACCGGTGCCCTTCTGCTTGTAGGGCTTGCGGCCACCGCCGGCCACCTCAGCGCGGGTGAGGGTGCTGGCCGTGCCCTGACGGACATTGGCGAGCTGACGCACCACAGCGCGGTGCACCAGATCGTTAGCGGAGCTTTCCTTAGCGACTTTCAGGTCAAGGCTGGCCTTGCCGGCCTCTTTGCCTTGCCAGTCGCGAACAACACAGTTAGCCATCTCTGTCCTCCTCAGTTCGCGGCTTTGGCGCCCACCCGCTTAGCGGGGAGGATGTTCAGCAGGGCACCGGGCTTGCCGGGAACCGAGCCTTTCACCACGAGCAGGTTGCGCTCAGCATCCACTTTGAGGATGGTGAGACCGCGGGTGGTGATCTGCTTGCCGCCGTAGCGACCAGCCATGCGCTTGCCGGGGTACACGCGGCCGGGGGTCGTACCGGCGCCGGTGGAACCAGGCTCGCGGTGGTTCTTCGAACCGTGGGTCATGGGGCCGCGGCTGAAGCCGTGGCGCTTCTGGTAACCAGCGAAACCACGACCAATGGTGTCGCCGCTCACATCGACCTTCTGGCCCGCCTCAAAGGCGGCCACGGTGACGGCACCACCAAGTTCCAGACCGTCGACGGTATCGACGCGGTATTCCTTGAGGTGGCGCAGCAGCTCGTCGCCCGACTTAGCCAGGTGGCCCTTGGCGGGCTTGCTGACGAGCTTGTCGCGGATATCACCGAAGCCCAGCTGAACGGCGGTGTAGCCGTCGGTGCTGTCGGTTTTGAGTTGGGTAATGCGGCAAGGACCTGCCTCGATCACGGTGACCGGGATGGCCCTGCCTTCGTCGTCGAAGAACTGGGACATGCCCAGTTTCTTCCCAAGAATGCCGATGGACATAAGGAGGGAGATACGCCAGCTGGACCACCACTCGCGGGGAGCGGCGTTACTGAATCGAGTGACGCAAGTAACCGATTGAGCTGAAATTTCCGGCTAAACCGGAACTGCAGTGGACCAATGCGGCGGAGCTAGCGACTCGAATCAGTGGGGGCTGGGACTTGCTCAGAAGAAGGAGCCAGAGGCGACTTCGAGGTTGAGCAGTATCCCGGCGACTCATAAGAGCCACACGGGCCCGGGAAGGCCGCCACCACTGGCGACCTTGTGCATTGCCCTGGAGGCCCGGCTAGCGGACGGGCACAGTTGCAATTGCACAAGCGAACACCATACCTCAGCGCTTAACACCCTTCCCCTGCGATCAGCTGCCAGACTTCCCGAAGCGCTGATCCGCCCCATGCCCCTCCTGCTCACCGGCCGCGGTTTCCGCCAGGAGCTGGAGCGGGCGGGTGCCCTCGCGTTGTATGCCCCGTTAGAAGGTGGCGCCGAAACCCGCTTGCTCCGCCGGATGCGGGCCGCCGGCTACCGCGCCCAGCTGACCTCCGCCCGTGGCCTCGGAGATCCCGAAGCCTTCCTGCTCCAGTCCCACGGCGTCCGTCCGCCCCACCTTGGACACCAAAGCGTCGGTCGCGGCGCAGCCGTTGGCGAGGTGCAGATGGCGACCCCGCAGCTGGGTCACCTCTTTGAGGGAACGGTCCCGGTCCTGCTCTGGCTCCTGGAGGGCCAGGTCCTCTCCACCGGCGAACTCCAGGCCCTGATCAACCTGACCGAACGGGAACCCCGGCTGAAGATCGTGGTCGAGATGGGCGGCGCCCGTGCCCTGCGCTGGCAGCCCCTGAGCTCTGTTCTGACCGCAGCCGCTTGAGCCCAAACGCGGCCCTTCAAAGCGGCCGCTGGGTCAAGTTGATTTGCGGAGCTGGCAACCAGGACCTGGTGTCCATTGAAGACCTCTGCGCGCTCTACACCGCGGCAGGGGTCCACTGCATTGACATTGCCGCCGACACCGGCGTGGCGGAGGCCGCAAGGCGCGGGATGAACTGGGCCCTCGCCCGGGGAGCCCAGCGGCCCTGGCTGATGGTCAGCCTTAGCGACGGGGCAGACCCCCACTTCCGCAAGGCGAGCTTTGACCCCAGCCGTTGTCCCAGCGATTGCCCCAGGCCCTGTCAAAAGGTCTGCCCGGCCTTAGCCATTGAGGACCACGGTGGCGTCCTGACCGAGCGCTGCTACGGCTGTGGCCGCTGCCTGCCCGCTTGCCCCTTGGGACTGATTGAGGACCACCAACAGTGGCTCGATGCCGAAGCGGTCCCGGAACTGCTGCGGACCATCGCCCCTGATGCGGTGGAGCTCCACACCCAAGCGGGCCGGCAAACGGCCTTTGAAGCGCGGCTTAACCAGCTCAAGACCAGCGGCATTCCGCTGCAGCGCGTTGCGGTCAGCTGCGGGCTCGAGCGGGGCGCCGGCAGCGAGCAGGCCCCAGCCCTCAGCCCGCAGGAGCTCGCCGCAGAACTCTGGCTTCGCTTTTACGCCCTGCGCCGGGCGGGCTACCGGCCGCTCTGGCAGATCGATGGCCGGCCCATGAGCGGTGATGTCGGAGCGGGAACGGCTCGCTCCGCCGTGAAGTTGCTGGAGGCGATCACCCCCTGGGCGCCGCCAGGCCCGCTGCAACTGGCGGGAGGAACCAACGCCAAAACCATTGCGCTGCTGCCGCCCCACGCCCGAGCCGCTGGGGTGGCGTTTGGCGGCATGGCCCGCAGCCTGCTGCAACCCTGGCTGCAGGACGCGGAGGAGCGCGGCCAACCGCTCCGGGAGATCCCGGCCCTCGAAGCGGTCGCCAGCCGGAGCGTGAGGGCTTTAATCCAACCCTGGCTCGAGCGCTAATCGCTAGAACGCCCCCATGGCTTCAAGCCCGCAACGCATCACCGACGACCTCGATCGACTGCTCGAGGTCCTTCCCGAGGCGGTCCGAGGGGCCCTGGCTCCGGCGGAGGCCCGCGACCAGCTGCTCGAGGTCGTGCTGGATCTGGGCCGGATCCCCGAGGCCCGCTACCCGGGACGCGCCGTCGCCCTCGGGGAAGCCCCCATGGAACGCAGTGACCTGGCCGCCGTTGTCGCCCAACTCAGCTCCTTTGGAGGCGACAACCGCGCTGGGATTGAGCGGACCCTGCACCGCATCAGCGCCATTCGCAACCGCAGCGGCGATGTCGTTGGACTGACCTGCCGGGTCGGGCGGGCGGTCTTCGGCACCGTGGCCATGGTGCGCGACCTGATGGATTGCGGTCAGTCCCTCCTGCTGATGGGACGCCCAGGGGTCGGCAAGACGACCGCCCTGCGCGAAATCGCCCGTGTTCTCGCGGATGAGCTGGAGAAACGGGTCGTGGTGATCGACACCAGCAACGAGATCGCTGGGGATGGGGACATCCCGCACCCCGCGATCGGACGGGCGCGACGGATGCAGGTGACCCGGCCTGAGCTGCAGCACCAGGTGATGATCGAGGCCGTCGAAAACCACATGCCCGAGGTCATCGTCATCGATGAGATCGGGACCGAACTGGAGGCCCAGGCAGCGCGCACCATTGCCGAGCGGGGCGTGATGTTGGTGGCGACCGCCCACGGCAATGAGCTAGCCAATCTGGTCAAGAACCCTACCCTCAGCGACCTGGTGGGCGGCATCGAGTCGGTCACCCTGGGCGATGAGGAAGCCCGCCGCCGCCGCACCCAAAAGACCGTTCTTGAACGGGCCGCGGAACCGACCTTCCCCCTGGCCGTGGAAATGCACAGCCGCGACCGCTGGCTGGTGCACCGCGATGTCGCCCGCACGGTGGATCTACTGCTGCGGGGTCAACTGCCGCGTCCCCAGGTCCGGCAACTCGATGCCGAGGGGCGACTGCAGCTCAGCGAACCGGTGGCGCACGCCA
Source organism: Synechococcus sp. LTW-R (assembly GCF_014217875.1). Taxonomy (NCBI): domain Bacteria; kingdom Bacillati; phylum Cyanobacteriota; class Cyanophyceae; order Synechococcales; family Synechococcaceae; genus Synechococcus; species Synechococcus sp. LTW-R. The sequence goes on from NZ_CP059060.1 coordinate 1,420,697, forward strand.
GCAGCAGCCCCAAACCACCACCACTGCGGCGCCTGCAGGACGCCTCAGTGGTTTCCAGTGGGGTCTCCAGCCAGCCGCCCCTCGCCCGGCGCCCCCTGCCGGACCCGGAGGCAAGCAAAACACCCAAGGCAGCGGTCCCAGAACAACCCCTGCATCTCTTCAACGCGGGGCTCAGCGAGCCCTTGATCGAGCAGGCGATCCGCGGCCGACGCCTGCCTGTGCAACTCGTGGAGGAAGTCGAGGAAGCCGATGTGGTTCTGGCCGCTAGGCAACAGCTGGGGCACCGCCCTGAGCTGCGCCGGCGCGCCCAGGACGCGGGCCTGCCAATCCTCGTGATCAAAGCCGACACCCTTCCGCAGATTCAGCGCGGACTGGAGCGCTTGCTGCAGCGCCGTGACGATCGCCCGGGGGGCGGCGCCGCAACGGAACCCGCACCCGGGAGTAGCCACAGGGACGACGCCTTCGAAGCCCTCGAAGAATGCCGGCTGGCCGTTGAACAGGTCGTCCTCCCCCAGGGGCAACCGGTGGAATTGCTGCCCCGAACGGAAGCCATCCGAAAGATGCAAGCGGAACTGGCGGCCCGCTACCAACTGACTTCAGCGGAGTTCGGCAGCGGCAGCCAGCAGCGCCTCAGGCTGTTCCCGCGCTGAGCCAGAGGGCCGAGATGGCCCAGCGAGATTGACGAAGGTCGACCCGTTGTGGGTAACTATCTGAGTGCTCCTGACACCACCAGTTCCTGGGGGTTCTCAAGCAGCGCGTTGGGCCGTCGCCAAGTGGTAAGGCAGCGGGTTTTGGTCCCGCCATTCCTAGGTTCGAATCCTAGCGGCCCAGTTTTAAAGATCCAAGCCACTGCAAGGGCTTTGGAGCGTCATGAGCCTCCAACCACTGCTGGTTTTTGATTTTGACGGCGTCCTCGTGGACGGGATGCGCGAGTACTGGTGTTGCGCTCGCCGGGCCGCGCTCTTCCTGGCCCCCAGCTGTCAGCTGCCGGAGCTGGCCCCGGACGCGTTTGCCGCGCTGCGGCCGCTGATTCACAAGGGTTGGGAGATGGTCCTCGTGGCCCTCGAACTCTCCCGAAGCGACCTGGATGTCGCGCACTACCTCAGCAACTACGACGGCCACACGCAAGCCGCGCGCGAGCGCTGGGGCTTTTCCCCAGACCAACTGCAAAGCGCCCTCGAGGACCTGCGCAGCGACGCCATCCAAGCGGACCCCGCGGCTTGGCGAGCCCTGCACAGCCCCTATCCAGGCATCCCCGAGCGCCTGCGCGCCCTCGAGGCCGAAGGCAGCCCCTGGCTGGTGCTGACCACCAAAGGCGGAGCCTTTGCCCGTGAGCTCCTCAGCGGCTACGGCCTACAGCCCCAGGCGGTCTACGGCCACGAGCACGGCAGCAAGCCAGAGGTCCTACTGCGGCTCAAGGAACAAGGACGCCCCCTCTGGTTCGTCGAAGACCGCAGGATCACCCTGGAAACCGTTCGCCTGACCCCGGGCCTGGACGCGGTGCGCTGCTTCCTCGTCTCCTGGGGCTACCTGGGCCCCCAAGACCGGCAGGAGCTGCCGAACGGCATCCAACTGCTGGAGCCGACGCAGTTCCAGCAGCCCTTGGCGGACTGGCCCTGACCCGCTAGGGTACGCCTGTACTACCAGTCAGGGTTCGCTCCGGTGAAACACCTGGCGCCTGGGGTGGCACTTCTTTCTTAGAGGTCGCCCAGGATGGCTCCACCGAACTGGCCCACCCGCTGCGCGGCCGCTCCTTCAACCCTTTCGCAATATGCCTGCCGACGACAAGAGCACCAGCGCCTCCAGCCCTGAGCGGGACAAGGCCCTTGGCCTGGTGCTGAACCAAATCGAGCGCAACTTTGGCAAGGGCTCGATCATGCGCCTGGGGGATGCCTCGCGCATGCGGATCGAGACCACCCCCACCGGCGCCCTCACCCTCGACCTCGCCCTCGGCGGCGGCTATCCCAAAGGACGGGTCGTTGAGGTCTACGGCCCGGAGAGCTCGGGCAAAACAACCCTCACCCTGCACGCCATTGCCGAAGTGCAGCGCCGCGGCGGCGTGGCGGCCTTCGTCGACGCTGAGCACGCCCTGGACCCGGTCTATGCCGCGGCCCTTGGGGTCGACATCGAAAACCTGCTGGTCTCCCAGCCGGACACCGGCGAGATGGCCCTGGAAATCGTCGACCAACTGGTGCGCTCCGCCGCCGTTGACATCGTCGTGGTGGACTCCGTGGCCGCCCTCACCCCTCGCTCAGAAATCGAGGGCGAAATGGGCGACCTCGCCGTCGGCAGCCAGGCCCGCCTGATGAGCCAGGCAATGCGCAAGATCACCGGCAACATCGGCAAGTCCGGTTGCACCGTGATCTTCTTGAACCAGTTGCGTCAAAAGATTGGCGTGACCTACGGCAACCCCGAAACCACCACCGGTGGTAACGCCCTGAAGTTCTACGCCTCCGTGCGCCTGGACATCCGACGCATTCAGACCCTCAAGCGCGGCACCGAAGAATTCGGCATTCGCGCGAAGGTGAAGGTGGCCAAGAACAAGGTGGCTCCGCCCTTCCGCATTGCCGAATTCGACATCCTGTTTGGCCGCGGAATCAGCACAGTTGGCTGCCTTCTGGACCTCGCCGAAGAACACGGCGTCGTCGTACGCAAAGGCGCTTGGTACAGCTACGAGGGCGACAACATCGGCCAAGGCCGCGACAACACGATCACCTGGCTCGAGCAAAACAGCACCGAAAAAGAAGCGATCGAGGTGAAGGTGCGCCAGAAACTCAGCGAGACCACCGACTCGCTGAAGCCCGTCGCCACTGCAGCCGCCAAGTTGGCCGCCTCCGGCAGCGCCAGCAGCAGCAAAGAGCAGGCCCTGCCTGCCGCCAGCTGAGCCGCTGCAGGCACAAGAAAGCCCCAGGGTGGATCACCCGGGGGCTTTTTGCTGGAAACGCTTCGAGATCCTGAGCGGAATCAGGAGACCTGAACTTCGGCTGCCGCTGCAGGCTGGGCCAGAGCGCGGAGATTCGCACTCAGGCGCTCGAGCTCTTGGATGGCTTCGGCTCCCTCCAACTTGACCAGCTCGTGGCCATTGCGGGACTCGACCCAGCTGATCCCGAAGTCCGAGACCAAAAAGCGGACCATGTGCTGATCGCCAAGGCTGGCGACAAACGAAGCGCCCTGACCGTCTTGGCCGTCACCGCAGACATAACAAGTGGCGGCGATTCCTTGGCGCTGCAGGCCATCGGCAAGAGCGCGCAGGCTCATCACCAGGTCTTCAACAACCGATCGGTACTGCTCAGCCAGACGAGCGAACATGACCGCTCCAATTAACGATTTGAACGATCCTAATCTTTTCTTCAGATTTGCGCGAACGAAAGAGTTCGCCTCCTGACAATTAGCCGTCGGCCAGCGTCCACCAGCCCAGGGCAGGACCCAAAAAGCGCACGGTCAACCAAAACACCACCAAGGCACCGATACCAATCCAGGCACCGCGCGTGGTGACCGAGACGAATTGCTCACCTTGACGCTGGGTCAGGGGCAGCCAAGGGGCAATGCGGGGCGAGGTGTCCTTGGCCTTTTGGGCCTTCTTCTCCCGGGGGGGCAGGCCCTGTTCCGAGCGACGCTTGGCCTCTCCCATTGCTGCTGTGCTGCGCGGCGGGGCCAGGCTACGGGCACTGGGCCCATTAGGGGTTGGGCAACAAACGGGTGAGCGCCACCCAGGGCTCCAGGGCCTCGAGCACCTGACGGCCCCAACCGCGCCGCTTCAAGCGCCCATCCAGCACCGCCAAGCGACCGCCGTTGCGGCGCAGACCCGCGATCGAGCGCTGCAGACGTCCAAGGGCTTCCGGCAACAGCAGTTCCCGGAACCAATCGCGGCCCTCCAGCCTGAGCGCCGCAACCCGCGCCGCCGTGAGTGGATCCTCCAGGCTGGAGATGGGCAGGGTGGCCGCCACCAACTGACAGGGCAGGGGCAGCCGCTGTTGATGCTCCAGCCACCAGCTCCAGCTGCAGCAGATCACGCCATTGGCCTCAGGCGCGGTGAGCTCATGGCCCACCCGACTACCGAATTCAGCCGCCAAGGCGCTGGTCAGCCCCAGCCTCAGGCCCTCGTCATCCAGCAACACCACGGTGAGGCCGGCCTGGCCCAAGACCAAGCGGCGGCACTGATCCAGCAGGTGACTGGGGTAGTGGGGGGCGTTCGGCAGCGCCTGCCCCTGGGGCGCAAAGAGGGGCAGGGGATCCAGCAGGGGCGGATCCGCCAGGCTCACCTCCACCTGGGGCGTGAAGCCAAGCCCAGGGGAGGCGGGCTGCGGCCAAGGGCCCACCACCACCACGCCGCGACCACTCAAGAGCCCTGTCATCACCGCGCAGGGATCCAGGGGCTGGCGATGCAGGGTCCACTGCAGCAGCGTTGGGTTGACCGACGCCCAACTCGTCCAGTCCGCTCCTGCGGTCTTCAGCCAGTCGGGCCAGGGCTCGGGGAGTGGGGCTAACACCCCCAGCAGCTGCCGCAGGGGCGCCTCGTCCTCTGGGGTGATGGGCACCCGTTGCTGGGGGCCGCACGGACGCGCCAGCACCCGGCGACTGAGTCGCTCATGCAGCTGCAACAAACTGGAGGCGGCCGCGGGGAGGCTTCGGCGCAATTGCTCCCAGTGGCCGGTGTCGATCACCACCTCCAGGGCCTGGCGCAGCAGCGGTTGCAGCAGCTCCCCCTCCGGGACGACTAACTGGCGGCCCTCCAAGTGCCCGCTCTGCCAGGCCGCCACCAAGGCGTCATGTTGCAGCAACCACAGGGGCGCGGCCCCGGGAGCCGTGGCCCCTTCCCAGCAGGGCAGGTTCAAGCCGACGGCCTGCAGCCGCGGCAATTCCACCGTCAACAAGCGCTGGCGCAGGGCGGGGCTGACGACCAGCGCCACGGGGCTGTTGTGCAAGGCCAAGGGCACCAAAAGGCCCAGCAGCCAGCTGGGGTCACTGCCGGGGGCCAGACGCACCAAGGTCTGGTCCGAGCGGCGCAAGCTGCGGGCCACCAGCCGGCTCAGGGTCAGGTGGTGGGGCCAGCGGGTTTCCCCCTCCTGACGGAGGAGCGCCTTGAGCTGTTGGTGGGCCTTGGCTTCCAACATCCGCGAATCGTAGGAAGCTGGGACGAGACACCTGTTCAGCGATGACAACCCACTGGCGCGAGCGACCCATCGGGATCGTGGGCCTGGGGTTGATCGGCGGATCCCTGGGGCTTGATCTGCAGGCCGAGGGCCTCGAGGTGCGAGCCCTGGTACATCGCGCCCGCACGGCCGAACGGGCGCGGGAACGGGGGCTGGCCCAGCGGATCGAGACCGACCCGGCCGTGCTCGAGGACTGCGGCCTCGTGATCCTGGCCCTGCCCCTCGATCGCCTGCTGGATCCGGACCCCGCCCTGGTGGCGGCCTTGCCTGCGAACGCCGTGATCACCGATGTGGGCTCGGTCAAACAGCCCATCCAGGAGCGCTGGGACAAGCTCCACCGGCGTTTCCTGCCCAGCCATCCGATGGCAGGCACCGCCCAAGCCGGCGTCGAAGCCGGGCTCAGCGGCCTCTTTCAGGGCCGCCCTTGGGTCGCCACCCCCACGGCGGGGACCGATTCAGACGCCCTGGCCTCGGTCCGGGCCTTAGCTGAAGCCGTCGGCGCCCACTGGCTGGAATGCCCAGCCGCGGCCCATGACCAGGCCGTCGCCCTGATCTCCCACATGCCCGTTCTCGTCAGTGCTGCCCTGCTGAAAAGCGCCGATCAGGGGGGCAGCGCGGTTCAGGCCGAGAGCCTCGTGCGGGCCCTGGCCTCCAGTGGCTTTGCCGACACGAGCCGCATCGGCGGCGGCAACCCGGAACTGGGCACCTTGATGGCCCGCACCAACCGCAGCGCCGTCCTCGCGGCCCTGGAGCAGTACCAACGGCAACTGGGAGCGCTGCAAGGCCTGGTGGTGGAGGAGCAGTGGGAGGCCCTGCATCAGCAACTGAGCCGCTGCCAAGCCCTGCGGCCTGAATTCCTCTAGGCCTTCAGATCCAAGGAGCGCCCATGGCTTTGCAGGAGCTGCCGGCAGGCCATGAGGGCCGAGAGGCTCACCCCCGCGGTGCCCTCACCCGGATAGATCGCATCACCACAGAGCCAGAGTCCGCTGAGGGGGCTGCGGCTGGCCAACCCAAAGGGACCAAAGCGGCTGGGGTGCTGCCCCAAACCACCCACAAAACCAAAGGGCCGCCCCGTCCAACCGGCAAAACCGCGCGGCGTCGCCAATTCGGCGTGGCGGTAGTGCTCGGGCTTCAGTCCCAAGAACGCCTCGAGCGCCGCCTGAATCCCAGCCAGCGCCTGCTGCTTGCGCTGCTGGTACTCCGGCTCCGGCAAGCCGAACCAGGGCTTGGCAGGGGTAAAGACACTGGCGATCACGGTCGCCTGACCGGCCGGGGCCCGTCCATCGCCCTCGGCGCTGAAGGAGAGGAAGACGCTGCCGGGGTCCTGCCAATCCAACTGGGCATGCAGGCCGAGGGCCGGCGACAGCCGCTCGCGATTCACCGCGGCATAGAGCACCAACGCCCCGGAGGGGTCCGGGAAGCTGGCGATGCGCCGGCCATAGGCCGCCGGCAGCGCCTCTCCCAGGAGCTCGGGCAGGGTCTGGGGCGGCAGCGCACAGACGACATCGTTCGCCTGGAGGGCAAAAGACTTCTGGGCCGGCCCCTCGCCGCTGAGCTGCCAGCCGCTGGCCCCTGGACGCATCGCACTGACGCGGTGGCGCAGACGCAAACGACCGCCCTTGGCCGCGAGCACCTGCTCGAGGGCCGTGCAGAGCTGCTGCATCGACCCGTGGAGATGCCAAAGCCCCAGCGGTTCCTGGGCCATGGCCAACACCGTGGCCCCGTAGAGCGCCGCCGTGCGATCAGCCGGCTCTTGGGAATAGAGGCGCAGCTGGAGATCAAGAAAGCGACGCAGGCGCTGGTCCGCGCCGCAACCGGTCAGGACCAGCAGGTCCGCCACCGTTGCGGTCGTGAACAGGCCACTGGCCAAGGTGCCGGCCCCCATCGCCCCCAGCAGCTGGCGCAGATCCCAGAGGGTGCGCGGCGGCAGCACCGGATCCTTGGCCGCAAAGGTCCAATTGCTGCGGTGCAGCAGAGCGCAGAGGGCCCAGAAGCGTTCGCTTCCGGGGAATTGGCGTTGGCGCTCCAGACGCCAAGACTCGGGATCCCGCCAGAGCTGAACCGGGGCTTCAGCGGCGCGGAGCTGGACGCTGCAGCCGGGATCAAGGGGTGTGGCCGCGGGGAGCGGGGCACCGAAATGGGCCATCAGGCGCTGATGAATGCCCCCCGGTTCAAAGCCCGCGACCTGGGTCGCCCCGACATCAAAGGTGTAGGGACCGCGGCGAAAGGTTCCCGCGCAGCCCCCGGTCTGGCTGTGGGCTTCCAGCAAGTCCACCTGCAGACCCTCAGCGGCCAACAGGGCGCCTGCGGTCAGGCCCGCGATGCCTCCCCCAACCACTGCGACATCACAGGATTTGACCATCGCGGCATGCTGGCAGCGCCCCTGCCTCCACCGCGTCGTGTCCAGCCCGCAGGCCTTCTCCGACTGGATCGAGGCCACCACGGGAGCGCGCCTGCTCAGCCGCTCGGCGGTCGGCGGTGGCTGCATCCACAGCGCCTGGCGATTGACCCTGGCCAATGGCCAAACGCTCTTCGCCAAAACCAACCGCGCTGCACTCCTGCCGGTGCTCGAGGCCGAAGCCCAGGGTCTCGAGGCCCTGGCGCAGGCCGTTGAGCTGGGCGGTTCAAGGCTTGCCATTCCGCAGCCCTCCGGCCTGGGCCTCGCGGGGCCCGAGGCCGTTCTGCTGCTGAATTGGCTGGAACTCGGGACCCCGACCGATTCAGCCCAAGCCTGGGGGGCCCTTGGAGCGGGACTGGCCCGGATGCACCGCGGCAGCCTGCAGGGCCATGACGGACGCTTCGGCTGGGAGCGCGACAACTTCATCGGCTCCGGTCCCCAGACCAACCGCTGGGGGGAGAGCTGGGGACACTTTTTTGCCGAAGAACGCCTTGGAGCTCAACTGCGCTGGGCGGCAGCGTCGGGCAAGACGCTCGATGGAGCCGAAGAGCTGCTGGAGCGGGTCCCGCTTTGGCTGGCGGAGCACCACGCTGAGCCGGCCCTGGTCCACGGCGACCTGTGGAGCGGCAATGCCGCCCTGCTACAGGCCGGCGGGGGCAGCATCTTTGACCCCGCCGTCTACCGCGGAGACAGGGAGGTGGATCTCGCGATGGCGCAGCTCTTTGGCGGATTCCCCCGCAGCTTCTTCGCCGGCTACGAGCAGGAATGGCCCTTAGAGGCAGGCCACCGGCGGCGGGTCGAGCTCTACAACCTGTATCACCTGCTCAACCACGCCAACCTCTTTGGCGGGGGCTACTGGCAGCAAAGTGCCGCCAGCATCACCGCGCTGCTGCGCGAGTGGCACTGACGGCACCGAGAAGAGCTGAACCCAACTGAATTCAGCCGAGGTATTCCTTGCGCAGACCCTGGACCTTGTTGATCACGGCGGTGCGCTTGTCGCTGGTGGTCAGGTTCTTCCAGCTCCACTGACCGACCACAACCAAACCCAGCAGTTCCAGCAGACCAGGAACAACCGGCAGCAGGTTGATGGTGTCCAGAACGCCCTTGATCAGCACCTGGGCCACGATGACGATCACCAGGACACCGACGCCCTTGCCGATGCGGCCCATCTGGTTCCAGTCCACCTTGTCGAGGGTCTCGTTGACCTTGCCCAGGACTTCGGTGTAGCGCTCGGTGAAGTTGGCGGCGGCCTCTTCTGCAGTGGGTGTCACCGATTCCTTCAGATCGTTGCTCTCGTCGGTCATCAGGATGGGCTTGGATTAAAACCTCGACACAAGGTATCCGGGTGACTACCCAAGCGCCAGACCAGTTGCGCGTTGATGGTCATTGCCTGATCGTTTTGGAGCGCACTCTGCAGGCGGCGTTTCCAGAGGAGGGATGCGCGCTGTTGCTGGGGCAAACCAGGGGTACAACCTTGGAGCTGCATCGGGTTTGGCCCTGCTGCAACAGCTGGGAGCCCGCCCAGGAACGGGATCACCGCTTCCAGCTCGACCCAAGGGAGCAACTGCTGGCGCAACGCTGGGCCAGGGAGAAAGAACTGCAGGTGATCGGCGCCGCCCATGGCCACCCCAGCAGCCCCGCCATCCCGTCGGCCACTGACCTGGAGCTCTGTTTCGGACCCACGTTGATGCTCATTCGCTCCGGCCTGGAGCAGAACCCTTGGCGGGCCTGGTGGATCGAAGGCGAGGAGGGTCCGAGCGAACCCCGCGAATTGCCTTTGCGGCAGGGGCTGGCCGCAGGGGACCAGCGTTTGGGAAAGTAGGGAGCTGGAAAGCGATCAGCACTCCATGCTTCCCCTTGACACCACCGGCATCGAGCTGAGCCCCGATGAGGTGGCCCGTTTTGCGCGCCACCTGATCCTGCCGGAAGTGGGCATGGAGGGCCAAAAGCGGCTCAAAGCCTCTTCCGTGCTCTGCGTTGGCACCGGCGGCCTGGGTTCTCCTCTGCTGCTGTACCTGGCCGCAGCCGGCGTTGGCCGCATCGGCATCGTCGACTTCGACGTGGTCGATCACTCCAACCTGCAGCGCCAGGTGATCCACGGCACCAGCTGGGTCGGCAAACCCAAGATCGAATCGGCCAAGGCGCGGATTCTCGAGATCAACCCCCACTGCCAGGTGGATCTCTACGAGACGGCGCTCAGCAGCGAGAACGCCCTCGACATTGTTCGGCCCTATGACATCGTCTGCGACGGGACCGACAACTTCCCCACCCGCTACCTGGTGAACGACGCCTGCGTGCTGCTGGGCAAACCGAACGTCTACGGCTCGATCTTCCGCTTTGAAGGCCAGGCCACGGTCTTCAACCTGGATGCCGAGAGCCCCAACTACCGCGACCTCTTCCCCGAGCCCCCGCCGCCGGGCATGGTCCCCTCCTGCGCCGAAGGCGGCGTGGTGGGCGTTCTGCCCGGAATCATCGGCGTGATCCAAGCCACCGAAGCGGTGAAGATCATCACCGGCATCGGCACCACCCTCAGCGGCCGACTGCTGCTGTTTGATGCCCTTGGCATGAAGTTCCGGGAGCTCAAGCTGCGCCCCAACCCCGAGCGCCCGGTGATCGAGAAGCTGATCGACTACCAGGAGTTCTGTGGTGTGGGCGGCACCGCCCCGGGCCAAGAGGAAGCCGGCTCCGTCGAGAGCATCAGCGTCAGCGAACTGAAGACCCTGCTGGATGGGGACACCTCCGGCCTGGTGCTGATCGACGTTCGCAACCCCCCCGAAGCCGAGATCGCTGTCATCCCCGGCGCCGAGTTGATTCCCCTCGATCAAATCGAGAACGGCACCGCCGTGGACCGCGTCAAGGAACTGGCCAAGGGCAAGCAGCTCTACGTCCACTGCAAACTGGGCGGCCGCAGCGCGAAGGCCCTGATCGCCCTGAAGCGCCATGGCGTCGAGGGCATCAACGTGGCCGGCGGCATTGATGCCTGGAGCCAAGAGGTGGACAGCTCCGTCCCCCGCTACTGATCCCAAGGCCTGAGCCCGGGGCAACCCGGGCTTTTTTCATGGCTAGCGCTCAGTAATCGACGCCGCGCTTGAGGTCCACGCCCCGCTCGGCGTAGTGCTTGTGGCAGACCATCTCGGAGTGGACGCTGGCCAAATCAAAGTACGCCGGGGGGTGCTTGCAGCGCCCGGTCAGGATCACCTCGGTTTCGGCCGGCTTGCGCAGCAAGGTCTGCACGATCGGCTCTACCGGAATCAGCTCGAGATCCACGGTGGGGTTGATCTCATCGAGGATCACCGTTTTGTAGAGGCCGCTGGAGATCGCCGCGCGGGCAATTTCCCAGGCCCGCTCCGCTTCGACGTAATCAATCGGCTGCTGCTGGCCGCGCCAGACGATCGCATCACGGCCGGAGCGCAGGTGATCGACCAGATGCGGATAGCTCTCACGCAGGGCCGCAATGGCGGCGTCCTCCGTGTAGCCATTACCCCCCTTCAGCCACTGCAGGATCAAGACCCGATGACTCTTGTCCTGGGAGATGCCGCGGCCAATGGCCTGTAGGGCCTTGCCCAGGGCACTGGTGGATTTGCCTTTGCCTTCACCGGTGTAGACCTCGACTCCCTCGAGGCCCGCCAAGACGGGCTCACCGGTTTGCTCCTCGAGCTCCGGGGTGTCGGGGCGGCGGTGGGCGCGCATCTCCGAATGGAGATCCGCGATCTGGACCAGCGGGCGCGGGGCGCCGCGGCCGGTGACGATCACCTCCATGCCCGCGGGCTTGGAGGAGAGGGTGCGGACCACTTCCTCGGTGTCCAGCAGGCCGAGGTCGAGCACGGGGTTGAGCTCGTCGAGCACCACCACCGAATAGAGCTCGCTGGCGATCGCCCCCTTGGCGATGGTCCAGCCCCGCTGGGCCTCCTGGACATCGACGCGGGTGACCTCATCGACACCGAAAAATTCGCCGCGCCCGGTGCGCACCTGATCGATCAGGTGGGGGAAACCCTGCTGCAGGGCTTCGATCGCGGCGTCTTCGTCATAGGCGCGGCCGGGACCCTTTAAAAAGCGCAGCAACAGGACACGGGTTTGCTTCTGCTCGCAGATCCCCAGACCGATCGTGCGCAGGACGACACCCAGGGCCGCCTGACTTTTGCCCTTGCCTTCGCCGTCATAGACGTGCACTTGGCCGCGGCTGCGCTCACTTCCATCGGCGGCAGTCCGGATCCCAATGCCGCGCCCGGTGCTGCGGGTGGAGCTGGCAGAGGTTGCCTGCGGAGCCATCGACGCGCCTCTTACCGTTGGATCCTAACGAGAGTGATTTGAAGCCAGGGCACCCGATCGTGGAACGACTGGAGCCTCCCTTGGCGGAGGCCCTGGAGGCCCTGCGGCAGCGCATCGGATCGCTCCCGGCGGCCATCGTGGCCTACTCCGGCGGAGTCGACAGCGCCCTGGTGGCCGCCATCGCAGCTGAACAACTGGGGGATCGGGCCCTGGCGGTCACCGGGATCTCACCGGCCCTGGCTCACCATCTGCGCGCAGAAGCCCAGCAACAGGCGGCCTGGATGGGAATCGAGCAACAGGAGCTGGCCACCGCGGAACTGAACGATCCGGCCTACAGCAGCAACCCCGACAACCGATGCTACGCCTGCAAGCGCGAACTCCACAGCGTGATCGCGGAGCTGGTGGAACAACTCAGCGAACCCTGGCGCTCCGCCACCGTCCTCGATGGCGTCAACCGCGATGACCTCGGCGACCATCGCCCCGGCATCGACGCGGCCCGGGAACGGGGGGTCTGCTCACCGCTCGCGGAACTCCAGATCGACAAGGCGGGGGTGCGGGCGCTCTCGCGGGCCCTGGGCTTCCCCTGGTGGGACAAGCCCGCCCAACCCTGCCTGGCCTCGCGCTTTCCCTACGGCGAGGGGATCAACGCGGAGCGACTCCAGCGGGTCGGCGCCGCCGAGGCCTGGCTGCGGCAGCGGGGATTTCAAGAGCTGCGGGTGCGCAGCCAAGGGGAAACGGCCCGCATCGAGGTGCCCCCGTCGGCCCTGCACCGCCTGGTGGAAGAACCCACCCGCAGCGCCGTCGTCGAGGCTCTGCTGGCCCTGGGCTTCAGTGCCGTCAGCCTGGATCTCGAGGGGTTGGTGAGCGGAAAGCTCAACCGGGCCCTCAAGCGCTGAGCAACTGATCGATCAGCTCCGCCTTACGCAGGCGGCTGACGCCAGAGAGCCCGCGGGCACGGGCAAGTTGCTGCAATTGCACCACGGTTTGCCCCTCCAAATCCATCCGGGGAGACGGGGGGCGATGGGCCCGGATCGGCTCCGCGGGAGCGGCGATGGCCTGATCAGCCGCCGCCGGAACCCGGGAGGCCAGGGCCAACAGCGCCAAGCTGCCGCCGGTGAGCAGAGCCGCCTCAACGGCGAAGGTGATCTCCTGCATGGGGGAGAGCTCAAGATTGGCGGCATTACAGCCAATCCACCCCGGGCGCGCCAGCAACGCCTTGCCATCTAAAAAGCCCTCCACCAGGGGAGGGCTGAAGATCCTGTGGCGATCAGGCCGCGACCAGGTCCGGTTCGCGCTCGGTATCGGCCACGGCGGCAGGGGTTTCGCGGCGGAAGCTCTTGAGCTTGTAGTTGCCGGCATTGAGCTCTTCGCTGAGCACGATGCAGGCCCGCTCGGGCATGGTGTGGTCACCGCAGGTGAACACGTCCACGGCGGCGTAGCCGGATTCCGGCCACGTGTGGATGGAGATATGGGATTCGGCCAGAAGGGCCAGCCCCGTCACACCCTGGGGTTGGAAGTGGTGGGTGATCAGATTGAGCAGGGTCGCGCCAGCACGCTTCGCAGCGGTGGTGAGGGCGTTCCTGATGAAAGCTTCGTCGTCGAGCTTGTCAGCGTCGCAGTTGTAGAGCTCGAGAATGCAGTGTTTACCCACCATGTCGGTGGCACTGGGTGCTTGGGGGCTAGCGGAGAAGGTCTCAGCTCCAGTCCATCCCGGGTTGGGGTGGAGACAGGCTGCTTGGCTCATCAACGTGAGGCAAAGAGTTCAAGACTTTACCGGCCAGAGAGCACCGCTCCGGCCTCAACGGTGACCACCTGAGAACCCTGATGCCAGCCGCCGTTGAAGGCGCCCAGATGGGTTGCACTCACCAGGCACTGATGGCCTTCGCCCACCGCCTCCAGCAGGAGCTGCTGCCGGCCTGGATCCAGCTCCGCCAGCACGTCATCGAGCAGTAGCAAGGGGGGCTCGCCCCAGAGCTGCTGCACCAGCTCGAGCTCAGCCATCTTCAGCGCCAGCACCAACGTGCGCTGCTGTCCCGCTGATCCGTAGCGCCGGGCGGGCTGCCCCCCGAGCTCCATCGCCACCTCATCCCGATGGGGACCGACGCTGCACTGCCCCAGGCGCAACTCCTGGGGACGCTGCTGGAGCAACTGCTCAGCCAAGGCATCCCGCCACGGCGCCTCCGCCTCCTCCCCCTCCAGTTGACTGCCCGGGCAATAGCGCAGGCCAAGGAGCTCCCGGCCATCGCTGAGGCGGTGCTGCCAGGCCTGGGCCAGGGGTTCCAGGCGCCGCAGGGCCCGCAGCCGCCGGCGGTGCAAGCGGGTTCCAATCAGGGCCATCTGCTGATCAAACGCATCCAGCAGTCCCTCGAGCTGAGCCTGGGGGAAGCGCCGCCGCAGCAGTTGGGAGCGCTGACGCAGCAGCCGGCCGTAGCGGCTGAGCAGCTCGGCATAGACCGGCTCGAGTTGCAAAACAACCCGATCGAGCCATTGCCGGCGCAGGGCCGGCTCACCGCGCACCAACTCCAGGTCCAATGCACTGAAGCCGACGCAGCGCAGGGGGCCGATTAACTCGTGCTGACGCTCCAGCACCTTGCCGTTGCGGCGGGCCTGCCGTCCCCCTTGACGGCGCAATTCCAGCTCCAAGCGATCACCGCCGCTGCATTCGGCGGCAATCAAGCCCTGACGCTCCCCCTGGCGAATCAGATCTCGGTCGCTGCTGCAGCGATGGGAGCGCAGACTGCCCAGCAGCTCCACCGCCTCCAGCAGGTTGGATTTTCCCTCCCCATTGCGCCCAATCACGAGCAGCCGCGGAGCCTCCAGGGTCAGGCTCAGCGCTCCGTAATTACGGAACTGACGCAGCTCCAGGCGATGCAGCCGAATGGGTCTCTGGGGCCGTCTGACCAGTAAGGTAAGGCGGTGACGGTGGTCTGCTGCCTGCACACGCCCCATCTGAGCAACTGAACTTGCTCAGACCCCAGGGGCATGTAGCTCAGTTGGATAGAGCATCAGATTCCGGTTCTGAGGGTCGGGGGTTCGAGTCCCTCCATGCTCGTGATCAGGTCAAAGGCCCGTCACTGAATCACCCCGCCGCGGCGGGGTTTTTTGTTGCCCTACAGGCGGAGACCCATGGCGCGAATGCCGCCGGGGTCGACGACGAATCCGTTTTGCTTGAGGGCGTCGAGGGCCACGCTCGGGGCCGCCACCGAAATGCTGCAACCAGGCAATTCCCGGCGCAGGCGTCCCATAGCGGCATGGACGATCACCAGCAAAACCTTGGCCTGGGCTGGATCCGCCGGGTCCGCTGAGAGGTCCCAGAGATTGGCGTTCAAGGCGAGGTCACTGGTGGCCCGCACAAACCCGACCAACACTCCATTGGGGTTGCGCACGCTGAACTGCCAGTTGCTGCAGGCCAAGGCTTGCTCGAGCCGCGCCTCCAAACGCTGGGGGTCGCCGCACTGCACGAGCAGTCGGTTGAGCTCCGCCCCACTGGGGGATTGCAACCCATCAAGGCTGTAGCCCTCCGGCAAGGCCGGAGGCTGGGGCTGCGAGCGGAATGGAACCAGAAGCGAGTCGAGCACGGCAGCCGTGCCTCAACCGGTGTTGCGCATGCCGGCGGCAATGCCGTTGATGGTCAGCAGGGCCCCGCGCAGCAGCTCACTGCGGCTGTAGGTCCGGCCGTCGCCGCGGGCCGCCTCTTCACTCATGGGTGGCTGGCGGTTCTGGTCCCGCAGGCGACGCAGCAAGGCCACCTGGAGGAAGCCCAGCGGAATGATCGTGCGGTTGCGCAGCTCCACCGAGAGCTGCAGGGCCGGGTCACCATCCAGCAGGCGCTCGTGGCCGGTGATGGCCAGCACCAGGTCTCGGGTCAGCACGAACTCGCGGGCAATCACCGCAAAGATCTCTTCAAACGCCTCCCGGGATTCCGGGCGGCCCAGGGACTGGACGTAGTGGTGCGCCAGATCCAGGTCCACCTTGGAGAGGGTCATCTCCACCTTGGAGATCAGCATCCGGAAGAAGGGCCAGCGCTGATAGAGCTGCTGGAACAACTCCATCTGATCGGGGTCTTCGCTGAGCTCCTCCTGCAGAGCCGTGCCCACCCCGAACCAACTGGGGAGCAGGAAGCGGCTCTGGGTCCAGCCGAACACCCATGGGATGGCCCTCAGGCTGGAGAGATCCTTCGCACCGCTCTTGCGGCGGGCCGGACGGCTGGAGATCTGCAATTTGCTGATCTCTTCAATCGGCGTGCACTGTTGGAAGAAGCCGACCAGGTCGGGGTTCTCGTGCACCAGCGAGCGGTAGTGGGTGCGGGAGCGTGCCGCCAGACGCACCATCAGCTCGTTCCAGTCCGGCGTGTCATCCACATGGCTGGTGACCAGGCTGTTCTGGATCACCGCCGTGGTGACCGTCTCCAGGTTGTAGAGCGCCAGCTCCGGCAGGGAATACTTGGAGGCCAAGACCTCCCCTTGCTCGGTGATCTTGATGCGGCCGTTCAAGGTGCCGCTGGGTTGGGCCAGGATCGCCTGATAGGCCGGGCCGCCGCCCCGTCCCACGGAACCGCCGCGGCCGTGGAAGAGGCGCAAGCAGACGTCATGGCGGCTGGCCAGCTGCTGCAGGGCGATTTGGGCCTGGTGGATCTCCCAGTTGCTCGAAAGGAAGCCGGAGTCCTTGTTGCTGTCGGAGTAGCCGAGCATCAACTCCTGCAGGGGCCGGCCGTTGGGGCTGGAGCTCGACAGGAGCTGGCGGTAGAAGTCTTCACTGAACAGCCGCTCCATCACGGCCGGAGCGGCCTTGAGATCCTCCACCGTCTCGAATAGGGGGATCACCAACAGGTCGGAGCGCTGGGCGGTGGGGTCCACCAGGCCGGCCTCCTTGGCCAGCAGCAGCACCTCCAGAAGGTCCGACACCGTGTGACTCATCGAGATCACGTAGGTGCGGCAAATGCGGGAACCGAATTCCTGCTGCAGCCGTTTGACGACGCGGAGCACGTCGAAGGTTTCCGCCGTCAGCGGACTCCAACTCACAGCCGCCGGGATCAGCGGCCGGCGGGTCTGGAGCTCGGACATCAACCAGCTGATCCGCTGCTCCTCATCCATCTCCCCGTAGGGGGTCGGCATTTGGAGATAGCGGGTCAGCTCATCGAGGGCATCGCTATGGCGTGTGCTCTCTTGGCGAATGTCGAGGCTGGCCAGGCAGAACGCGAAGGTGTGCACCTGGGCGATCAAGTTGTCCAGCGGCTCACAGCTCAGGCCGGTGCCCTGGAGGCTCTCGTTGATCAGCTCGAGATCGGTGCGGAACTCGTCCACGGTTCCGTAGTGCAGCTCCGGAGCCGGGGGAGCCGGCATGGCGCCCTGGTTCCCGAAGTCGGGCTGGGCCGGGCGCGGTTCATGGGGGGCATCCCATCCGGCAGCTGCCTGCTGCTCGTTGCGGGCCAACGTCAGCCGCAGCCGCTCAATGACGTAGCTGATCTTGAGGCGATAGGGCTCGAGCCGGTAGCGGGCCGCCCGCTCTTCGTAGACCTCCGGGAAGCGGAGGCGGTCCATCTCGAGGGATTCGAGCAAGGGAGCACTGACCTGGCTCCACTGCATCGAAATGCTCAGCTGATCGCGGAGGTCTTCCACCGCCGCCAGGTAGCGATCCAGCATCAGCTGGCGCTGGTAGGAGGCCGTCCGCCAAGTGATATCAGGAGTGACCGAGGGGTTGCCGTCCCGGTCGGATCCCACCCAGGAGCCGAAGGTGCAGAAGGCGTCGCTCGGGGGCAGGACATCGGGGTAGTTAGAGCCCAGGGCCGTGCGAATCCTCTGGCGCAGCTGGGGCATCGCCTCAAACAACACCTGCTGGAAGTAGTGCAGGGCGTAATCCACCTCGTCGAGGACCGACGGCTTGAACTGGTGCAGTTCGTCCGTGCGCCACCAGAGGCGGATTTCTTCCTCGAGTTGCTGGCGCAGGTTGTCGCGCTCCTCCGGGTGCAGCAGCTGACTCTTCTGCAGCTGCTGAATCAGCGAGGCCACCCGCCGTTGCTTGTGGCGGACAGTGTGGCGAACAATCTCCGTGGGGTGGGCCGTGAACACCAGACGGATGTCGAGCTCCTGCAGGAGCTGCTCGATTTGAGCCGGCGGCACCCCGAGGCCGCGCAGGCGGGTGAACAGCTCCCGGAAGGTCGCGGGTGCGGTCTGGCTCGCCAGGGGCGGCACAAAGGGATCGCTGAGCTCTTCAGCGTGGTGGGCCCGCAGGCTGGCCAGATAGCTGTCTTCCTCGATGTGCTGCTCGAGGATGTTGACCAGCTGGAAATAGAGGGAGAAGGAGCGGGCAGCGGCAATCGCCTCCGAGAGATCCATGTCTCGGATCAGCTGGACGATCCCCTCGGTCGCCGCCTCAGATGCCTGATCAGGAGCCCCGCCGTCGATGCGGTTGCTCAGTTCTTTCATCCGCAGCAAGCGTTCCGCCTGGGGGGCGGGACATTCACTGCGCAGCACCGTCTGCCAGAGGTCTTCAACCAGCTCCAATCGATCGCCCAGCAGGCGCGTGACCCGAGGCTCAGCCGCAGGAGCAGAGGCTTCAGTTGCGGCGAGGGTGGGCCCCATAGAGGCGGTTTCGGCAGCGGTGCGGTCCATGATCATCCCAAAGTGCCTGTTTGGGGGCTAGTGCTGAGGGCAGCAAGACGGCCTTCCAGCTGCTCCAGATCCGCCGCGGCCGAGGCAATCAGCTCCGCCACGGACGCACCTTGCCCATGGGCCGCGAGCCATTGCATCGCCTGGTTGCCCTGGGCCAGGACCGGCTGCAGCGGCGCCAGCAGGTCCACGAGCTCCAGCTCACGGGCGAGGGGCTGCATGGCCTCGAGCTCGGCCGCGATCCAAGCGCGAGCTGTGATCGGCGCACCATCGCGCCAATGGCGCAATTCAGCGCCCAAGCTGCTGCGGGCCGCGGCCTGGTCATTGGCATCCGCCAACGCGGCCAACGCCTCAGGATCCAGTCGACTGGCCAGGAGTGGATCCAGCGCAGAGGGATCCCGCAGGAGCTGGTGAATGCGCAGCTCCACGAAGGCCGTCAGGGCCAGCAGCAACTGGGGATCCGCCACCAAGTCACAGATGCGGATCTCAAGGCGGTTGAGGTCATAGGGGCGCCGCTCACCGTTGGGGCGCACCGACGTCCAGAGATGACGCACGTTTTGCATCGTGCCCAGCTCGAGCTGCTGCTCCACCCACTGGATGTAGTGCTCGTGGTTGAGGAACAGGGGCACCTGCTCCGGGGTGAGCGGGAATTGGAGCCAACGCTGGGAGTGGGCACCGGTGACTTGCCCATCCACAAAGGGAGAACAGGCGCTCAAGGCCAAGAGCAAGGCCGCCTCACAGCGCACCAGGCGACAGGCCGCAAACAGCTGATCCGGATCCGTGAGCCCCAAATTGATATGCACACTCGCCGTGACGACCCGGGTGCCGTAGGTGGACTCGATATAGGCGTGGTACGGGTTCTCAGGGTTCGAGCGCTCGAAGCGCTGGCTATCCCCCGTGCTCAAGGTGCTGCCCGGCAGCAGGGTGAGGCCGCGCTGGGCCAACCAGGGCCTGAGGCGACGGCGGGGCTCCAGGAGCAAGTCCAACTGGGTGGCGTAGCTGGCCGCCGGTGGGGTGATGTATTCGAGATTGCGGCAATCCGGCTCGGTGACGAAGCCCTCGAGGGCCGCGGCCACCTCAGCGGAACAGCCCACAACGGTTCCGTCGGGACGGCCCGTATAGAGCTCCACCTCAAAGCCCTTGAGCAACAGGGGGGCGCTCATGCCAGGCAGGCCAGGGCCTTCAGCATGCCCCGGGCCTTGTTGAGGGTCTCTTGAAACTCCGAGGCCGGCACCGAATCGGCCACCAGGCCCGCACCGGCCTGGACCTGAACGCGCCAGCGACCATCCCCATCGGGCAGGACCACCATCGTTCGGATCGTGATCGCCGTATTCAAGGCACCGCTGAGATCCATCGCGCCATAGACCCCCGAGTAGGGGCCCCGGGCATCGGGCTCCAAGGCATGGATCAGCTGCATCGCCCGGATCTTCGGTGCGCCACTGACCGTGCCCGCCGGGAAGGAGGCCATCAACAGGTCCCAGACATCCCGTTCTGGATCGAGCAAGCCATCCACTTCACTAACGATGTGCATGACGTGGGAGTAGCGCTCAATGACCATCAGCTCGCTGACGCTGACGCTGCCCGGAACGCAAACGCGGCCCAGGTCATTCCGACCGAGGTCCACCAGCATCACGTGCTCGGCCCGCTCCTTCGGGTCCGCCAACAGGTCCTTCTCCAAGGCCAGGTCTTCGGCTTCGTTGCTGCCCCGGGGCCGGGTGCCCGCAATCGGCCGCAGGGAAGCCTTGACCCGGCCGCTGCCATCGGCCATGGGCTCGGCCTTGACCATCACCTCGGGACTCGAGCCAATCAGGTACCAGCCTCCGAAGTTGAAGAAGGCCATGTACGGAGAGGGATTGACCATCCGCAGGCTCCGGTAGAGCTCAAACGGCTCGCGCTCGACCGGCGTCTCGAGGCGTTGGCTGATGACCAACTGGAAGACATCACCGGCGGCGATGTGCTCCTTGGCCGTGAGCACGGCCGCTTCAAATTCATCGCGGCTGCGGTTGCTGGTGGTGGGGAGATCCACCGCCGCGTCATCCCGCCAATCCAGGGGGGTCACCCCAGCGGGCAGGGGCTGATGCATGCGCTGCTCCAGCGCGTCCAGGCGAGCGACCGCGGCGTCGTAGGCAGCGGTGGCATCGGGCTCATCCTGGAGATTGACGTAGGCCACCGCCGTGAGCTGGCGCTTGACCTGATCGAAGGCCAAGAGGCTGTCGGCGAGCATCCAGCAGCCGTCCGGAGGCCCGTCTGGATCCGTCGGGTGAATCGGAACGCTGGGCTCAATCCAGCGGATCAGCTCGTAGCCCCAGAAACCAAACAGTTGCCCCAAGGGGGGAAGCCCGGGCACCGGGGGGGCGTCGTAGGCCGCCAGGGTGTCCCGCAGCAGATCAAAGGGATTGCCACTGAGGGCGCTGCTGCGCCCATCACGCCAGCGCTGCTCCGCGGACTCACCGCGCACGCTCAGGGTCCAGAGCGGATCGCTGACCACAAAACTCCAGCGGCCAATTCGCTCGCCGCCTTCCACCGACTCGAGCAGAACGCCATGGTCGCTGCCGGCGCCCACCTTCAGCCAGGTGGTCAGGGGCGTCTCGAGATCCGCCGGCCAAGTGCGCCAGATCGGGATGTAGTTGCTGCCCGCCTTGGCCTGGGCCAGAACAGTCGCGCGATCAGGGGAGGGCATCACTACGACGACGGGCGAGCAAAAAAAACGGGGCCTTCGCCCCGCCTTTATAGAGGTTGAAGCACCGCCCGATGACTGGAGCAGTGCAGGTCCTAAATCAGGAATCGAAGGTGTTCTTGCCGGTGAACTTGATGCTGGCGGGGTTGCCGTTCTGGCCGATGCGGCGGGCGTTGTGGCCCACCATCTGACGACCCTCGTTCACTTTCTCGGGGAACACACCATCTTTGGGGTGCAGGAACTCGGTGTCGCCACCGGGGAAGATCCGGTAGATCTTGTAGTCCTCGATCCGGGGCTTGAACTTGGTGCGCAGCTGAGTACCGAGGGCCAGGCACTGCTCCTTGCGAGCGAAGTACATGAGGTTCTCGCCCTCGTTCATGTGAGCAGCACCACCGGTGGGCAGCTCAAAGACCTGCTCTTTGGCGCTGGTCCAGGTGATGGCGTACTTCTCTTCGGTCTCAGCGGCGTTGAGCAGACCGCCGGTGCTGCCGATGTACTTCGGGAGTTGACCGCTCAATGTCATGGCTGTTCCGGAGGGGGTGTCGGCAGACCGCAGACCGTTTCAAGCGGAAGCTAGCACCGTGTTTTGGGGGTAACTGGAGCTGCAGCTCCTCTCTTCACACCCGTCAACATTGGCCCCGATCAGGCGACGGGGAAAAACACCGTGAGGTCATTGCCCGAGCGTTCCGCCAGGCGTCCTCCGAGGCTGTGGAACAGGCGCTGGGTGGCCTGCCGGCTCAGCTGCAGGCTGCCGGTTCCTGGGTTCCAACTGAGCACCGGGCCCACCCGCTCCTGCAGCTCGGGCCCCTCCTCACTGGACGCCAAGGCGGCCGCACTTAGACGCAGCTTCAGGCGGGCACCGGCGGGCTGAAGGCTGAGCTGGACGACCGCTCCGGCGGGCAGGCCGCGGCTGAAGCGATCCATGAGTCCCCCCAACACGGTCTCCAGGCGCGCCGGGTCAGAGAGTACCGGCGGGAGGTCGGGCGTCAGCTGGAGCTCCAAGGTCAGGCTGCGGCGCTGGAGCTGCTGCTGCCAGCCGGCTTCTAACTGACCGAGCAGCTGGCTGAGGTCGGTGCGGGCCAAGGCGTGGCCGGGGGCGTCCCTGGCCGGCTCCCGTTGCAACTCCGCCGCCAGGAAAATCAAGCCAAAGCGATCGATCTGCTCGCTGCATTCCCCATCGATTTGGTGCAGCCGTTTGCGCACCAGATCCGTGAGGTCACTGCGCCGCAACAGGGAGCGAATCAGGGTGCGAATCGTGGCGAGGGGGGTGCGGACCTCATGGGTCAAGGCCTCCAGCAGCGCCAACTCACTACTCGGGCTCGGACTGCTCTCGCTGGCACTGCTGCGATGCACCAACGGCTGCAGGGTCAGGCTGGGGGCCATCGCCGCGACCCGTTCGGCCAAGCGGGGCCAAAAGAGCTGCGCCAGTTGCTCATCGTTCTGCAGCCCCCCCAGGGCCTGGATCGCCGCTCGTAGGGCCTGGCCCTGCTGGGGATCGCTGTGTTGCAGGCGTTCATCCAGCAGCGTGAGTGCCGCCGAGAGGGTGGGGGGATCAAAGCGAACCACCAACTGCCGCTGCTTGGGGGAGCCCACCAAGGCCATCGCCATTTGCAGCTTCGGGGTAATCAGCACCAACAGGGGATCGGTGCCGTCGCTGTCCTCAAGGGCCAAGCGCTGAAAGCCACCACTGACGGAGGGCGGGGCCGCCGCGGCCGGCAAAAGGGGGGAACTGTTCTGGAGCAGGTCCTTGAGTTCGGGGGGAGCCCAGACCCAACCTTGAAACTGCTGCAGCAGCGAGGGTTCATAAAGGGCCGGCAGGGGAGAGGCCAACCAGACACCCGGCTGCGTCCCAAGGGGCAACAGAAAGTCCTCCTGCAAGGTGGCCAAGGCCGCCCACCACTGCCGCCGCACGCTGTCTTCATCGCAGCGACCGGTTGGCATCTGATGGGCCAACTGGCGCCGCAGCGCTTCAAAACTGCAGCCCAGCGCCCCCATCAGCGGCGTGGTTTAGCCGGTTGCTTGATGCCCCGAGCTACCGAGGCACAGAGGCCGAGGCCAATGAAATTCACCAACATCGCCGAGCGGCCGTAACTCAACCAGGGCAAGGGGATCCCCGTGATCGGCCCCAAGCCGATGGTCATGTTGATATTGACCACCACCTGGAACATCACCATCGCCCCCACGCCGATCACGACCAGGGACTCCACATCCGTGCGCGCCTGGCCGGCGATCTTCAGCAACCGCCAGATCCAGGCGACAAAGCCGAGCACCACCAGAGCGGAGCCGAGGAATCCGGTCTCTTCCCCCAGGGCACTGAAGATGAAGTCGGTGTGCTGCTCAGGGATGAAGCGCAACAGGGTCAGATGGCCCTGCAGCAAACCCGTGCCGAACCAACCGCCTGAGCCAATGCCGACGGTGCTCTGCAGCAGGTGATAGCCACCCCCCAGGGGGTCCTTATTGGGATCCAGGAAGAGGGTCAGACGGTCCCGCTGGTGGGGCTGGAGAAAGTTGTTCCACAGCCAGGGGGTGCCCACCGCAAACAGACCCTGGATGGCCAGCACCGCGAGGGGAGCCAGGCGCTTCCAGGGCAGCGAGCGCGCCGCGATCACGGCCATGGCCGGTATCCAAAGCAGCAGCAGCCAAGGGAAGACCCCAGCCAAAACCGACGTCACCACCGGAGAGATCAACAGGACCACCCAGGCCCCGGGCATCCCCGACCAGAACATCATCACGAGCAGGACCGCGCCAAACACCAAAGAGGTGCCCAGGTCGGGCTGGATCAAGACCAGGAACCAGGGAATGCTGATGGTCGCGACCGGACGCACCAGATCCACAGGGCGCTCCACGGGATGGCGGGCGAGAACCTGCGCCAACAGCAAGATCGCGGCGATCTTGGCGAATTCAGAGGGCTGGACATTGAAGCCAGCGATGTTGATCCAGCTCTGGGCGCCCAAGGCACTCACACCAATCAGGCGCACCGCGATCAAGCTGGCGACCATGGCCCCATAGATCGGCCAGGTCCAGCGGGTGATGCGCTCCACCGGAACCTTGGCGAGCAGCAGGGCGATGACCAAACCAACGGCGGCCGTCACCCAGTGCTGGTACCAATCGGCGTAACCGGCCTGGCGCTGGGTACTGGCAATCAGAAAGCCCGCGACGAAAATCATCGCCAGGGGGATCCACCAGAGGATCTTGTCGACGCCTGCAAACAAGCGGCGACGGCGTCCATCCCGTTTGAAGAGCAGGCCTCCGCGGCGGCGATCCCAGAAGCCCGAGAGCGCCATCAGCGAGCGGTGACCGGGAGACGGGACGCCAGTGCGGCAAAGGCGGCGGCCGTGGCCGACTCCGGTGCACTCACGGTCACCGGACGTCCCCCATCTCCGCCTTGCACCACCGCCAATTCCATCGGGAGCTGAGCCAACAGGGGCACGCCGCTCTCGTCAGCAAGGCAATGGCCACCACCGGAGCCAAAGAGCTCGTAGCGCTTCTCGGGTGCATCCGGCGGGATGAAGGCCGTCATGTTCTCCACGACACCCAGCACGGGCACACCGAGCTGCTGGAACATCGCCAAGCCGCGCCGCGCGTCCTGCAGGGAGACCATCTGGGGCGTCGTCACGATGATCACGCCAGCCATGGGGACCGCCTGGGCCAGGCTGAGCTGGGCATCGCCGGTGCCAGGCGGCAGGTCAACCACGAGCACATCCCGCTCGCCCCACTCCACTTGGTAGAGGAACTGGCGAATGATGCCGTTGAGCATCGGGCCGCGCCAGATCACGGGCTGATGGGCATCGATCAGCAAGCCCATCGAGACCATGGCGATGCCGCAGCTCTCGATCGGGGTCAAGACCTGGTCATTGCCGCTGCCCCGCACCTGGGGGGTCTGGTCGGCCACCCCCAACATCGTCGGGGCATTGGGGCCGTAGATATCCGCATCGAGCAGGCCGACCTTGAGGCCGCTTTTGGCCAAGGCGCAGGCCAGGTTCACGGCCACGGTGCTCTTGCCCACGCCCCCTTTGCCGCTGCTCACGGCGATGACCTGTTTGACGCCGGGGATGGCCTGGCGCTCGGGGCCACCACCGCCATGGCCTGCGGCCCCAATCGGTGCGCCGGCATGGGATGAGGCCTGCGGCTGTGCCTGGGTCAACTCGATCTGCACGTCTTCAATGCCGCCCAGTTGCAGCAGGGCACCGCGGGCGTCCGCGGCAATACGTTCGCGCTGGGATGCGGCATAGCCCGGCAGGGCCAGCTGAAACACCACGCGGTTGTTCTGAACCCGCACCTGCTGAATCCACTGCAGCTCCAGCAAGCTGCGGCCGGTGCCGGCGTCTTTGAGGGGCTCGAGGGCGGCGAGGGCCTCTGTCAGGGCCTGGTCTGCGCTGGCCATCGGGCAATTCCACGGTGCCCCGGATCCTAAAAGCGTTGCCCAGCGCAGGCATCCCCAGGCCGGTCACGGGGTGGGATCACGAACCCTCTCGAAAACTTGTGCAGCGGTGGGTCGGACTGAAAAGGTGGTCCGATTCCCCATGCCTCACGGCGCGAGCATCGATGTTGAAGGGTCTGCTGTCCCGTGCCAAGGCCAAGCTGACGAGTGAGACCTCGGCGACCTCCAGCCCCGTCGCACTTGAGGCGCCCCCCGCGAACTCCCGAGAGCGGGCCCGCGCCCTGGTGATGGGCCTGCAGGACTCCATCTGCACCGGCCTCGAGCAATTCGACGGTGGCGCCCGTTTTGAAGAAGAAAGCTGGGTCCGCCCCGAGGGCGGTGGCGGCCGCTCCCGCGTGATCAAGGGCGGTCGGGTCTTCGAACAGGGCGGGGTGAACTTCTCCGAGGTGGAGGGCACCGAGCTGCCCCCCTCGATCCTGAGCCAACGGCCTGAGGCCAAAGGCCATCGCTGGTATGCCACCGGCACCTCGATGGTGTTGCACCCCCGCAATCCCTATATCCCCACCGTTCACCTCAACTACCGCTACTTCGAAGCCGGTCCGGTGTGGTGGTTTGGCGGTGGCGCCGACCTAACCCCTTACTACCCCTTCCTGGAGGACGCCCAGCACTTCCACAGGACCCTCAAGAACGCCTGCGACAGCGTCAACCCGGCCTACTACCAGGTCTTCAAGCCCTGGTGCGACGAGTACTTCTATTTGAAGCACCGGGATGAAACCCGCGGTGTCGGCGGGATCTTCTACGACTACCAGGATCCCCGGGGCGTCCTCTACAAGGGCCAAGCCCCCAACGGCCCCGCGGCGGCGGCCGGTCAAGGCGTCGGCCCCATTCCGCAGAGCTGGGAGCAGCTCTTCAATCTGGCCAGCGCCTGCGGCAACGCGTTCCTGCCCAGCTACCTGCCGATCGCTGAGAAGCGGCAGAACAACTCCTATGGCGAGCGGGAACGCCAATTCCAGCTCTACCGCCGCGGCCGCTACGTGGAGTTCAACCTGGTCTTCGACCGGGGCACGATCTTCGGCCTGCAAACCAATGGCCGCACCGAGTCGATCCTGATGTCCCTGCCGCCGCTGGTGCGCTGGGAGTACGGGTACAAGGCCGAAGCGGGCAGCCGTGAAGCCCTGCTGACGGATCTGTTTACCAAGCCCCAGAACTGGCTCGGAGACGACTCACTGGTGGGTCGGTGCCAACCCCACGGCGCCGTGGGCTGAAACCGGTTGTGGAGCCGCCACCAGTCGGTGGCGGCCCAAACCAGCTTCGAGGGCCGCGACAACCCGTTCCGTGATCACCGCCAGGGATCGCTCACGGCTGCGGGGATTACGCAGGGCCGTCTCAAGCGGGGCTTCAAGCTTGCCGATCTCCAGCAGGGTGATGCCGCGTTTCGGACCACCCAGACCGCCACGGAACTGCAAGGGATAGCCGCCAAAGGCAACGGCCAAGCTTTCATCCAGAGAGCTCAGCGGTCGATGCAGAGCCGGAATCACCCCTGAACCGATCCCATCGGGGCCGTAGGCATCGAAATGAATCTCCAGGGCGTAGCCCCCTGCTTCCGCATGGGCCTTGCCCACGCTCCAATTCGTGCGGGGATCATCCCCGTTGACGATCGTGCGGGCCGGTGGGTCGTAGAAGCGGATGTTTAAGCCGCGCCGTTGGCCGAGGGCAACGACGCGCCTGGCCACCTCAAGGTTCCAGTACAGCTCGTCGCGGATGCCGGGCTGCATCGGCTTCGCCCCGCGGATGTCCACGGCATAGCCCGAAGTTCCCGAACCAGGAATGTTCTGGGAATCCGCGTGGCCAGCCATCACCAGGATCGGGACCGTGTTGGCCACTTGGCGCACGCCGATCCAGTCCCGCCCCAAACGACCACGGGCACCGGTCAAGGTGTCGGCGGTACCGGGCGCTGGAGCCGGAGCTTGGGCGTCGGCGGCCAGGGCCAGGCTTGCAGCGGCCAGGCTGGCGAGCAGCAGCGTGCGGCGCCGGGGGAACCTCATCGGCCCATCCTGGCTCAGATCGGCGAATGCAACAGGTCGCCCACACCAAAGAGCCCGAGTTGCGGCCCCATTTCCTGCTCCAGGGCAATCAACTCATCGCGGTGGGCTCGCATCTGCAGGGCGCTGCCGGTGGCCTCGTCATGGCTGATCAGACGCAGTTCGACGGTCTCCGCGCGGGCCGCACGGCGGCGATAGACCACCCCCGCCAAGGGCCCCAGCAGGGTCAGCAAGAGCGGCCACCATGCCAGGGCCGGCAACAACTGACAAAGCACGAGGCCCAGGCAGCCGGCACCCACGCCACCCAGGGCGGAGAGCAGCACGGCCAACGCACCACTGGCCTCCACCTGACCGGAGAACGTCAGCAGGCGACGCTCGGGATTGGTCTCTTCCGCCACCCAGCCGCGCCCCTGCAACCACTCCGCCAGGGCCGGAAGCACCTCAAGCGGAGGCTTGGAGGAGCGGATTTCAACAACGGTCGTGCGGTCTTTGCTGGCGGCCCGCAGAAAGAACACCAGACCGATGACCAGCAGCAGCGTGAGGGGCAGGGTGGATCCCAGGGCCTGGGTCATGGCTGCTGGCGTGAAGATTTCGCTCATTCTCGTCGAGCCAGTGGTGCCATGGCGGCATTAACTGCTCGGCATCGCTGCGGCGCGTCGCGAGGAGGTGCAACATCCGCCGCGGACGGCCGCGACTGGGGCAGCGCTGGGCGTAGCTATCGATTGCTCCGTCCTGATCCAGAAAACCAAGGGCCTGCTGCAGGACGGTCTCCGACAGCCGCAACTTGGGATGGGAGACCGAGAGGTCCTGCATCAGAGCCGTCGGATAGGTATCGGCCTCCAGCAGACGCTCCAAAATCCAGCAGACCGCAAGCTCCAAACTCAGGTGCTGAACAGGGGGACGCTCAAAAAAGGTCCGAATCGACTCCAGACCAGGCCGTAGGGGCAAGGGACGAGAACGCATTGAAAAGGAGGGCCACGCGCTACCCACCTGCTAGCGCGATCTCACTTTGATACGCAAAAGCGACAGATGATCTTGGGATTTGCCCTTGGTCCGCGACGATGGATCGCAGTTGAGCACCACCCCTTGAGCAGCGCTTCCTCCGCCGTCTCCGCCCCTGCAGCGGGGTCCAGCCCTGCTCGCTTCGCCGTCCTGGACCGCGATCTCAGCCCGGAATGGCATCAACTGCTTGGGGCCTCGAGCGCCCTGGCGGTGGACACCGAAGCCATGGGCTTGATCCACGGCCGCGACCGCCTCTGCCTGGTGCAGATCAGCGACGAACACGACAACGTCTGCTGCATCCGCATCCACCGCGGCCAAAGCGAGGCGCCGCTGCTCAAACAGCTGATGGAGGCCGCCGGGATCGAGAAGGTCTTCCACTTCGCCCGCTTTGACGTGGCTGCCCTCGCCGAGGGTCTGGACATCCACGTCAATCCGATCTTCTGCACCAAGATCGGCAGCCGCCTGGCCCGCACCTACACCAACCGCCACGGCCTCAAGGACCTGGTCAACGAGCTCTGTCACGTGGAACTCGACAAAGGCGCCCAGAGCAGTGACTGGGGCCGGGTGGAGGAGCTCAGCGAGGCCCAGCTGGCCTATGCCGCCAATGATGTGCGCTACCTCCTGGCCGCCCGTGCGCGACTGATCGAGATGCTCGTGCGTGAAGAGCGGCTGGACCTCGCCCAGCGCTGCTTTGCCTGCATCCCCGTGATCTCGGATCTGGATCGCGGCCGCTTCGGCGCGATCTTTGAGCACCGCTCCTAGGGAAGGGGCTCAGTCATCCCCGAGGTACATCTCCTCCTCTTTGACCGCCTCCAGCAGCACATCCAAGAGCTGACGGGATTCTTCGCCCACGCCCTGGGCTTCCAGCAACAGGCGCTGGGCGATCAGCAGGCGCCCCTCGTTGTCACGCACCCCCTCCTTGGCTGCCACAAGATCCACCTTGCGGCGGGCCGAGGCGATGCTGATGCTCAAGGCACTGGCGAGCTGTCCGCAGGCTTTTGCGTAGTCCTTGTCCTGGGGAGCAGCCATGGGGCGAAGCAACGCGGCGGTTGATCAAGCCACCATCATCCCGTTGCGCCGTCCGCGCCCCCCAGGAGGCGCTCCTCGATGGCCCGCGACAGGGCGACGCTGCCCCCCGCCGTCCCCATCCGCTGGATCCCGATGGCACCCAGCTGACGGGCGAAGTCCGGCTGGCTGAGCAAGATCTCCGCCCGCTCGGCCAGAGCGGCCTGAGAGCGGCAAACCCGCACCGAACCGCCCAGCAGACGACTCTGGCGTTCCGCAAAACCCCGCTTGAACTGCGGGCCCGGCCCGGGCAGCGAGAGCGCCGGGATCCCAAGCCCCACCAACTGCTCGGTGGCCGTTCCCGCGGAGGCCAGGCCCAGCTCAGCCCAGCCCGCCCAACGGGAGAAACAACCGGGCCCCACCAAGAGCAGGCGCGCTCCACGGGCCCAGACCGCAGCGGCCCCCAAATCCGCGAGGGCCTCCGGAGGGGCGATGGGCTCAAAACCCAGACCCTGCAGCAGCGGCTCCCATTCATGGGGAGCAGGACGGGAACCGGTCGGAGCGAGCACCAACAGGGGCTCCTCGCAGCGCACCTCAGCCAGGGCCTCCAGCAGGCGCCTGAGGTTGCCGGTCGCCTCCGGCATGCGGCTGCCACCCAGGAGGAGCAGCCGCCGCCACTGCCGCAGCGCCAGCGGCAGGGTGCCCACATCGATGCCATCCATCATCGGATTGCCGGGGGCGCTGGCGGCCACGCCGTGGCGCCGCAGGCCGCGGGCCGTGAGCCGATCCCGCATCGCCACCAGGCGGCAGCGCCCGCCGCGCATCAGCGCCCACTCCCAGGGGTCCCACTCGCTGCCCTTGAGGCGGTGGCAGAGGGCCGCGATCCCAGGCGCGCCGGCCCAGGTGTAGTCGCTCTTGGGGGTGCCGATGAAGCCGTAGGAGCCGCCCCCCGACCAGGCCAGCAGCAGGGGCAGCAGATCCCCCACCGCAAGGACGGGATCACCCCCCTCGCCCCAGCGGCGCACAAAGCGCCACTGGCGCAGGGTCAAACCGAGCACCCCCGCCCAAAGATCCGCCAGCAGGCCCCGCAGGCTCTGGTTGCTAAAGCCACCGCTGGGCAGCTGGCGGCGAGGGCCCACCCGGCGCAGCACCCCTTGCTCTTCAGCCCCGCGATAGGCCGCACCGTCTCCCACCATCGGCAATACCGCGACTTCGATGTCGGGGCGGCGCTGCTTCAAGGCCTGGATCACCCTCAGGGCAATCAGGTCTTCCCCATGGCCGTTGCTCAAGACCAGCAGGCGGCCAGGCATCCCGTGACTGATACGATCCGTCCCTGGGAGTTTGCTCCCAAGCGGCGGCATGGCCAAGTGGTAAGGCAGAGGATTGCAAATCCTTTACCCCCAGTTCGAATCTGGGTGCCGCCTTTCAATTCCGTTGCGCGTTGATCGCGGAGCTCAACGCAATTGCGCGTCGGCCGACCAGCGCTCGCCGTAGTGGGTCTTGGCGTCGCAGTGGGCCTGCTCGCCATCGATGCTGCAGGTCCCCGCCACCGGAAGGGTTTTCGGGAGGCCCACCACCAGTCCCCGGGGGTTGAACTGCGCCAAACGCAACAGCCGCACGCGCAGCACAACGGAGCCGTCGAGCTCGCAGACCCCATCACGGCAGCGCAGGGGAGCCCCGGCGCTGGCCCGCTCCCCCACAAAACTCACCTCCTGCAGGAGCTCTTGATCAGGGACCGGCGTCAGCAAGCTCACGCGCAGCACGGAGGCATTGCGCTGGTCGACCCGCAAGCTGCGGCAGGGGCTGGGGGCCTGGCCAAAGAGGGCCAGCTCACACCGCCGGGGATCCACCTGCCAACGCCCAAATCCCTGCTGCCGCTCCTGGGCGGCCGCTGCAGGGCCAAGGGTGCCCAGGAGCGGCAGCAGGACCAGCAGCGCTCGAGGGGTCCTCAATAGCCGGAATCCGCCACGCACATCCCGATGCAGACCAGACCGTTGTTGGCCGTGCGGCCGCAGTGACCGCAGAGCACGGGGTCCTCCTCCTTTCGCTCCGAGGTGGTCTCCGCTGCCTGGGGTGGCAGCGCGCTGGTCTCAGCAGCCGAGCTGGGCAGAGAATTCAGCACAGTGCAAGTCCGCGACGGCTCGATCATGACAAGAGAGGCGGACCAACCGGGCATCGGGGTGGGCACCTGGGCCTGGGGAAACCAGTTCCTCTGGGGCTACGACCCCAAGCGGGACGACGCCCTGCTGGAGCGAACCTTCCGGCGCTGCCTTGAGCTGGACTTCCGCTTCTTCGACACCGCGGACTCCTATGGGACCGGGCACCTGAACGGCCGTAGCGAAGAGCTGTTGGGGCGATTCGCCATGCAGGCCAGCCCCAGCCAGCGGGAGCAGCTCTGCCTGGCCACCAAGTTGGCCCCCTTCCCCTGGCGCCTCGGCCGGAGGGGCTATGCGAAAGCCTTTGCCGCCTCCCAGCGGCGGCTGCAGGGGCAGATGAAACGGGTGCAGCTCCACTGGAGCACCGCGCGCTACGCCCCCTGGCAGGAGCCAGCACTGATTGATGGCCTGGCGGATCTCGTGGAAAGCGGAGCGGTGGCCAGCCTGGGGCTCTCGAACATGGGCCCCAAGCGCCTGCGCAGCGTCCACCGGCAGCTCCAGGGGCGCGGTATCCCCATCAGCAGCCTGCAGGTGCAGTTCTCCCTGCTGGCCCCGCAACCCCTCGAAGACGAAGGCATCGTCTCCACCTGCCGAGAGCTGGGGATTGAGCTGATTGCCTACAGCCCCTTGGCCCTTGGGCTTCTGGGCCGCAGCGCGCAGGACCCCAGGCCGATGCCGAAAGGGACCCGCGGCAACCTCTTCCGCCGCCTGGAGACCTCCCTGGCTCCCCTCCGCCAAACCATGGCTGAGATTGCCGCCGGGCGCCCCGGAGGCCTGGGGGCGGTCGCCCTGAATTGGTGCCGGGCCCACGGAGCCATGCCGATCCCAGGCATGCGCAGCCCAGAGCAGGTTGAGCAAGCGGCGGCGGCCCGTCGCTGGAGCCTCACGGAAGGTGAACGGGACGCCCTCGATCAGCTGGCCCGTCAGGACGGCGCGGCGCGGATGCCGGCCAATCCCTTCCAGAGCGCCTAGCGCTCAGTCGCCGCCCATCTCGGGAGAAGGATCGGGAGTCAAGACCACGGTCATCTGTTCCCGCTCAGGCGGCTGGGGGGTCTCGATGCGGCGGACCATCGGCACGACCCGGGCCCGGGGGGGCTCAGGGGCAACGGGCTCAGGCGGCTGGGGTTGGACCTCCTCGGCCGGCTCACTCGGGCCTTCGTCACAGGCGGAGAGGGCCTCCTGCAACAGCGAGTCGAAGGTGGCACCGGGAAGACGGTGCCGGGCGATCTCCAGGAAGGCGCGGGCCAAGGATTCACCGGCGGCCGCCTTCAAGGCGGGATTGGTCCGGCGCTGCTCCTGCTCCTCTTCCACCGCACGGATAAAGCGCTCGGTGACGTCGCGCTTGGTGGCCGCGCGGATGCGCGTTTCCTGCTCCTGGGGGTTGAGGCTGAGCTGTTGCTCGAGCTCCTCAAGGCGCCGGCAGAGGCTCTCCATCACCTCTTTTGCTTCCTTGCCCACATGGGCGAGCTGGCCATCGGAGAGACGCGGCAGGTCGGCCACGAACACCTTGCCGTGGTCCCTCAGGGTCAAGAAAGTAGGACGAACATTGCTACGGCCCGGGTAGGGCTCGCGGCGCAGGGGACGATTGGGAGCAACGGGGCCCGCGGAGCTGCGGCGTCGAGTGATGCGCCCGGAATTACCTACGAAAGCAGACGAAGATTGCACGTTGAAAGACATCTCAAACAACCCTATAAACAACAGAACCTTGAACAGAGAGAAATCTGAACAACGGCCAATAGAACTGAATTACGGAACAACCACAAAACAGCTTGCGCGGAACCTAGACAACAACAAGAGGCTGTAGCCGGGATCTTGCATGACTGAAGCAATCTGGCAGGTCTAGACCGCCGCTTCAGTACGGCAAACCCGCCAACGGCTCAGCGCCGGCCTCGCCGGCCTCCACGCTGCCCAGCAACCAGGCACGGTGCCCGGCCTCCTGACAGACGGCGATGGCGCGCTCCGCCTCGGCCTCCGGCAGCACCAGAGCCAAGCCCACTCCGAGGTTGAAGGTGTTCCAGAGATCGCGCTCCGGCACTTCACCCTTCTCCTGCAACCAACGGAAGAGAGCGGGACGCTCCCAGCTGCTTGGGTCAATGCGGCCATGGACACCGGCGGGCAGCGTCCGCGGCAGGTTCTCCGGCAGACCGCCACCGGTGATGTGGGCCATTCCATGCAGGTCCAGCCCGTCCTGCAGCAGGCGCTGCACCAAGGACGGATAGAGCACCGTGGGCTCCAGCAGGGCATCCAGCACAGGCAGCCCCTCCCCCTCGAGCGGCGTGGAGGCGGTCACCCCGTGGGCCTCCAGGATCCGGCGCACCAAGCTGAAGCCATTGCTGTGAACACCGCTACTGGCCACAGCCACGATGCGATCACCGGCTTGCACGCGGCGGCCATCAATGAGCGCGTCCTCATCGACCACCGCCACGCAAAAACCAGCCAGGTCGTAGCGGCCCGGGCCGTAGAACCCCGGCATTTCGGCGGTCTCTCCGCCGAGGAGCGCGCAGCCGCTCTGGCGGCAGCCGTCGGCGATGCCCTCCACCACTTCAGCCATGGCCTCGGGCGTGAGCTTCCCGGTGGCGATGTAATCCAGGAAAAACAGCGGCTGAGCCCCGCTTGTCACCACGTCGTTGACGCACATCGCGACGAGGTCAATGCCAACCCCGTGGTGGCGGCCATGGGCCTGGGCCAACTCCAACTTGGTCCCAACCCCATCGGTTCCTGAAACCAACAGGGGCTTCTTGATCCCCTCAGGAATGCGGCAGAGCCCACCAAATCCCCCCAGGCCACCGACCACCTCCGGCCGACGGGTGGACTCAACACTGGAGCGGATGCGCTCGACAAACGCACGCCCAGCCACCACATCAACACCAGCAGTGCGGTAGTCCATGCCCTAGACGGCCCATCTCTTCTTCTGATCCTGCCCCCTCAGCCACCCCAAGACGCCAAAAACAAGTGGACAATCCCCAGATTGCACCACGCTTCAATCAGCTGAACTGATCAAAGCGATTGCCACCGCCAATGCCGGACTGGCAATTCATGAGCCCGAAGCCCTGCCGAGGAAAGAGTTTCCCGGCGTGATTGCCAATCCTGATGAATGCCAGCCGGTCAATGTGTCAGGAGACGTTGATGCAACTCCGACTAACTTTCAGCTGACCTTTTACGTCTTGAGGAACACCTCCGCGCATTCGCTACAGAAACAACGCGTTTTTGTCGCCTTTGCCATCGAGTTGAAATCCAGCCAGTCGCGTCCCCGTGACTAGGTGTTCCGGTTGTTATGCGTCGTCTCCTTTTCCTCGGCGGATTTGCGCTCCTGCTCTCTGGAAGCAGCAATGCCAATCCGGTGCTGGCCACCAAGAGCCCAGCGATCCCCGAGATCCCCGCGGCGAAGACCGTTGCCCTGAGCAACGTTGAAACCCCAGGAACCGAGTCCGATGCCCTGAAGAAGCCCGCAGCCCCGGCTCTTCCCATTGCGACTCCCTCCGCACCCCGTGTTCGCTCCGTGAGCACCGGCGAAGCCAGCTGGTATGGCCCTGGCTTCTACGGCAACCGCACCGCCAGCGGTGAAGTCTTCCGCCCCGGAACCCTGACGGCGGCCCACCGGACCCTTCCGTTTGGCACCAAGGTGCGTGTCACCAACCTCTGGAACGGCCGCAGCGCCGTTGTCCGCATCAATGACCGGGGCCCCTTCCACGGCCGCCGGGTGATTGACCTGGCCCACGGAGCCGCCAGCCAGCTCGGCCTGATCTCCAGCGGAATCGCCCAGGTGAAGCTCGAAGTGCTGCAAGCTCAGTAGGGATTCGCCCCTCGCTGTGCAGCTGCTGCAAACGCGCGCCGAGCTCGAGGCCTGGCGCAACGGCTCCGCTGAACGCCCCCTGCACTGCGTTCCCACCATGGGGGCCTTGCATGGGGGCCACGGCAGCCTGATCCAACGCGCCGGCAGAGCGGCCCCTGGGGACGCCAAGCCCCTGGTGCTCACCAGCGTGTTCGTGAACCCGCTGCAGTTTGGGCCCAACGAAGACTTCACCCGCTATCCGCGCTGCCTGGAGGCCGATCTCCAACTCGCTGAAGCGGCCGGCGCCGATGCGCTCTTCGCCCCCAGTGTCGAGGAGATCTATCCGGGGGGCGAGCACGAGCTCACCCGAATCCAACCGCCACCGTCCCTACAGGAGGGGCTCTGCGGCCGGCACAGGCCGGGCCATTTCGACGGGGTGGCCACGGTGGTCGTCCGTCTCTTGGCCCTCATCCGTCCCCAGGTCCTGCTGCTCGGGGAGAAGGACTGGCAGCAACTGGTCATCCTCAGACGGGTCATCCGCGACTTGGCTCTCCCGGTCCAGGTCTGGGGGTGCCCCACCCTGCGGGAGAGCGATGGTCTGGCCATGAGCTCCCGCAATCGCTACCTGTCAAGCGACGAGCGACGGCAGGCTGCCGTCCTGCCTCATGCCCTGCTGCAAGCAGCCACCCGCTGCCTGCAGCAGCCGGGCCTCGACCTCGCCCCCGTGCAAGCCGACGTCCATCAGGCCCTGGAGGGCGCGGGCATGGTGGTGGACTATGTGGAGGCCGTGAAGCCTCTGTGCCTCCAGGCCCAACCCCGTCTCAGCGGACTCACCGTGCTGGCGGTGGCGGCCCACTGCGGCCCCAGCCGACTGATTGACCACGTCTTTCTCATGAGCCGAGCCCCAATCGTTGCCATCGATGGCCCTGCCGGTGCCGGCAAAAGCACGGTGACCCGCGCCTTTGCCGAACGGCTCGGCTTGATCTATCTCGACACCGGAGCGATGTATCGCGCCGTGACCTGGCTTGTGCAAGAGCGCGGCGTCGAGCCCAGCAATGCCGAAGCGGTCGCCCCCCTGCTGGCGGGCCTCGACCTGCAGCTCAGCAGCGGCGGCGGCGGCCAACGGGTCAGCGTCAACGGGGTCGATGTCACCGAGGCCATCCGCTCACCGGAGGTCACCGCCCAGGTCTCCGTGGTCGCCGCCCATGGCTGCGTCCGCGAGGCCCTGACCCAGCAGCAACAGGCGATGGGCGCCCGCGGTGGCCTGGTGGCGGAAGGACGGGACATCGGCACGGCTGTCTTCCCCGACGCCGAGCTGAAGGTGTTTCTGACCGCCACCGTGAGCGAGCGGGCCCGCCGGCGGGCCCTCGATCTCGAACAGCGTGGTTTTGAGGTGCCGGAGCGGGCCGATCTCGAAGCGCAGATTGCCGAGCGGGACCACCTGGATTCCACCCGGGCCGTAGCCCCCCTGACCCAGGCGGAGGATGCCCTCGAGCTGATCACCGATGGCATGCCCATCGACGCCGTGATTCAGCGGCTCGTGGATCTCTTCCGCGAGCGCGTCCCCCACGACGCCTGGCCGGATCCCAACTAATCGCGCGTCAGGGTCTCGAGCAAACCTGAACAGGCGTCTTCGAGCAGATCGAGGACGTGCTCAAACCCCTGCTCACCGCCGTAGTAGGGGTCAGGGACCTCCTTGTCGCCAAAACGTCGGCAATGGCTGGTCATCGACTCCACCAGCGCGAGGTCAGAGCGGGCTCCGAGTTCTCCGGCCAAGGAGCGGACCGCCCGCAAATTGTCCTCATCCATGGTGAGGATGCGATCGAAGTTGCTGAAGTCCGCCAGCTCGATCTGACGGGCACGGCTGGGGAGATGAATGCCGCGGCGCTCAGCGGCGGCGCGCATGCGCAGGTCCGCCGGGTTGCCGACATGCCAGCCGCCCGTGCCGGCGGAATCAACAAGGAACTGATTACTAAGACCACGTTCCTCAAGCAAATGCAAGAAAACACCTTCGGCTGCTGGTGAGCGGCAGATGTTGCCAAGGCAGACAAACAACAGTTTTTGGGTCATCCGGCATTGAGGCGTTGGAGGGCTTTCGAAGCCCGAAGGCGCACAACCTTGACACGTTCAGTCATTCCCGTTCGTTCCCGCAGGCTCTGGATGGCCTGATCCTCGAATGCTCCAGTTGACAAAAGGCGCTCCAAGCTTGCACAGCAGGAATATCGAACAACCCATTCGCTGTCCTGGGTGCCGTGGTTCAGCGCATGAACGCAACGTTGTCGCTGACTGCTGATCTCCATTGCTGTACCCCTCAACCTCAGGTTGCCGAGCCCCTTGGCGGCTGCTCTTCTGACGCTCGGGCCGATGTCGTTGCAGAGGGCCTCAATCAGGGCGTCCAAAGCACAACTATCCGCAATCTCGGCGAGGGCTCGAACAGACCATGCTCTTGCTCCGTAATTTTGCGGGTCGAGGCGGTCCAGGATTTGTGGAGCGGCTTCAGGCCCTAAGGCCACAAGGCCGCTAAAGGCGATACCCGCCAAGGCGGGGTTGTTGAACCCAATGACCTCAAGCAGCTTTGGAATCGCACCCATGTGCTTACAACGAACGAGTGCAGCGGTTGCCTGCATGAGCTCAGCACTTGTCGTGGCCGCATCCACGGAAGCAATTGCTTGTGCCAGCTCGGAACCAGATGTCATAGGAGCTGGTCCATCGCTTGGAGCACCATTTGGCAGGCCTGCTCGTCGGTCATACCTAAGGGCTCATGGCCGCGGGGGTGTTCGGCAAGTCCACGTAAAGCAATCAATTTGATGCTGTTCTCAGTTGGGCTTTGACTGATCCAATCAAGGGCAGGAATCCAGCCGACCGCACCAAGGTCGAGCAGGACTCCACGTCGAACCAGCGTGGAAGAGCTTTGAAGAAGCGAGGGAAAATCAGTCGCCCACTTGGCATCAGCGGTGAGCAAAAGCATTGCTCTCAGCGATGCGGAGCGAATCAATGGCCTTAAGTCGCCGGTGAATCGAACCAGGGTCTCGATCACAGCTGCACTGGCATCCCCAAGATCTCCCAGTGCTTCGATCTGCGCCTCGATCAAGCGGTCGTTGGTGAGATCATCTGCATTCAGCTGGGAACAGATCACAGCAACAGATTCAAGCAACCCCTCTGAGGCGGCAGTACGCGTGGCTTCCTCGCGGATATTGCTGTCGTGGTGAATCAAGCAGCTGAGGATTTCCTCTCGGGCTGAGCTGGAATCGAGATGGACCATGGCCCGCAGCACATTCAAGCCAAGGGTCCTGGAGTCCTCGTCTGGTTCTTCACCTGCGCTCAAGAGCTCCTGAAGAGCCTTCCGAAGCAGAGGGAGCGTGCGTGGGTGCAGGCTCCGTTCATGGCCAAGCCACCACGCGGCGTAATAGCGATCGGCAGCATCATCTCGTTGCTCAAGCCGCCTGAGCGCCTCCTCCTCGTCAATGGGCATTCCTTCCGAAGCAAAGGACTCCTGGGTCATTGCCATGGCAACAAAAAAGGCTCCCCGAGGGGAGCCTTGCAGCATCGCAGGCTTTGAATCAGACCAGTGCGTTGATGGCGTAGTCGATGTAGGTGTTGGCTTCGCCAGCAGCGTCGCCACTCAGACCGTGGTTGGACTTGATGTACTTCAGAGCCTCCACGTACCAGGAGGGGGAAAGCTCGAAGGTGCGGTTGATCTCATCAAGACCTGCCAGGAGGTAGTCATCCATGGGACCGGTGCCACCTGCCACGAGGCAGTAGGTGACCATGCGCAGGTAGTAACCGATGTCACGGGAGCACTTGGCCTTACCTTCCGCAGTAGCCGAATAATTCGAGCCCTGCATCTGGGTGGTGTAGGGGAACTTGCTGTACACGGCCTGTGCAGCACCGTTCACCAGGGTGTCGGCCTTAGCGGTGAGAGCTTTAGCAGCTTCGAGGCTGGCCTTAGCGCGATTGAAACGACCGAAAGCGCCTTGGATTTCGGTGTTGCCCAGGAAACGACCCTGGGAATCAGCAGCTGCAACAGCTTCGGTGAGAGGCGTCTTCATGACGGAGGAAGAAAAGGGTGGACGTGAACTGGTGCCGGATCAGGCAACAGCGGCAGCAGCACGGTCGAAGTAGGTGCCGATCTCGCTCATGAGGGCGGTGCAATCACCTTGGGTGATGCCGGACTTGTCATTGGCGATCGAGATGGCGGCTTCCTTCATCAGGTTCACGCCAGCGGCGACGGAAGCGCCGGGGGTGCCGAGGGCCAGGTAGGTCTCACGCAGACCATTCAGGCAGCGGTCTTCCATCACGGAAGCGTCGCCAGTGAAGATCGAGTAGGAGACGTAGCGAAGGATGATCTCCATATCGCGCAGGCAAGCAGCCATGCGGCGGGAGGTGTAAGCGTTGCCGCCAGGAGCGATCAGAGCGGGCTGCTGAGCGAACAGCTGGCGAGCAGCGGCCGACACGATGGTGGAGGCGTTGCTGGTGATGCGGTTGACGGCATCCAGACGCTTGTTGCTGTCGGAAACCATGGCGGCCAGAGCGTCAAGCTCGCCGGCGCCGATGAATTGGCCCCGGGCGTCGGCCTGGGCGACAACCTTGGTGAAGGCGTCGAACATGAGTTAACTCCTTTGGGCTTCGTCTGAGGGAGGGGACTGCAGACGCTATGGATGGGTCTGCCGGGAGGCATACCGCATCCCGTCGGTGTGATTGTCGCCACTGCCCAGTGCACACCTGCGAAGGCGTTCATAATGTTTAACCACCCCCTGGACGACTGAGCAGTGGTGGCGAGGGATGACAAGTTCTTGAGGTCCACGCGGTTTTCCGCCTGCCCCCCTTCAGGCCCTTTACGGTCGCTTTCATCGTTTGTCAGGGGATCCGGGCATGGCCAAGGTCGGCGTGGTGTTGCTGAACCTCGGCGGCCCTGAGCGCATTCAGGACGTCGGCCCCTTCCTCTACAACCTCTTCGCTGACCCGGAGATCATCCGGCTCCCCAACCCGGCACTCCAAAAACCCCTCGCCTGGCTCATCAGCAGCCTGCGCGCCGGCAAATCACAGGCCGCCTATCGCTCCATCGGCGGTGGTTCACCCCTGCGCCGCATCACCGAGCAGCAGGCACGGGAACTGCAGAGCACCCTGCGCCAACGCGGCATTGAGGCCACCAGCTACGTGGCCATGCGCTACTGGCACCCCTTCACTGAATCCGCCGTCGCCGACATCAAGGCCGACGGCATCGATGAGGTGGTGGTCCTCCCGCTCTATCCCCACTTCTCCATCAGCACCAGCGGCTCCAGCTTCCGCGAACTGCAACGCCTCCGCCAGGGCGATCCCTCCTTCTCCAAGCTCCCCATCCGCTGCATCCGCAGCTACTACAACGACCCCGGCTACATCGGGGCCATGGCCGAACTGATCGGCAAAGAAATCCAGGCTTGCCCCAACCCCGCTGACGCCCACGTCTTCTTCTCCGCCCACGGCGTCCCCAAGAGCTACGTCGAGGAAGCCGGTGATCCCTATCAAAAGGAGATCGAAACCTGCGCCCAGCTGATCATGGACAAGCTGGCCAGCGATCTCGGCCACTCCAATCCCTTCACCCTGGCCTACCAGAGCCGTGTGGGTCCGGTGGAATGGCTCAAGCCCTACACCGATGACGCCCTCAATGAGCTCGGTGAATCCGGCGTCAAAGACCTCGTCGTCGTCCCCATCAGCTTCGTCAGCGAGCACATCGAAACCCTCGAGGAAATCGATATCGAGTACCGCGAGATCGCAACGGAAGCCGGCATCACCAACTTCCGACGCGTACCCGCACTCGACACCACTCCCTCCTTTATCAATGGCCTCGCCAACCTCGTCCAACACGCCCTAGAAGGACCCGAGGTCAACCTCGATCAAGCCGCCGCTCTACCCACCAAGGTCAAGCTCTATCCCCAGGACAAGTGGGCCTGGGGCTGGAACAACAGCTCTGAGGTCTGGAACGGTCGCTTGGCCATGCTCGGCTTCTCCGCTTTCCTCCTTGAAATCCTCAGCGGACGCGGCCCGCTTCATGCCATCGGGCTGCTCTAGGCGGACTGGGACTGGAGATCGAAGAGAACATCGTGGATGTAAGCCTCGGTCCACTCCGAGCCATAGAAACGGCTGAGCATGCCTCGGGCCGGATCCTTCTCGGCGCGGTAGCGCGTGTAGCGCTTTTGGCCAGCCAGCAGCAGCTCTGATCGTTCCGCCGCCACTGGACTCGCGGCAGCCTCGAGCTTGAGATAAAGCTGCAAATACTCCTGAAAGGCCGGGCGGATCACGGCCTGAATCAGGTCATCACCCTCATCGCCAAGGGGAATCCGCGTCCAAAGAAATCCCGGGGAGAAGTAGGGCTGGGCCTCATCGGGTATGGGACCTCCGTCAGGCAAGGCCTGCTTCCACCGCTCAAAGATCGGCAGGAGCTCCGTCCAAACCGCTTCGGTGTGAAGGCGATCTCCCCGATCAACCGGCTGAAGATCCAAGGCCAGCAAGTGGCCATTGGGGAGGGTCACCAAATCAGCGCCAAAAAAGGGCAGGTCGTAGCGCGTCCTTGGGTTGATAACGAAGTTGAGCACCGAGGCCGCGCTCCCGGCAGACACGCAGGCGGCACGGACCTGGCGAAATTTCTCGGTCTGGCAAGCCCAGGTTGCTGTGGCCACAGGCAGCGGCTTGGCCTTGGATCCCGTCACCCCCTCACGGCTGAGGAACTGAGGATCAATGGGATAGGGCTCTGGCTCCAGCGGTTGCAGGGCGGCAACCGCTTCATCGAGAAACCCCTGCCAACGCCAACCGGGAAGTTGAACCGGGTCGAGGCTGGTCGCCCGTGGTGCCGCAGGACTAGACATCGGATTCAAAGGCGGGCGGGGAAAAGAAAGTCACTCAAAAAGGCATCGGCCCATGGCTTGCCGAAGTGGCTTGAGAAGAGTCCGTGGGCGGGGTCCCGCTCGGCGCTGTAGCGGTCGTATTCCAGTTGCAAGTCAGCGACCTCCCCGGCCTTGAGCTGGCCTTCTTCGCTGCAGGCGCGGTCGTGCATCTGCCAGTAGGCCGCCATGAACCCCTCAAACGCAGGAGGGAGTGAGGTCTGCGCTTCCTCGGCACCGCCGCGACAGAAAAGCAGCCAAGGGGAGAAGTACTGATTCGGGTCAAAGGAGCGCATGGTCTCCTCGCCACTGAGATCGGGGTACCGCTCATGCAGGGCGGTCAATTCCTTGTAATGGCGCTGGAGATAGGCCTCTCCTTGCTGCAGAGGCTGGAAGTCCAAGACGGCCACCAGCTTTTGACGGGCGCCAAACCACAGCAGATCCACGCCAAGAATCGGATGGTCCAGGCTGCAGTCGGGGTAGGCGACTGAGTTCAGGACCTGCAGGGTGTCGCCGGCATCCAGGCGTGTGACGCGCCAGCGGCGAAAGCCAGGAACAGCCCAGAGCCAGCTGCGAATGGTGCTGCTCTGCTTTTCTGACTGCTTGAACGCGAATTGAGCGTCGACCTCTTGCGCCTTGGCGCCACGCTCCTGGAGACCAGCGTGCAAATGCTCCAGAAATGGATCAAACATCACTCCCTCCTGCGGTCGAGTAGCGCGCAGCGAGTGCCTTGGCCTGGCGACGGGTCTCAGTCAAGTCATCGGCTGACGGACAGCGGAACTCGGTGCAATACGTCGTCATGGAGACCCCATCCAGGAATTGGACGGAACTCACGCGCATGCGCACCTGATCGGTGACAAACCAGCAGCGTTCAATTCCCACGTTGGTGTCGTAACGCGTCGTGATGGTGAGAACGCCGTCGTCGGCAAAGGCGTAAGTGCTCACCACCGATTTCTTCTCGACGTAACCGACGTCTCGAAGCAAAAAGCCCTTGCGGGGGTTGCCCTGTTCAGGCACATCGACGATGACGGCGGCGTAGTCGTCGTTTCGAACCGCTTTTTTGAGGTT
This sequence comes from Synechococcus sp. LTW-R, assembly GCF_014217875.1. NCBI lineage: Bacteria > Bacillati > Cyanobacteriota > Cyanophyceae > Synechococcales > Synechococcaceae > Synechococcus > Synechococcus sp. LTW-R. Next base: position 1,464,085 of record NZ_CP059060.1, read on the forward strand.
GCTTTCCCACCAGAAGCGGCCTCCACCGGCGGCGCGGTCTATCGCCAGCTGGAGTGCGTCACAGACCCGCTGCACAACGGGGTCTGAGGCATCGAATGGCTCGATCACTAGATTGGAATCGGCCGCTTGATCGTCCTGATGGTCCAGGTGATGTATTGAGCGGCGGTTCAACCAGGTGCCGCGGCTGGCTTTGAGGAAGTCCGCCATGGTCATTGGCGGCACAAACGACGTCATCGCTCAGGCGTTGGTCATGATCTTTTGCTGCTTGAGCAGTTGCTCCAGCACCTCTTCGAGGCGTTGCAGTTCCGCATGCTCAGCAACAGTGGCGTCGATTCGCTTCTGCGGCAGCTTCAGCTTTTTCCCCATGGCGATCACGCCATCGCGCAGGCGGTTGCGGTACGCCTCGAGTTCTGCAATCGAGTCGTTCAGTTCTTGCAGCGTGGGTTCGGCCATCGGTGCTCAACGGTCGCACGATGGTAAGCCGCATCAGGGATCTGCTTGAGATGCCTTTCTGGTGTCCTACTAATTAACAGGTTTGGGTTGAAAAACCTGAATGCAAGCCGGAAAAGCGCTCTGCTTGCTCGCCAGATGCCCTTATCGCCGCTGCTGACATCTGCATCAACTCGCAATAAATGTCATCTAAGTGACGAAGCATTGCGTGAACACCCCCCTTTCGCAGGGGCAGCCCTTTGACCAAGTTACTTTTTCAGGGCGCTTCGCAGGCCAAGCCTGGTTCGTTGTATTCCCCCCTCAGCTCGAGGTGGGTGCTTCATTCCAAACCTGGCTTTCGAGAAGCAGTCCCTCCCCTTGTCTGGCTTTCCAATGCTCGACGCATTCTCCCGTTCCGTCGTCAGCGCTGACTCCAAAACTGCGGCTGTCGGTGCCGGCGATATCTCCGCTCTTCGTCAGTACGTTGCTGAAGGCAACAAGCGTCTCGACGCTGTCAACGCCATCACCTCCAATGCCTCCTGCATCGTGTCCGATGCAGTCACCGGCATGATCTGCGAGAACACTGGCCTGATCCAGGCTGGTGGTAACTGCTACCCCAACCGCCGCATGGCTGCTTGCCTGCGTGACGGCGAAATCGTTCTCCGCTACATCTCCTACGCCCTGCTGGCTGGCGATGCTTCCGTGCTGGATGACCGCTGCCTGAACGGCCTCAAGGAGACCTACATCGCTCTGGGCGTTCCCACCCAGTCCGCTGCCCGCGCTGTGGCCATCATGAAGGCCTCGGCCACCGCTCACATCGGTGAGACCAACACCCCTGCACTGGGTGGCACCAAGTTCCGCAAGATGGAGACCGCCCAAGGCGATTGCTCCGCTCTTGTTGCTGAGGCTGCCTCTTACTTCGATCGCGTGATCAGCGCCGTCGCCTGAGTCAACCGGGTTTTCCCATTTCCTCAACACCAACCTCCATCTAAAGGATCTCCACGATGAAATCCGTCGTCACCACCGTTGTGACCGCTGCTGACGCAGCCGGTCGCTTCCCCTCCCAGAACGACCTTGAGGCCGTCCAGGGCAACATCCAGCGTGCCGCCGCTCGTCTGGAAGCCGCTGAAAAGCTGGCTGCTGGCCTCGACGCCGTGACCAAGGAAGCTGGCGATGCCTGCTTCAATAAGTATCCCTATCTCAAGCAGCCCGGTGAAGCTGGTGAGAACCAGACCAAGGTGGACAAGTGCTACCGCGATCTGGGCCACTACCTGCGCCTGATCAACTACTGCCTCGTGGTTGGCGGCACCGGCCCTCTGGACGAGTGGGGCATCGCCGGAGCCCGTGAGGTGTACCGCACCCTGGGTCTTCCCACCGGTCCTTACGTCGAAGCTCTGACCTACACCCGCGATCGTGCTTGCGCACCTCGCGACATGAGCCCCCAGGCTCTGAACGAGTTCAAGTCCTACCTCGACTACGTGATCAACGCTCTCTCCTGAGCGCCTGTTTCGCGTCACTCATTCATAGAAATCAGGAGGCCGAAAGGCCTCCTTTTTTCATGCTTATGTCGACGGATGTCGTTCAACTTGGATGATGTTCATTGGCAGCAGTGCTCCACCTAGGCTGCAAGGAACCCTGATGTTCAGGGGGCTTTGCAGTTTTTGAGTTCTGATGACTTCGCAGTCGCAGGTTGAACGTCCTGATCTGGATGCGTTGTTTGCGGATCTGGCCCATCCCAACCCCCATCTGCAGACCCAGGCTTATTTGGCGATGGTTGACCATTGGCCAAACGAGTCGATGCCACGCCTCATCTCGCTGTTGGATCAACCCGATGTGTCCTTGCGTCGCGCTGCTGTGCGCGGTCTCGGAGCCTTTGGTGCGACAGCATTGCAACCCCTTGCGGAGCTGTTTGAAAACAGCACGGACGGCACGGTGCGCGCCAGCTGCGTGAAGGCCTACGCCCAGATTGCATCCAACTACCCGGATCAGACCTTCTCACCTGCCGCGATGGCTGTGCTGGAGAAGGCGCTGTCGGACGACTCCCCCGTGGTGTCGCAGTCGGCAGTGATGGCCCTTGGCCAGGTGGGTGTTCAAGCGCTTCCCTTGTTGATTCAGATCTGCAAGGGAGACAACATCGCCCATGTGCAGTCAGCTGCCATGGCGTTGGCTGAAATTCCTGATCCCAGTGCAGAAGCCTGTCTCAGAGAGGTGCTGGCTGATCCCTCCACCGATCCGCTGTGCCGGCAGATGGTGGAAGCCTCCCTCGGCCGACTTGAGAGCAGCCGATAAGCAAAAAATACGGGACAAAGGCCCCTCAGCCTTCGTCCCGTAGTTGCGCATGCAGTGCTCGACGCGAACACCACGGATGTGACATTACGTGAATGAGGCAAGCGCTTCTGTTCACTCGTCGCGGCTGAGCTGATTCACAGCGAGTTTGAGCACCACAGCGACTGACGGGTCGCTCTCCGTCTCCATGCACTGCTGGAGTTGCCCGATCACGGAAGGGTTCTCCAGTTTCATCAGCGACAAGGCAGCATTTTTGCGCACGAGTGCCGCTTCGTCCTGCAGGTTTGGCAGCAGAAGTGGGATGGCCCATTCGCTTTCGTTGAGCTTGCCCATCAGGGTTGTCGCTTCAGCGCGCACGTCTTCATCTGCATCCCTCAGGGCATTGGTGAGCAGCTGACGCGCATCCTCATCCCCAAGGTTCTGGATTTGATCCCCGAGGGCGGCGATGGCTGCCGTGCGGATCTGGGCATGGGTTGATTGGGCAGCCTTGCGCAAGGCCTCCGGAGCCCGTGCGCCCACGAAGGCCAGGCCCCAGCTAGCCAGGCCCGTCTGCATGGGGGTGCTGCCGGGATCCACCAGGATGTCGAGCAATCCATCAACGGCAGCGGGGCCAATGGCGGCCATGGCGCCAACGGCCGATCCCTGGACAACGGGATCGGCATCGTTGAGCAGAGCCTTCAGCAGGAATGGAAGGGCGCGTTGATCGGAAATCAACGTCAGCGTTTTGGCGGCCGCGCGGCGCACCGTCACGTTCTCGTGGTCGCACATCGCGGTGCACAGGGCTGGAACGGCAGCACCGCCAACGGTGCCGAGGCTTTCGGCGAAGGTGAGGCGCAGCAGTCCACGCCGGTCTCCCAGGCCGGCCACCATGCGCTCGATCGCCTGGGTGTCACCAACGAGACGCTCGCCCTGCCGCAGTTGTTGCTTCAGCTCCTCAGCCAGTTGCTCGGCTTCCTCTTCGCTCAGCTGAAGCGTTTCAGGGCTGCTTACGGGAGACATCGATTCGGTCACGGCAAGGCTGAAGCAGCCGTTCATTATCCGTTTCTCCCATCGCTAAGGTCACCGGATTGCACTGTTTGTTGTGACCCGATTCGTCCTTTCCCACAACCTGCAGATCCAAGATTCCGCGGTGCCTCCGCTGGCGTTTGAGGCCCTGGCCCAAGCGTTGGCCGAGCAGTGCGACTCTGTGACATTGGCGGAAGCGCTCAGCCACCCGCATTGGAAGATCAGCCTCGAGTCCACGGCAACTCCAGGCCAGTTGGCTGAAGAGATCGGTCAGGCCTGGCGAAAGATTCGCGCTGATCAGGGGCATTCCACTGACCATGCCGTGATGGCTCTTGGTGGTCGTAAGGATTCCGAGGGAACTCCCGGCGCCCCGCTTCAGCAGGGCGGCTGGGGTGTGGATGTGGTGGAAACCCGCGATCCAGACGGGTTTCTGCAGGCGATCAATTGGAGTGGACTCACGGCCGGCCGGCCGGCCGATGGCATCTTCCAGGTGATTGATCGCCCGGCTTGACTTCAGCCGCGTGTGCGACGTCCGGCGCGTCTGGCTGGCTTCTTGGCCGCAGCTTTGGGAGAGTCCTCTGAAACGGCCACTGGTGCTGCTGCCGGGGCCGGTGCGCTGGCTTCACCGGAGCCGTAGGAGAACGCCACCGAATCAATTGCAAGGCCACGGTTGTGCATGGACTGCATGCTGCGGCAGAGCTGTGCAAACGGCACCCGTACCGAGCGTGCCGTCCAAGGGCGCGAACCGGGCTCAATCCCTGTTCGTACAGCAATGGATGTGGCAAGGGTGGGTCCCATGGCAGGCGATGTGACTGGGCTGAAGATGCCGCAGCTGCAGGGATTTTCGAGCCTTTCGCAATCTTCCTTACGAGAGCAGATCCACGCCTTCCGGGCTGTGGGGTCCTGCAGAATTAACCTTCCAAGAGCGTGCTGCCTTGACCGGAGCTTTTGACAACATCCATCCGGGGCTGTCCCAAGGCGATGCGATCCGCCTGCTGAGCACTCCGCTGGAGGAGCTGGAGTCACAGAGTGATCCCTACATGGCGGCGGCCCATCTGATCAACTTTCCGGGCCGCGAAACGGAAACGGCGTTGATCGCCTTGGTGATGGATCCGGAGCAAGCGCAACCACGCAAATTGGCGCGGCGGAAGGCTGTGGAAGTGCTGGGACGGCTGGGCTGTCAGGAGGCAATGGCTGCCATCGCCAACTGCCTGAACAGCGACGACCCCTATCTGGTTGAAAACTCTGCTTTTGCGCTTCAACAGCTGAACTGCCAAGACGCCGCCGTTCATAAGGGGTTGCAGCAGCTGTTGTCTGACCCAGCCCAGAACCGACGGGTGTTGATTCAGAGCCTTGCCGCGCTGAATGTCGCCGAAGCTGAGCCGTTGATTGCGAGCTTTCAGACGTCGGACCAGCCGGGGGTCCGCGGTGCGGCCATCAGTGCCAGCATCCGTCTGGGAGGCAGCCGTGATCACGTCTCCGTTCTTGGCGAGCAAACGCTGTTGCCCAATCAGATGGATCGCCAGTCGGCGATTCAGGATGCGATCAATGCCGGGGCAACCGAGCTTCTGCCTCAGATTCTGCGCGCACCGGTTTCGCCGGTGTTTCGGATGCGGGCGTTGCGTGCGCTCTGGCCTGAGGGTCGGCTGCAGAACGATGGTCTTGATCTGATCGAGCTGCTTGATGGGTTGATCGTCGATCGACCGGAAGCCTTGGAACTGGTGCACGCCTACGACCAGCCGCCCTCAGCCGATTTCCTGATTCAGGAATTTTTCGGCACGGATTTCAGTCGCAGTTACCTCGCACTGCAGACTTTGCAGGACCATTCGGCCGAGCAGCTCTGGCCAGCTCTGGAGCAGCGGTGGCATGCCGAGGCCCACAACGACTATGGGGCGCATTACTTTTTCATCCGCCTGTTTTCCAGGATCGGGCCCTGGCCTGATGAGGCCCTCGGTCTGATCGACTCCATCCTTTCGGAAGCCATCACCACGCGCCGGCCGCAATTCATGAAATCCAAGCCCGCTGCTGTGTTGGCCATGGCCGGTTTGAAGCTTGTGAAGGATCCAGACACAACGTTGGCGTCATGGCTTGATCCGCAAGTCACGCCGTTCTGGGAAGCCCGTTATGCCGCTGCGATGGTGGCGTCTCCCGCGCAGTTGGCCTCGGCCCTGGATGACCCTGACCCCTTCGTGGCGATGCGTGCCCAAGCCGCCTGCAAGGCCACCGCTGGTTGAGCATGAAAAAAGGGGGCGGATGAACCGCCCCCTGCAATGGAGTTCGAATCGAATCTCTCGGCTAAGAATCAGGCGAGGGAGTTGATCACGTAGTCGAGAGCAGCGTTGTACTCGGTCAGAGCCTGGGGGCTCAGGTCGCGAGGAGCGCAGCCGTCGTTACGCATTTGGGTGAAACCAGCAACGTAGGTGCCGGGGTCGATGCTGAGGGCCTTGTAGACCTCACGCTGACCGTTGATGGCGAGTTCGTCCAGAGGGCCGGTGCCGCCAACAACCAGGGAGTAGTTGATCAGACGCAGGTAGTGGACGAAGTCGCGCTTGCACTTCTCCTTGCCTTCGGTGGCGCACTGGCGGGGCTGACGGCCGGTGGCACCGTTGGGGTACTGGGTGTAGACGGCGTCGACAGCGCGCTGAGCGATGGCGTCATAGTTCTGAGCGATTTTCTCAGCAGCCTCGAGACGGGCGGCTGCACGCTGCAGGGAACCCTGCACAGACTCCAGATCGGAGCTGGTGGGGAAACGGGAGCCGCTGTCTGCGGCGCCGATGACGGTGGTGAGAACGGACTTCATTGATTTAAAAGAAGGTTGTGCTTGAAAATCTCAGGCGGTTCAGCTGATAGCGCTGATCACCATGTCGAAGTAGGAAGCAGCCTCAGCGGAGAGTGCGTTGCAGTCGCCGTCGGTCACAGGCATCTTGCGCTTCTCACCAGTGGTGTTGTTGGTGTTGGTGATGTGCGCACAGGCGGAGGCCTTCATGATGGCCACAGCGCGGGAAGCGGAACCGGAAGGAACGCCCAGAGCTGCATAGGTCTCGCGCAGACCGTTCAGGCAGCGGTCCTGCAGCACGGAAGCGTCACCAGCCAGCAGGGCGTAGGAGACGTAGCGCATGATGATCTCAGCATCACGCAGGCAAGCAGCCATCTTGCGGTTGGTGTACACACCACCGTTGGGGGCGGTCAGGCCGGTGTTTTCGCAGCAGATGCCTGCAACGGAGTCGGAAACCACGCAGGAAGCGTTGGCGGTGATGGCGTTCACAGCGTCCAGACGCTTGTTGCCCTCGGCAATGAATGCCTTCAGGTCGTTCAGCTGAGCGCCGCCGATGAAGCTGCCGCTGGAATCAGCGGAAACAGCCTGCCTAGAGAATGCGTCGAGCATAATCAATGCTTAAGGGAGGGGTCAGATGCGATGCATCACCCAGGGACCGTACGCCGCCCGCCGGTCATGGGGGGAATTGCTTCAGGCTTCTCAATACATGAAAAAAGAAAGAAGAATGAAAATACGAAGTAGCTTCGATTTAAGAGAGAAGAAGCGCCACTTCACGGCAGCTCCACTGCAGCGGCTGCCAGGGATGGCTGCGGCCAACCTCCTCCAGCAGTGATGTTTGATCCCGCAGCCTTAGTCGCAGGCAGCTCCAGGCGCCCGCGATTCGGGACTTCGCATATTGCGGTGCTGTTTCCGCCAGTGCCTCGCGCACCAGGTCGCTGCGTTCATGCAGCTCCAGCAGTCCGGTGCAGCTCGCCAGCAGGTAGTGAACTCCGTAGTCGCTGCCGAGGCTGGAGCGCAACGCATCGATCTGATCCAGTTGGGCTGATCTGGGCAAAGCCATCAAGGCTTTGGCGGCGGCGTACTGGCGGGCTTCGTCCCGATGCTGCAGTCCCTCCTTAATCGCTTCGGGTTCGGCAGCGGTTTCCGGAATGCCGTCCAGGTTCAACTGTCTTGGATCATCCTGAAGCAGCTTCTTCAATAGATCTGCCGCATCAGGATCAATGGCGCCCGCTTGGCTGGTGGCCATCTGAAACGCACTCTTGGCGCGCAGGGGCATCGACACTGGGCAACGGATCAACGCCGCCAGTGCTTCGATCCGGCCCGCATCTCCCAGATCGATCACGGCGGCCCGTCTTCGACCGGGGTTGTCATCCTCGAGCTGCTCCACGAGTGGTGGAAGGCCTTGCTGGTCGCCCATCACCCGAACGGCATAGGCATGGGCCGCTCCCGCCACCAGGGGATTGCTGTCGTTGCGGCAACGATCGATCTGGCCGCTGGCATCGTTCATGCCCAGGCGGCAGAAGGCTTGAAGAACCGCCCGGCGTTGGTTGTCGGGGCCACGAAGCGCTTGCAGCAGTGCCGTTTGCCCTTCCTTATTCAGCGGTGTGCCCAGCCGGGCGATGGCATCAGCCGCATTGACGACGGTGGGTTCGTCATCGGCTCGCAAGGCGTCAAGAAGAACGGGAAGAGCCGAGCGGTCTTTGCGTCGGCCCAGGGCTTCGAGCGCCTTGCGCCGGGTGATGCGTTCGTAGAGGTCGTCGGAGTCGTTGGCGCCGGCTGCCAGGAGTTTCTGAAGGGACTCGGGGGATTGGCAGGCCCCTAGACGGGTCGCGGCGAGATATTTAAGGCCGGGATTCTTCAGCTCGGCAGGCGGCTTGAGCAACGTTTCCATCGCCGTCTCTTCACTCATTACAGCGAAAAGAGTGTCGAAGCGTTCGCTCATTGCCGATCAAGAATTTGAAAAATCTGAGGATGGTACATTTGGATTATGATTCCGTCCAGCAAAAGCTTAAGCCGAATGGCCGTTGCCGAAAGCGCAGCTCAAGAGATCCGTCGATTTGTTGAATTGCATCAATCCGGATCGGCACTGAATCAAATCGCCTCGCTTGATGATCTCAATGCATTGTTGAAGCAGGCTGAGAGCCCTTTGGCTGCCTCGCTTATCCCGCTTGAGCAGGCGACGCGTCCCCCCAAGATTCTGGTGGACTCGGGCGTCACAGAATCAAAGGTGCCCTGGCGAATTCTTCAGTGCCCGGGCGGTCCTTTGGTGCTGCAGATGATCTGTGAAAAGGTTAATTTTGCCCTCTGGATTCAGGAGTGCTGATGATGGCTAACTCTGAACTTGAGCGTTTCGTCCAGGCAATTGCTGATGATCACGGGCTAGCCACGGGAATCAAGACGCTTGGCTCCCATTACGACATCGTTGCCTACGCCAACATCCGTGGCTACTCGATCACCTTGGCGGAATGGGGGAGATATCTGGCTATGGATTGGTTGCAGAGCTCCGATGCCGATCTGGCCTCTGTTCACCGAGCCGATCCAGCCCATTGGAGCTGGGCGTTCCGTCAATTGTCCCGCTGGCGTGCGCTGTTGATGGATGGTGCTGAATCCGAGGGAATGCTTGGCCCCGCAGATTTTGCAGTGACCCGGGATCAGTCCGCTGCCCCGCCGGCCAGCGTCCCGGCACCCACCCTGACGGATGCAGAGAAAGATGCGGCTTTGGTGTCGTTCATCCAGCTGGTGAAAACACGGCCTGATCTCAAGGACCAGGTGAAATCAGCACGGAACCAAGATGAGGTGATTGGCTTGGCCCAAACCCAGGGTTTTGCCATTGATTCGCTCACACTGTTGCGCAGTTGGAGTCAGGTGTCTGACTTCAGCAAACCCACCTGGTTTGGCTGGTTTGATGATTGATCGCTTCAGCTGATCTCCGCATAGCGGGTGCGTGTGGTGCCACGTTTGGCCCAATAGGTCACCAGTGATTCACCACCGGGCCTGGGAACTGATGCTGTGGCGCGAAGGATCTTGAAGGTGCGCCTTGGCCCCATCGGCCAGTTGCCGGCAGCTGCAATTTTTCGCACGCGTCCACCGATGGCTTCAATGCAACGCTCGAATTTTTCGAGGTGGGTTTGATCCACCGTTTCAAAGATGAAATCGGTTCCTTCGCAAATCAGATGCTGCGACCGGATCCAGGTTTTCAGTTGTTTCTCGGCCTCAATTGCAGACATCGTCTAGCCGCTCAGACGAGGAGGACGCTCACCACTGGAGCCAGTTCTGGTCCAGCTCGTTCCCGAGGTGAGCCACACGTTTGAACCGCAGCGGCCCGTGTTCGGAGCCCCAGCGCTGCTCATCTGTGTCGGGGTCAAAGCCTCGATCGCGACTGATCCAGTCTGTGGCGTTGACATCCACTTCGCTGACCAAATAGGTCAGCCGGCCATCCCTGGGAACCATGCAGTTCTTGCCGGGTTCCACTTCACCCAGGTATCGACCGGATTCAACCTCGCGAAAGTGCATCCCACAGCCACAACGTGGTTTCAGAGACTCAGGCTTGAGGCTGTTGAGGAGTTCAGGGCGTTGGCCTGCACCCGCCAACCGGATGGGATCGGCGAATCCGTAGTTCTCAACGATGAACGTCTCACCCTCGGCCGGGAGCAATCGATGAATGCCTTGGCGATAGGGCCTCCAGGGATCATGGTCATAACTTTGCTCTGAATAAAACCCAGGTGCTTTCAGAACATCCCAGGGAAGCGGGCGAAAAAAGATATTGATGTGAGCGAAATCCTTGGGATTCTCCTGAGACTGTTGGAGATTGCTGTAGTGCCCTGCGAGCGTCTTGGCGAAGAGGAGAAGAGCCTCGTTGTTGTCTGACATTGGCGTGGGATCAGCTGCTCAGGCGCCGCACTTCAGAAGCGAAGGACGTTTGCAACACACCTGATCCAGCCGATGTGCGGAGCACGGAGGAGCGGCAGCGAACATGCTCCGAGACAAACCAGATGCGTTCCTCGGCAATGGATTGCTCGTATTGCGTGGTGAGCAGAAATGTTCCGTCGCTGAGAAAGCTGTAGCTGGATTCTGCTGGCGCTGCTTCTGCATAGCCAACACTCCGAAGCAGAACGCCTTTGCTGCCATCGCTTGGAATGGGCACAATCAGACATGAACCGGATGAAACCTCATTTGGATCATCAGGTTCCCAATCGCTTTCGGCGGCCCAGGTCATTCGAAAGGGTGCCGAGACCTCTGATTCTTGACTGAGGCTCGACGATTGAATCAAGTCCTTGATCTCTTTATCGGAAGCTTCAATCCGTGATATTTGAACTTCACTGAGGACTTCTTCAAATTGCTGAAAAGCGAGGGAGTGGCCAGATCGCATTGATCGCCACGTTCCCTCGCTTTGAGCAACAAATTGCTCGATGTTCATTTGGTGCTGGAGTCGGTCTCAGCCTTCAGATCAGGACGGCTGTGCTGCACCATGTTCACCATGGAGTCGATCATCATCGACATGGCTACAGGAACGGAGGACACAGAAGACTGGAAGCCCTGATTCGATCCCGGCTGGCTGTTGGTGGGTTGACGAAGGATGGGCATGATTCAAAAGCTGGCGTTTCAGGGGACGAAATCTCCCTGGATTCACCGATTGGGTCCAGACGATTTAGGCGTCAATCATGACGGACTGATCCGGCCGTGAGGGCCGGATCAGTACAAGCTTTAAGCGTTCGCAATAAAAAGAATGCGGCCACCCTGGGCTTGGATGCTTTGGATGGTTTTCGATAAGGAGCCGTAGCTCACAACCGAACGCTGCGCAGAGCGACGCACGCTTCCCAGCTGCAGCCGGGAGGTCCAGGAAATGGTGAAGCGTTCACCACCACCCACGACCTTGCGGGCACCGGCTGCGGTGGGGTTGGTCGAAGAAGCGACGCTCGTTTGCAAGACGGAAGCGCCATTGGTATCAAACCCGGCGTATCCCGGATCCATGGCTTGGGTGCGCTGGTATGCCAAAGTGCTTTCTCCCACAACGCTTGTCGCTGTACGAGCAAAGGGAACACCGTCGATACCGAAATTGTTCAGGTATTCATCGCTGTAGATGTAGCTCGCGATCTCCGCTTCAAAACCCTGGTCGGCGAGGCGACGAACGTGCTCGCTGACTTCGGCTTGATCGCGAGGTGGACGGCCCAGCAAGTGCTTGAAATTCAGCTCGACGAATCGGTAGGGGCTGTTGGTTTCCAAATAGAGGCGGCGGTACGTCTCCGACTGGGCAAGAGCTGTGACCAAACCCTGCACGGTCAGGTCGCCATTCATGAACAGCGCCTCGATCGAGGGCTGAACGTCAAGCTCCATCAGGTAGCGGTTGCCGAAAACTTGGCGGTAGGCGGCACGGAGAACGTCGTCGGCTTGGCTGCGGTCTTGATTGGCTGGGCAGGTGAGTGTGGCGGTTGTCATGGGTTGAGGGAAATGCGAAAGAGGAGGTCTCCATCTCCATTGACAGGGATGGAGACCCTCTTGTCAGAACATGGCTAGGGGATAGAGACGAGCAGCGATCACATCACTTCGGTGATGGTGACGATCCGGCCGCCGCGGGCGTGGATGTACTTCATCTGACTGCTCATGTCTTTGCCCGACACCAGGTAGCTGGCATTCGGAGTGCGCTGGCGGCCGCCGCGGGGCTGAGCCTGCACCACGATGCGGAAGCGCTTGGTCGTTGCGGAGGAAGATCCTGCGACGGCGCTGTTGCGGTTGGTGCGGGTGGTGGTGGTGCGCCAGCCACTGGGGACGCTGTTGGTGGCCACTGAGGTCACCAGCGCTGAGCTGTTCAGGACCGAATCGCTGGCTGCGAAGCCCTCGGCGAGAGAGAGATGACGGTTGAAGGCAAGCTGCGAGCGACCTTGCTCACTGAGGATCCGCATGAAGGGAACCGTGTCTTCACCGAAGGTCGACTGGTATTCGGCGCTATCGAGGTAGCTGTTGATCTCAGCTTCGTAGCCGTCATTGGCCAGGATCTGGATGTGCTCACTGAGCTCGGCTTGAGAGACCGGGGCACGGCCCAGCAGGTGCTTGAAATTCAGCTCGACGAAGCGGTAGGGCGCATTAGTTTCGAAGAAGCGGCGGCTGTATTCCGGGGAGAGGGCAATGGAGCGCACGAATTCTCTGGTGCTGAGGTAGCCCTCAGCGAACTTGCTTTCGGCGGACATGACCCGTTCCGACTCCATCAGGTGGGGGTTGCCCATCACTTGGCGGTAGGTGACCCGGATCAGTCCATTGATGGTGTCTGCGGTGTCCCCAGTGCAGCGCTGGAAGACTTCCTGCTCCCGCTGGCCGAGTCCAAAGCCCACATAGGCGTCGTTGCGGATCGGCGTGAAGTCGCCACCATCGCTGTAGGCCCGCTTTTTCGGCGTGAAGGACACGGCACCAGAACCCGAGCTGACACCACCTCCGCTTCGAACGCCGGAAGGAATCTGGATGTAAGGGGTCGTGCCGCGTGCAAGAGCGTTGCTCAATTGACTGCGGCCGCCGATAGCGCTGTCGCTGATCGCAAATCCCCGCTCGAGGGCTGCCATGTTGGCGAAGCTGCTATTGGGTGTTCCAGCAGCTGAAGTGAAGGAACGGGTGTAGGGCACCACATCGTTGCCGAACACTTCTGCGTATTCCGCTCCATCGACAATGAAATCAATGACGGCATCGTGCCCGCCACTCGCCAGCAGCGTGATGTGGGCTGACATTTCCGCCTGGTTTGCTGGAGGTCGCCCCAGCAGGTGCTTCAGGTTCAGTTCGATCCCGCGCTGAGGGGCAACCCCTTCGAAGAAACGGGCGCGGTAGAAGCTGCTCTTGGCAAGGCCACGCACGAAGTCGCGCACGTCCAGTTCGCCATTGCAGAACTGAGCCTCCAGTTCAACAGAGCGCTCGTTGTCCATGACGTGGGCGTTGCCATAAACCTGGCGATAAGCCGCGTTGATCGCCGTTTCCAGTGCGGCCGCATCGCCAGGGGCATAGCGTTGAGCGGTGACGCCATGGGGGCAATCCTCGTGATTGCGGGGCCCGATGGCGATCTTCATCGTCGAGCAGGACTGGCGCAGAAACTCACCGTTGCTCAGGGCAGGTTTGGCGGCTGCGTTGCGGTTACGGCTGAAGGAAACGGGGCCGTCGTTAAGGGAAGCGGCACCAAAGCCTTGGGAGGCGGACATGTGTTCAGGGGGGTGAGGGGAGGGTTGTGGTGTCAGGCGGGGGAAGTTCAGGCGGGCCGACCTGATGCGCAATGGTCGTTAAGCCCGCCTGGAGCGGAGGATCACGCTGGAGACGTCAGTTCACAGGCGTGATGCTGGCGATCTTGCCGCCCTCGCGGTGAATGCGCTTGAACTGCTCGGAGAGCTTGTCGAAGGGCACGAAGTACACCCGGTTGGAGCGGGTGTAGCGGGAGATCCGGCGGACGTTGTTGGCGCTGTAGCCGGTGACTTCCACCCGGTAGGTCTTGCCTTGTTCGCCGGCACCCACGCCGTGGCGAGTGGGGGCGTCCTGCAGGTTCTTGGACGGACGGAAGCTCCAGCCGGTGGCTTTGGTGGAGGAGGGGGGCACCACCGCCATCGGGCGGTTCTGGTAGGCGTTGCCGCCGAGTTTGCTGCTGATGCCAGAAAGATCGCCTTTCAAGCTGCTGCTGCTGTTGCCACGCAGCAGCTGGAAGCTCCAGGTGAACTCCTGCAAGGTGGTGCAGGATTCGGTCTTCCAGCCCCGCTGGAAGGGAACGGTCCACTCGCCGTAAGTGTCCTGGTAGTCGGCGCTGTCGATGAAGCTGTCGATGTCGGCTTCGTAGCCGTGGCTGTCGAGCCGCTCGGCGTGAGCACGCATCTCATCGAAGTCCACGGGGGCGCGTCCCAGCAGGTGGCGGAAGGCCAGCTCGATGTAGCGGTAGCGGGAGCAGGCGTCGAAGAAGCGATCGCGGTACAGCTCGCTCTTGGCGATGCGGCGCACCAATTCACGCACGCTGATTTCGCCGAGCTTGAACTGGGATTCGGCGACGAGCTGACGCTCGCTCTCCATCACGTAGGCATTGCCCAGGACCTGCTTGTAGACAGCCGTGATGATCTGTTCTTTCTTGGCATCGTCATCACCGGGGATGAGCTCAAGGGGGGCTTCGCTCTCTTGGGCGAAGCGCTCAACCCCAAGGAGAGAGGCAGGACCGAAGGGCATGGGCTGCGGACAGAATCAGCTGACTCATCCTCAGGGCAAAGGAAACTCGGGGCCCGCCGCCTTCATAAAGCTCAACCAATTGTTTCTCAATGTTGCGTGACTCAACGAAGCCTTAGGTCTCGAGGCTGGTCCGCGTCGTCTCGCGGGTCAAGGGGTTCCAGGTGTCCAACTCCTTATATGGCCTCGACAGCAGTGCAGAGCGCTCGGCGTCGAGTCCCACGCAACCGCAAAAATCAGCACCGGCGAGGGTCTCAGCGCCCTCAAGCCGGGCGGAGCTCAGATCAGCGGCCCTGAAATCGGCAAAATCCAGCTGACACCCCGAGAAGCTGGCGCCCACACAGGACGCTCCCCGCAAAACAGCGAATCGCAGGTCAGCGCCGACCAGGCGAACACCATCCAAGAGCGACCCACTGAGGTCCGCACCGCTGAGATAAGCCCCCATCAGATTGCAGCCACGCAGATCCAAGCCGCGAAGGTCCGCACTGTTGAGGAAGGCACCGTTCAGCTTGGCGCCAGGACCAACAGCCCCAGACGAGCGGTGGTCAAACCCCTCAGGGAAGCGCGTGAACACATCAAAACGCGCCAAGCGCAGGTCAGCACCATCGAGGTCACAAGCGCTGAGATCAGCCCCGCGCAAATCGACCCGACAGAGGACCGCTCCCCGAAGATCAACGCCAGCGAGGTCCCGCCCACTCCAATCAGCACCGCGACCATCCAGGGGTGCAGCACAACCAACCGTTGGCAGCAGGTCTTCAGGAGGCTGCCACTGCAGAAGGTCGAGCACTGGATTCAGTGAGATGAAGGCGGAACGCTAAGGACTCCGACGAGATCAGGAGTGGCGCAGGGCCGCCAAAGCGACAGTCAGCAACACACGGGTGATCTCGACCCCGCCAACGATGGCGACAGCAAGCCACACCTTCAGCGCCCAAGCGGGAGGCTGACCATTAACCCAAGCCTCTGAAACCTGCCCAGACAACACATTGGAAGTCGCATTCGGCGACGGGGCCCGCTTGGCCATCACATCGCGCCAGTCCGCGCCGTAGCGGGGGAATTGCTGATAGATCGGCAGCTCGCCAGTGGCACGACCAGGCAAGACCCTGGAGCGCTGGGAGGGGACCAGATCCAGGCCAAAGTTCGAGAGGTATTCGTCGCTATCCAGCACCTGATCCACAAAAGCGGGGAAGCCCTGCTCCGCAATCACAATCGACCAGCGCAGACGCTCTGCGTTGGAATAAACCTGACGGCCAAGGACACGCCCAATGACCTGGTCGATCATCCGGTAATTCGAGTTGCACTGGTAGTAGTCGCTAACAAAGCGATCAGACAGAAGCAACCCGCGAATAAAATCCTTCGCAGTAATCGAACCGTTGAGATATTGCGACTCTAAATATGGCTCTCGATCAACCTTTAGGGCATGAAAGAAGATCTGCTTGTACGATTTCTCGATGACAGCTTTACGCTCGTCCTGATCAAAAGCAGCAGGATTACCCTGCAGGGAGGCCTTCAGAGAGACCCGGGAGTTTTGCGTGGAACAGGGGGCTTCCAGGAGGGGAAGAGCCATCAACCATCAATGTGCTGCGGCCATACTGCAATGGGCCTAAGCAGGTTCCAGAAAAAGCTTCTTAGCTCTTTACAGAGCCCCCAAATAGCAGTTCACGTAAATTATCAAAAGAGTCTTGAAGCAAGGTTGTGACTGGGGAGTGGTCGTAGAGCGATTCGAAGGCTGCCCTTGAGTTCGCACTCAACTGGCTCAAGGCATACGCGAGCCCTTGAGTTGGAACGCCCATGCGTCCGTAGAGCTCGTTCAAGGCATCGATGGATGGCTGATCACTAAACCGAGGTCGCGCTGCGGCAACGGCATAAATCACCACCCGAAAAAAGTTCTCACAATCACGCCAACACGCCTCGGCACGCTCAGGGCTCGCCAAGGCCCCACCGGCAATGAACAACTCCGGATGCTGCGAAGCCAACGCAGAACGGGCCTCGCGAACACAGGGCTCGACCAAACTCCTGAGCGCCAACAACTGCTCAGGAGGGAGGCTGGAATGCGCTGAGAATTGAATGAGCTCAGCATCATTGAGCTGACGCTTGCTGCAATTCGCCTCAACAAGAACTTGATACAGCTCAGCTGGGAGATCGTTGAACAGGTCAGGGTTAAAAACCTTGGCCCGCCGAATCAGAGATTGCAGATCGGAGTTGCCGTCAACCATCCGTGCCTCTCGAAATACAGGGCCCAGGCGATCGTGCCAATCAAACCGGGACAATGCTCGAGAGCCAAGGAGGCAAGGTTCCGAGAGACTCCAAGGTTCAACAGGATCTCAGTGAACTCTTCCTTGGTTTGAACGGTCTCAGGACGAATCGCGGAGCCGACCACCCAGGTCAACTTTGTCGACTCCAGGTTGCCACCGGAATTCTCACAAGCCAAGAAGAGATTGGCCGCATTTCCTTTAACAGTGGCCTCATCTTGCCACATTTGAATATAGTCTTCGCGCAAATCAATCCGCAGGACTTCACCGTCCCGATCAAACCGCAACTCTCGTTCGCCACCAGACAGGAGACGAAGCCGATCGATCTCGGAATCAAGCAGGCGCTTCATGGCTCAACCGAGAGTCCGCCTGACGAATTTAATTCCAACCCGCTGGCACCTCTTGACTCCAGTCGCAAAGCTTTTCAAAACGGAATGGTCCAGCGATTGATCCCCAAAGGTGCTCATGGGTCACCGGGTCGTAACCACGGTCAATCGTTTGCATCGTTTGAGGGGTCAACTCAAACTCACTCAACAGATAGGAATCACGCCCCTTACGAAAGACCTTGCAATTACAACCCGGTTCAACCTTTCCACTAAACCCTCCATTGGTCTGATCCACCCAATAGGTGCAGCCAGACAAAAGCCTTAAATCAGCCTCGGCAAGCTCAGCAAGCCTTGCTGGGTCCTCGACAGCGCCATAAAAACGCTCAGGAGACTCGATCGCGAAATTTAAAATGGAAAGCGTCCCATCCTCGAGATAACCGGGCCGCAGAACCCTGACCCGATAAGGCTCATTTGGGGCTATCGCATAGGCCTGCTCAAGCAAAAGGCTATAGGCCTGAAGATGAATAATCGGACGAATCCGGACAAGGATATTTCCGTAGAGCGGTGGGTTCTCAAATGCCTGAGCTTGATTACTAAAGCTGCCCGAAAGCATTCGCGTTAGCGCGCCGGCAAGGTTTGTCACTTGACTGAAATCAATAAAACCAGGATAACACTCTATTGATCTAACAAAGCCCCAATGCGAAACAATCGAAGACCGACGTGCACTCCTTTGATTCCAGACGCTTGCGTCTTTCCCTGAAGCCGATACCATCCAGCCAATTCCAGATCTCCTCACATGTCGGCAGGATCGTCAGCCAACCCTGAGGCCCGCTCGCAATCCGCCGTGCTTGCATCGTTGAGCCAAAGCCTGGAAGCACTGAGCGTGATCGGCGAATCCCTGACCTTTCGCGTGCTTGAGCTGGAAGAACGGCTCGGAGCTCTCGAAAACAAAACCAGTGAACTGGCCGAAGTCCAGCCAACGGAAGGCCTCAACCAAGACACCGCCGCAACGCTGGAGTGCACCGAGCGCCGCATTGTCCGGCTCGAAGAGTTACTGACCAACCCGAATCGAATCCAAGCGACACACGCCGTAGCTCTCGAAGCCATTGAGAGCGAAGAGGAATTCATCGAAGACAATCCATTCCCCGATGAGGTTGAACAACCCTTTATGGATGAGTTCGCGGCTTGAGCTAGGCGACCAGGGACCCTGGTCAAACCCAACTAGTGACCGAACAAACGAAGCCTGAAGTCAGCGACTTGGGCTGCCACTTTTGGGTTGCTCAAAAAGAAAGGATGATCGGAACAGGCCTGAATCGCCAGGTCTTTTTTCTCTTGCAGGCTCAGGTTGTCATGCGCTCCAGTGCTCGCATGACGCTTGAACGCAGCATCAAAGACCATGCCGAAACTGTCGGCGTTATCAAAGAGTTCGCCTGGCTTATCGGGAATGCTGATTGGCATACGTACCGTTCGACCGAGCGAAAATATTGAATTGATGAATGCCAGGACCCAGATTTGAACTGGGGACACGGCGATTTTCAATCGCCTGCTCTACCAACTGAGCTATCCCGGCCCGTCGCTCGCGCGACCCGTCGATCTTAGATCACAGCCGCCCTCTCCCAGGGCCTTTGGCGCAGGGGACTCAGGCCTGAGGCATGGCCCGCAACATGGACACCAGTGTCCGGTGGGCGTCCTCACTGTCGGTCAGGGTGTGGTCAAAGCGGACTTCAACGCAGGCGCCATCAACCTCAAGTTCCATCAGCTCAGGACGCACGGCCAGCATCCGAGCTGCAACCGGAGCCTCGACACCGCCGTAGTGACGCGCATAGGCGAGAACCGCCTCAGCGTGGTCGTCGTTCATGTGCTTGCAAATCCGATCGCTGACGGCGGGAGTGAGGGGGTCAGCAGACATCGGTGCACAGCTCAAGACTCGCCGATTCTGCCCCCTTCCCTAGGCCCCTGCGAAGCGCTGCCACAGCAGAAGACCCAAGCGGACACCGGAGAAGCCGACGTACCCCGCAAGAACCACGAACAACGCAATGGAGAGCCAGGAGGCGAGGCGTTCCTTCACGGGGGGCAAGCGGCAGTGAGCGCCAGTCTGGCCATGCCCGCGGCCCCCGTGCAGTGGGGGCGGTTCAACACCGGGACCCCCAAGATGCGTTGACGGATCAGCCGCCACTGGGGATTGCGGGCTCCGCCCCCCAGGCTGATCACCCGCTGGATCGGCTCAGCCCCCAGGCGCTGCAGCGTCGCCCAGCCCTGGGCCTCGATCTGCGCCAGGCCCTCGAGCAGCCCCTGCAGATAGAGGGCATCGCTGATGGGCCGGGGCTCCAGGATCGGCGCCAGGTTCGGGTCGTCCACAGGGAAGCGCTCCCCCGGGCGGGGCAGAGGCCGCAGGGTCAGGCCGCTGCTGCTGCGCGGATCGATCTGGCGGCTCAGTTCAACGAGCAGGGCATCGGAGAAGAACTGGCGCAGAACACCGGCCCCGGCGTTGGAGGCACCACCGACAAGCCAGCGCCCCGCGACGCGATGGGAACTGATGCCAGGCCCCGCCAGCGGGGTCTTGGACCATTGCTTGAGCACCAGGGTGGTGCCCAGCACCGTCACCCCATCGCCGGGCTGGGGATCAGCGGCCAACACCGCCGCGTTGGCATCGGTGCTGCCCGCTACCACCTGGCAGTGGGCCGGCAATCCCAGGGCGTTGCTGGCGGCCGGCGACAACGGACCGAGCAGCGCACCGGAAGCGACGACCTCCGGCAGGGCCCCACTCCAGGGCTGCTCGGCAATGGCGCCCTGCCAACGCCTCTGGCCCAGGTCCCAGCCCAGGCGGAGATTGTTCCCTTCCTCGCCGAAGCGCCAATCCCCCAGCAACCATCCGCTCAGCCAATCGGCCTGATGACGCACGACAAACCGTTCGCCGCTGGAGCTGGCGAACAAACGCAGGACCCGGGCCAAGCTGCCGCTGGCACTGGCCGCGGGCGACGCGGTGCTGCCCGCCAACTCAGTCGCCGCTTGCGCCTGCTCCGGGCAGGCCAAGAAATAGGGGAGGGCACTGCCGCAGGGGTCCCCGTTGGCTGAGCACGCCAGGACGGTGCCGGAGGTGCCATCAACGGCCACAGCCGCCACCCGATCGCGCAGGTCGTCGGGTAGTGCGGCGCAGAGGGTGATGACCCCCTGACGCCAGCCGAGGGGGTCTTCAAAGGAGCCGGGGTAATCGCTCGATCGCTCCGCCAGCACCGTGCCGGAACGATCGAGGACCGCCAAACGCAAGCCACTGGTGCCCAGGTCGATCCCCAGGCCCAGTGGCTCACGGCCGGTATCGATCAAGCCGCTTGGGCTGCCTTCAAGGTCGCGGCAACGGCGTCGACGTTCTCCCAGGGGAGGTTCAGGTCGCTGCGGCCGAAGTGGCCGTAAGCAGCCACGTCTTGGTAGAAGGTGCCGCCGCGCTGCTGGGGCAGATTGCGCAGGCTGAAGGTGTCGATGATCGCGCCGGGGCGCAGATCAAAGTGCTCCTGCACCAGGGCGGTCAGCGCGTCGTTGCTCACGACACCCGTACCAAAGGTCTCCACCAGGATGCTGACGGGCTTGGCGACACCGATGGCGTAGCTCAGCTGCACTTCAGCCTTGCGGGCCAGACCAGCGGCCACAAGGGCCTTCGCCACATAACGGGCGGCGTAGGCGGCAGAGCGGTCCACCTTGGTGGGATCTTTGCCGGAGAAGGCGCCACCGCCGTGGCGGGCATAGCCGCCGTAGGTGTCCACGATGATCTTGCGGCCCGTCAGGCCGGCATCCCCTTGGGGGCCGCCGACCACGAATTTGCCGGTGGGGTTCACCAGGAAACGGGTGCCGTCCTTGGAGGGCTTGAGGGTCAGATCCGCGGTGGCCGGCTCGACCACATGGGCCCAGAGGTCAGCAGAGATGCGCTCGCGGATGGCCTTCTCTTCGCTCACCCCGTCGATCTCGGAGATGTGCTGGGTGGAGATCAAGATCGTGTCGATCGCCACGGGCTGGTCGTTCTCGTAGACGACGCTGACCTGGGTTTTGCCGTCCGGCAGCAGGTAGGGGAGGGTCCCGTTGTGGCGCACTTCGGCCAGGCGACGGGAGAGACGGTGGGCCAGGCTGATGGGCAGCGGCATCAGCTCCGGCGTCTCGTTGCAGGCGTAGCCGAACATGATGCCCTGGTCGCCAGCACCCACCAGGTCCAGGGGATCACCGGCGTGGTCGTCGGCCTCATTCACCCCTTGGGCGATGTCCGGCGACTGCTGATCGAGGGCCACCAGAACGGCGCAGCTGTTGGCATCGAAGCCACCTGCGCGGGCACCGGAGTAGCCGATCTTCTCGATCACACCGCGCACCAGACCGATGTAATCGACCTTGGCGGTCGTCGTCACTTCGCCGGTGATCAGGCAAAGACCGGTGTTGACGACGGTCTCGCAAGCCACTCGAGAGGCGGGGTCCTGGGCGAGCAGGGCGTCTAGCACCGCATCGCTCACCTGGTCGCAGATCTTGTCGGGGTGACCTTCGGTCACCGACTCCGAGGTGAAGACGTAGCGGCTCATGCCTGGACTGGTCTCTTTAGTTGAGAGCCAACCTAGGGGACGGTCCCACGCTCAATTCGCTCCAGGCATGCACCAGGGGATGTGGTTCCGCCAGGGGGGGTGGGGTGCGCCAAGCCGCGGTGTAGCCCAGGGCCAAGGGGTGGGGAATTCCCGCAGCAACGGCCATGTGTAGGTCGCTGTTGGCATCGCCGATCAGGGCACAGCGATGCGGCTGAACGCCCAGCTCGGCGCAGAGGCCATGGACGGCTGCAGGGTCGGGTTTGCGGGGACGGTGCTCGGCGCTCCAAAGCCCCGAAAAGAACGAGCGCAGACCGTGGGCGGCCAAAAAGTGCTCAATGCCGGCCATGTCGTCGTTGCTGATCACGGCGCAACGCACACCGGCCGCCTGCAATTGCTCGAGCCATGGCACCAGCCCCTCGGTGGTGGAGCTCGTCGGGGTCGTGGACGCGGCTGAGCGGCGGGCATCCACGGCATCGGCCTGGGCAAACACCTGCTCGCCGATGGCCAGCGCCTCAGGCCAGCCCAGACCCACTTGAACCAGAGCCGTCGCCGTAGCGATCAGGTTGTGATCGCGGGTCGCCACCGCCGTGATCCCAGCCGGGCAGACGCCATCGGCCCGCAGGCCGTAGGCCCGTTGCAGCAAATCCTTGAGCGTCTCGCGCCGCTCAGAGCTGACCTGCTCCAGACAGAGAAAAACCCTGGCTTCCGCCAGGGTGAACAGCTGGGGCTCACTAATGCTGAGGGTGCCGTCCTTGTCGAACAGCACCGCATCAATGGCTCCAAGCTCCGTGCCACGCAACAGGAGCTCAGCCATGGCTCAGCTTCACTCGTAAGCCATTTCGCCGTCTTCAGCCTGCTCAAGCAGCATTTGCTTGTAGCGGGCGGCCATTTCCTCAGCCTTCTCGAACACCTTCTGGGGATCGGTGAGCATGTCACCGGGCTCGGGCTCGAGGGCTTTGGTGGAGAGGGAGATCCGACCGCGCTCGGCGTCGAGGTCGATGATCATCACCTTCATCTGGTCGTTGACATTGAGCACCGTGTGGGGGGTCTCAATGTGCTCGTGGCTGATCTCGGAGATGTGCAGCAGGCCGCTGACACCGCCGATGTCGATGAAGGCGCCGTAGGGCTTGATGCCACGGACGGTACCGATCACCACTTCGCCCACCTCGAGGCGGTTCATCTTGCGCTCAACCAGAGCGCGGCGATGGCTGAGGACGAGGCGGTTGCGCTCTTCGTCCACCTCAAGGAACTTCAGAGGCAGGAATTCAGCAACCAGCTCTTCCTTGGGCTTGCGGGTGCTGATGTGGCTACCGGGGATGAAGCCGCGCAGACCTTCCACCCGCACCAGTGCACCACCACGGTTGGTGGCAAACACTTCGCTGTAGATGGTGGCGTCTTCCTTCTGAAGCTGACGCACGCGCTCCCAAGCGCGTTGGTACTCAATCCGACGGATCGAGAGGGTGAGCTGACCGTCTTCGTTCTCTTCGCTGAGGATGAAGAACTCGCGCTCTTCGCCGGGCTCGAGCACGTCGCTGAGGTGCTCAACGCGGTTGATCGACACCTCTGCCATAGGCATGAAGGCGGCGGTCTTCGCGCCGATGTCGATCATGGAGCCCTTGGACTCGATCGCGAACACGGTGCCCTTCACCACGTCGCCAGGCTTGAAGTTGTAGTCGTACTTGCTCAGCAGCGACGCGAACTCATCCAGGGTGAAGCCAACGCCATCGAGGTCGCGAGCCACAGCACGGCTGCTGGGGTCGTCGGCGCTGGGCACCTCTTCCGGAATATCCAGATCGAGCTCAGCAGCAGCATCAACGACGTCTTGATCGACAGCCTCTACGGCCACGTCGGTCTCGCTGGTGTTGAGATCGGAAGGGGTCACGGTCATGGAGAGTTGGCGGACTGCCCAAGGCAGCGCGAAGGAACCAATGCGTCGGCCGCCACCGTCGCAGAGGAATCTAAAACTATAGAGGTCGGCTGCCGCAGCCCCTTTCAGCTAGGGGCTGCGGCAGCCGCGAGGGATTTGCCCTTGGGCTTGCGATTCAGGCCATCCAGGGTCGCCACAAAATCAGCAACGCTCTGGAACTGGCGATAGACCGACGCGAAGCGGATGTAGGCGACGTCACTCATCCCTGCGAGGTGCTGCAGGGCCAATTCACCGATGTCCTTACTGGAGACTTCTCGACCGCTGCGGCTCTGGAGCTCCAGCTCCAGCTCGTCGACCACCAGTTCCAAGCGGCTGGGCTCCAGGCCCGTCTTGTCGCAGGCCCGCAGCAGACCGTGGAGGAGCTTGCCGCGATTGAACGCTTCCCGATTGCCGTTGCGCTTGAGAACCGTGATCGGCACCGTCTCCACCCGTTCATAGGTGGTGAAGCGAAACTCGCAATTCAGACACTCCCGACGACGACGCACACTGCGACCGGTGTCCGCGGAACGCGATTCAAGAACGCGGCTATCGGTGTGCTGACAGGAGGGGCACTGCATGCCCGAAGTTCCGCCGGAGAAGTTGCTCAAGTTTAGACAGAACAATTCCCTTTGAGAAGGGCTGCTGCAACTTGGGTCTTGCACAGCAACAGTTCAACTCCCCGCATAAACCAATGAGACTCAGCGCTCAAACAAGGGGCAGAAAAGTCGAAATGAGATTGCCTAAGAGCCGCAGCTCCGTTGACTGGGATCCCCAGCCATGAAAAAACCCCCGCCGGTGGCGGGGGCCTGTGGACTCAGGAGAGTCGAATCACTTGCCGATCTTCGGGGGATCGCGGAAGGCGATCGCGAAGAACAGGGTGGAGATGGCTAACGCCAGGATCAGGATGTAAGCAAAGCTTTCCATGAGTTACCTCCGAGGCGCTCAGCTGAGGGTGGTGCCTGCGGGGGGCACGTAGCCCTCCGGCAGACGACGGGTGGAACGGTCGCCCAGTTTCTGGAACAGACCGAACTCAACCTGCTCACCGAGATCGGGATCGATACCGGCGAACACATCGCGGTACAGGGTGCGAGCACCGTGCCAGATGTGACCGAAGAAGAAGAGCAGCGCGAAGCAGGCGTGGCCGAAGGTGAACCAGCCGCGGGGGGAGCTGCGGAAGGTGCCGTCGGAGTGATAGGTCTCGCGATCGAATTCGAACGCTTCACCCAGCTGGGCCTTGCGAGCCAAGCGCTTCACGTCCGCGGGGTCGGTGAAGGTCTGACCGTTCAGGGCACCCCCGTAGACGGTGGCGGTCACGCCGGTCTGCTCGAAGGAGTACTTCGCTTCAGCGCGGCGGAAAGGAATGTCAGCGCGGACGATGCCTTGGCTGTCTTCCAGAACCACAGGGAAGTTCTCGAAGAAGTTGGGCAGACGACGCACCTCGAGATCGCGACCCTGGTTGTCGGTGAAGGCAATGTGACCCAGCCAGCCGGTGGGCAGGCCATCACCGTTGACCATCGGACCGACGCGGAAGAGACCGCCCTTGGCAGGGCTGTTACCGACGTAGTCGTAGAAGGCCAGCTTTTCAGGAATCTGGGCGTAGGCCTGTTCCTTAGTGGCACCGTTGTCCAGAGCGGTCTGAACGCGGCGGTTGATCTCGGTCTTGAAGTAGCCCTGATCCCACTGGTAGCGGGTCGGACCGAAGAGCTCGATGGGGGTTGCAGCGGCGCCGTACCACATGGTTCCAGCCACGATGAAGGCGGCGAAGAACACAGCGGCGATGGCACTCGAGAGCACCGTCTCGATGTTGCCCATGCGGAGAGCCTTGTAGAGGCGCTCGGGCGGACGAGTGGTGATGTGGAAAACGCCGGCAATGATGCCGACAATGCCTGCTGCGATGTGGTGGGCAACGATGCCACCAGGGTTGAAGGGGTTGAACCCTTCAGGACCCCAAGAGGGCTGTACAGCCTCAAGGTGTCCGGTCACGCCGTAGGGATCAGAGACCCACATGCCGGGGCCAAAGACGCCGGTGAGGTGGAAGGCACCAAAGCTGAAGCAGCCGAGGCCAGCGAGCAGCAGGTGGATGCCGAAGATTTTGGGGAGGTCAAGGGCAGGCTCGCCAGTGCGAGGGTCCTGCCAGATCTCCAGATCCCAGTAGGTCCAGTGCCAAATGGCGGCCAGCATCAGCAGGCCACTGAAAACGATGTGAGCAGCTGCCACACCTTCAAAACTCCAGAAGCCGGGGTCGACACCGGTGGCACCGGTGATACTCCAGCCGCCCCAGCTATCCGTCACACCCAGGCGAGCCATGAACGGCATGACAAACATGCCCTGGCGCCACATGGGGTTGAGCACCGGGTCGGAGGGATCGAAGATAGCCAGCTCATAGAGCGCCATGGAACCGGCCCAGCCGGCAACCAAGGCAGTGTGCATGAGGTGCACGGCGAGCAAACGGCCCGGGTCGTTAATCACGACCGTGTGCACCCGATACCAGGGCAATCCCATGGGGGTCAGGTCCGAGGAAACATCGAGGCTTCCGCTTCAGAAAACCGAAACCGGAAGTCAGCGCGATCAGGCTTTGCCAGCGAAAGCCAGCAAATCGTTGATCCGTGCTCGCGATCGTAAGGGTTTCAGCTGACGGAACGTTTTGAAGGGTCGCGAGCTGAAACGTGCCGTGACGGGAAAACGGCTCTGCAGCCCCAGGGAGCGCTCCTCACAGCAAAGCCGCGGTTACAAATCGCAATCCATTCCCTCAGAATGCGGAGATTCCGTTTCCGCCGCCATGCCCGTCATTCGCTTCGTTCGTGAGGGCCGGGATGTGGAGTGCTACCCCGGCGAGAACCTCCGCGAGGTCGCCCTGCGTGAAGGCCTTGAGCTCTATGGCCTCAAAGGGCAGCTCGGAAACTGCGGCGGCTGCGGCCAGTGCATCACCTGTTTCGTCGATGTGGTGGGCGAAAGCAGTCCCGGAAGCCTGAGCGGCAGGACCGCCGTTGAAGAGCAGAAGCTGCGCCGCCGGCCCCAGACCTGGCGCCTGGCCTGCCAGACCCTCGTCCAACAATCGGTCCTGGTGTTGACCCGACCCCAGGTGCGCTTTGGGGACGCCGAGCAACGCATTGCCACCGCCAAAGCCAACCCGCTGCCAGCCGGGCCCACAGCCTGGCCGGAACCTGAGCCCCAGGAGGAGGACGCCGCAGAAACCGCTGCCGAGGCCGAAACCACAACGAGGGATGAAGAGGCCTGATGAAGCCCCTTTGGCGGTGATACGGTCACCTGGCTCAAGACTTTTGCGATGGAAACCAACGATCTCGGCTTCGTCGCCAGCCTGATGTTCGTGCTGGTGCCGACGGTGTTTCTGATTGTTCTGTACATCCAGACCAGCAGCCGCCAGAGCTGAGCCGGCTCCATTGGTTTCGCCAACCCTGGACGCCTCTCCTTGATGCGTTCAGGGTTTTCTTTGTGCCTGCACCTCGCCCTTGAAGGCGCAGCACAAACCCCCAGGGCCTAGCGGTCCTGGGGGTTTCTTGTCTCGAGCCGCAATCAAAAAGGAGTGTGCCGCCTGGATCCTCAGCCGCGACCTTCGGGCTCGCGCACCAGAAGAACCGGAGCCGGAGCATGCACCCGGATGTAGTCGCTCACCGAGGAGCCCAACAGGCGATCGATATCGACAAGACCGCGGGCCACCAGCGGGCGTCGGTCCTGGGAGGCGATCACGACAAGATCAGCGTTGTGCTCTTCAGCGGCCTGACAGAAACCGCGGCCAACGTCACCCGTGCCGTGGATCGCTTTCATCTCAACGCCAAAACCACGGGCCCGTTGCACGGCCTTCTCCAGCAATTCATCGGCAGGGGTTTGACCACCACGGGTGGGGGTGATGTCCTGGCGGCTGATGTGAACGCCGGTCAACGTGCTGCCGGGCACATCACGCACGAGCTCACAGGCCAGCTTTAACGCGTCATCACCGACCCCGGTGCCGTCAATCGCCACCATCACGCGATTGATATGACGGACATAAAGGTCATCGCGCACCAGCAACATCGGCCGGGTCGAGAGCTGGAAGACGTACTGACTCGCGCTGTTGCTCAGGATCGACTGCAGCCGGCCCAGGCCCCGAGAGCCCATCACGATCAGATCAGCGTCCAATTCATCGGCCACCTTCAACACCGTTTGCTTGGTGTCGCCTTGGCGAATGATCGTGTTGACCTCAGAAGGATTCAGTCCCAGTCGCTGAACGGCCTCAGCGACGATGCCTGCAGCCTTCTGGGAATGCTCGGCGTAGTCCTGACCGGCCTGCTCGGAGACCACATGCAGGAGGTTGATGCGGGCCTGCCGCACGGTTGGGATGTCGCGCAGCATGCGCACCATTTCCTCGACGTGGCCTTTGCCTGAATCGGCGATCAGAAGATTGGAGAACACATCCCAGGGGCGCGTTGGGGCAGCCTATGGCTGATTGGCCAGCAACCTCGACTTGTGCCCGAGACCGTGACGGAGCAGCAACATCAGCGCCCTTGGCAGATCGAGCGAGCGGTGCTGCCCCAACACACCGACCATGCCGGAGTGATGTGGCATGGCAGTTATCTGGCCTGGCTGGAGGAAGCCCGCGTGGAAGCCCTCCGCCGGGCGGGCCTGGCCTACAGCGACCTCTCCGAACGCGGCCTGGAACTGCCCGTCATTTCCCTAAAGATCGACTACCGGCAAGCCCTGCTGCACGGAGAGACCGTCCGGGTCGAGAGCTGGGTGCTGCCCCAAAAGGGGGTCAAGCTCCCTTGGCGCAGCGCCTTCCTCAAGGCCAATGGAAGCGTGGCCGCCGAAGCGCACGTGGAGCTGGTGCTCGTGGACCTAAGCCAAGGCCCCGGGCAAAGGCGACTGCTACGCAAAGCACCTGAGGACCTGCTGCAAGCGCTTGAGCACCTAAAGAAAGGTCCAAGGCAAGACTCAAAGGCCGCGCAGTAGTGCGGATGCATTAAGTCATCGAACGTGCGCAGGACCAATGTGCCAAACCAAATAGCTCAGACAAAAGCCCACCCCCTACCACCGGAGGATACAAATAGAGCTAACCCCAAACTTCAAAAACCCCATCAACGGGTCGTCCTTGCTTGAGGCCGTCCCAACTAATGGTCTTGAGGAAAGCGCCTGCGTCATAAGTTTCGACCACGTCGACGCCCCAGTAGCCCTCTTGGAGAGGTGATCCCGGCATGCATGGGTTGTCTTTGCGACCTCCCAATGCCAGAAGCTCATGGTCCGCACCATGTCCCAACATCCTTCGCATGGCACGCCATGCGCGGGGCAATTCCACGGCTAGAGCAATGGCATCAAGCTCCGAATCAATACGCACGAGCCAATGGGGTGATCTAGTGGTTCTGCTGTTTTGATGCACTGGCTGCTCGCTTGCAATGTCTCAGCAAACACTGCTGGAGCGAGACTTGGTACGGCCTGGGCATGAACCTGCAAATTGTGGGAGATAACAAAGCAGGTCGTGACATGGGTGAGGCTTTAAGGACCTTAAAGCTTGATGCGGGCGTTCGCGATGTAAGGACATTTTCATAGACATCAATTACCGACCAACCCTTATCTAGAAATATTTTCCAAGATCTCCCAGCCATACCTTGGTTTCTGCAACAATCCAAACGCACACAAGAATTGCGGGCAAGACGCCATGAACACATCGCACGGATTCTGTTAGTCATCTCCCTTGACTGAAGCAAGATTGCAACTTCGCATTGCAGGCAGGGCGCCGACGCGTTATAGTCTTATGGACTATTCTACTCCAGAAGACCCCTCATTCAGAGCGTCGAATCAGCTCGGCAAGCATCTCGAGTTTCGAATTTTCAGATTGAGAGGCACGAGTTGCCATCCACGCTCGCGCAGCCTTCTGCTGTGCCAACTGCTGAACAAGCAAAAGCGCTATCTCACGCAACTCATCGAAATCTCTACAATCATTAATTAGGCGAACGAACTTCTCAGTCTCAAAAGACATTTCTAGGGACTGTTTGATAGGATCCATCGAAGCCATGATCAAGTGTTCGGGTTCTATTTTCGGTTCAGCAACGAAAAACGGCGTCGAACCGTGGACTGGATCAACGCTAAGACAAACACACCTACAACCGCGGCGACCAAGGTCGACTTTCCACTGTCGAAAATGCCAGCGCCAAGAGCCACAATCGGCAGGTCACTCATGAAGACACTCAAAAATAAAGCCGGCAGGAAACGCTTTAGCGGCGTACCTGCGATACCCAAGCCATAACTCACGAAATCAAAAAAACCGGTCATCAAAAGACCGGTCATCAAAAAGAAATTGGACTCAACCTTGGAGCCACTGAAACGCTCCACAACAGACATAGCTTTGCCACCAACTAGCCGACGCACGGGGCCCCTTCCAAACTGACGAGCCAAACAGAATGCTAGGGAGCAGGCAAGTATGTCAGTGAATACAATCGTCAAAAAGCCGGTCTTAAAACCCAGTAGAGCACCGGCGGCAAGAGAATAAGCGGTGCTCGGCAAAGCTGGCAGAACAATGCTGACTCCGCGCAACAGCATGATCCCGATAGGAGCCCAAACGCCCATAGCACCAAGTGACTGCCGAATTTGAGGCATGACATGGGCCTGGGCCAAAAGAGTCAAGCCAATAAACCCGAGGAGCCCCAATAAGACCAGAAGCACTCTGCGAAAGAACGGGGAAACCAAGACTCCACTGGGCAACAGAAGCTATCATCCTTCCACAACAGCTCCGTCAAAACAAAACAGATACACTAAATTTATCCAAAAGACAGAAAACAGCTCAAGCAAGAGAGGCAGCCAGTGGCAACACAAGAACATCAAAACAGCAAAGATGCGCAACGTAAAACAAGATTAATAAATGCAAACTGCGGAAAATGGGAGAGCATCTTCATTCGCATCGGATCCAGTCGAGAGGAATGCGAACGCTTTCCATGCAACCTCAGCGTTAGCGAAGACAATGGCTTGATCGAAGCTCAACTGACATACCAGCAGTCTGGAAAGATTGCACGCTCCGCTTTTCGTGAAATTCCAGAATCGATGCAAATTGAAGCCGCTGGTCATTGGTCCCTCGGCCCCCAGTTTCTCACGCAAGAGTTCTGGACCACAGAGTTTTGCATCTGCAGACCACATGAGCGCCGAAGGGCAATAGTCCGACAACGCAGGAACTGGCTTGAATCAATGGTTGTGATCGTGGAATGGAGAGCAGGGCATGATCATGCAGCCTTTTCGGGTGATCTTCCACGCCCCATTTACCTCAGCGAATCCAGAGGCGAAACGACGTCTACCTTTGAAGTCATGGCTGACGGCGTATCACTTGGCTTAGAGCTCACGCTATTCAATACTCATAAACAGCAAGCAACTACCTGGACCTGGGACTCAGCATCTATCACACGGCTATACGGCATCGACAATCAACTCATACAGGAACAGGCTAGGACTCACCCTTCCTGAAGTTCCGCAAGATTTCAACGTCCTGCTCGGGGTCAATGCTTAGGTCCGTCAAAACCAACGCCTTACCAATCGTGTTGATGGCGTACTCAATGGCGGACAGGGACTTCGCCCCGGCAGGACTCCTTCGTCCAGCACGAATGACTTCTGGGGTCACGAATGCGGCAGCCTCATTGAACTGAGCCGCAATCTGGGCCAATTGCTCATCCATCATGCAGTAGGCAAGAGATCAACTCTGAGCATCTCATTCGCCGCACCGGTGCAGCAGTGTGCCAGGATGAGACTTGCGAGTCCAGCCCAAAGTCGTCGCGCATGAAATCGAGGCGGTTCAGGCTTGGAAGTGACGCAAGGAACGGAGCGCATCCGGCGATCACAGCACGGGCAATCGCGAGACTTCACCGCGTCGAGCGGAGTGAAATGATCACGACCTTCCTTCTGACGGGCGCCTGGTCATCAAGAGCCCAAGTCGGGCGGATGCCGTTGAAGCTAAACCGCTGGCAACAATTCAGCAATGACGGCAGAAGGATACTCATCAAAACTCTTCAAGACCAGGTGCCAAAGCCAGCCGGCGGAATGACGACGGACCCCATAAAACAGGAAACCGCCACCTTGGGCTCGATTATTAGGCGACTGAGAGGGCGAACAAAGAAGGATCCACTAACAGGCAAAAAAAGAGCCCCTGCTGGGGCTCGACGCATTTCTCTTGAAGGAACCTAAAGAAAACAATGCGGGCGATCAAGCGAGATTAAGCAATTCGACCGATCGCATAAGCTCAACTTATAGCCCAGAGGGGCAAGCCCTCTCGAGAAGATGTGATTATAAGGCAAGTGAAGACCGCCAAGAAAGTGGACCAAGCCTGGAAGGAGAGCGAGCAAATACGGCTCGAGAAGGTTCTGGCAATCGCCATAACTAGTCAGAACAAAGACATGGAAGCAAACATCAAACGCGAAATAGGAGCCCTCCAGCGAGAAGAACCATCGCCACTCATCGAGGAATACCTCAACGAATACGGTGAAGTTAGGGACGATCTGTAGCGGGAATGCAGTAAAGACGAATTAAGGCAGGAACTCATCCAACTCTGCCAATGGATCCGGCTGCCCCTCAGCAATTGCTCTAGCTCGGGCGTAAAACCAGCCACCCGAGGAAGTAGATCGTTCCAAACAAGCAGCGATCTTGAGCCAGTTCTCACGCGATGCGGAATCCATCAAAAAACCCAACCCTCCAAAAGATCGCTGGCCCAATGCTGCAGTGCGAGCTCCGCAAGGTTCGGATCCCCACATCTGATGACAGCGCCACAGCACGAGCGGTCGGTCTGTATAGTTTTATTAAGCTGCGCTGTTGTGGTGCTCAAGCGCTTTGGTGTTATTGGCTGCGGCTACGTGGGTTCGGCAGTATCCAGGCGGCTCCACAGGGCCGGATACGACGTCGTAGCGACAGTCCGAGATCAGTTGCGTTTCCCGCTCGTTGAGGCCCTGGGTGCAACGCCAGCGCTACTGGATCTTGCCTCCGAACAAGCAGATTTCCGCTTCCTTGAAAAGCTAGATGGCTTACTGATCAGCGTTGCCCCCACCCGGCAAGACGACAACTACGAAGATGTCTATGCCAAAGGAATCGGCAACCTTGTTCAAGCTTTAAAGATATCCTCTAATACCCGGCCTCTTCACATCACTTACATCAGCACTGTCGGAGTCTTCGGGGACCAAGGCGGGAACAGGGTGCACGAAGGATCACCACTTGACCTCAGCCATCCAATAAACCGTCTACTTATCAATGCTGAGCAGGAGATACTTGGGCTGCAGGGAGACAACAGAGATGTCTGCGTACTGCGCTTGGGAGGCATTTATGGACCTGGCCGGGACATGGTTGCCCTAGTCCAACAAGCCGCTGGGCGCAACATCTCTCGAGATGGTGACCATATTCCCGCCTGGACTCACCTCGAGGACATTACTCGAGGCGTAGAATTTGCCAGGAGGGACAACCTAAAAGGGACTTTCAACCTTGTCGACGATATGAGCCTAAGCCGCAGGCAATTGGCCAACATAATTTGTGAGCGCAGGGGACTTCCCCCAGTGATATGGCGCGGTGCACCCAATGGGGCCCGTGTAGTAAACGCGTCGGTTTCAAATACCAAGATCAAGCACCACGGGTTCACATTTCACTCCCCATCCATGCTGGGTTTATCAACACTCAGCAGCGAGAGAGTCAACAGCCAAGCCTGATCTGAGTTCAACTCAACAAAAAGAAATCAGTTTGTCAATAATATACCATTGCAACATTACAACAGTTACATCAATTAAATTCTCTCAAAGCGTTGATTGCGCGCCTGCGCACAACCGATAAGGATGCCGAAAGAATCGCTGAATTTAGCGATTTTCTATTAGCGCAGAACTTGAGGTCTTAAATATTGCTTAGCACAGTTAGCAATGAATCCTCCACTCCTTCTTAAGTCACATGAATCCATTAAAGAGTAGTAGTTTTCTCTCAATAGAAGGACGTTTTAGATCGTGAAGTCTGAGTCGGGTTTGAGCTACTCGAGCTGGTTGGTCAAATCCGTGGGACAACGCGCTAGTTACCTAAATCAACGGCTGCTGGAGCTGGCGAGACTGGTGCGCAGCACTCGAGGTCTGTGGTGGCATCCCAGCTGTGTGAAGAGTTCATAGGCTAAGGAACATGAAGGAGTCGGTCACAGCCAAAACCCTGCTGAGCTGGCGCCAGACCATGCTTAACGAGGGCGGAGGGGCCAACGAGCTGGACTGGTTACTGGACCTCAAAGGGGGGGTGCGCCGGCAGCAGTTGCAGGCCTTGCGGCTCCATCCCGAATCGACGCTGACGCTCGAGCACGGGCTCGAAACGCTTGAGGAGCTCTGGCGGCGCCATCTGCGCCAGCAGATTCCACTGCAATACCTGGTCGGCCTCTGCCCCTGGCGCGATCTCGAACTCAAGGTGGCCCCGGGGGTCTTGATTCCCCGCCAAGAAACCGAACTGCTCGTTGATCTCGCCGTGGGGTGCTTCAGCGGCGAAGACCGCCAAGGCGATCTGCACTGGGCCGACCTGGGAACGGGATCCGGGTGCATTGCGATCGGATTGGCCAAGGCGCTGCCGGGTAGCCAGGGCGTGGCCGTGGACCAATCCCGCGAGGCCCTGACTCAGGCGAAGGCGAACGCTGAAGCGCTCCTGGGGAAAGGAGTTCTGGCCTTCGCGCAAGGGGACTGGTGGGAGGCGATCCCAGACCGGTGGGGAAAACTCGATCTGGTGGTCAGCAACCCGCCCTACATCCCAGCTGCAATCTGGGCGGATCTTGAACCGGTGGTGCGCGATCACGAACCGGAACTCGCCCTCAATGGGGGTGGCGATGGCTTGGATGCCATTCGAGCCATTGCCGGCGGAGCCTGCGCAGCCCTAAAGCCAGGCGGTTGGCTAGTGCTGGAGCACCACTATGACCAGAGCAAGACGGTGCTTGAACTGTTGGACCGTGCCGGCCTCGTCAATGAACAAGCCCACACCGACCTGGAGGGTGTCCAACGGTTCGCCATTGCACAGCGGCCCAAGAAAACGGAGAAGGACTAGCCGTGGGCCAGAGCCTCGAGGCGACAGCATTTGCGGCGGCACTCCAACAGGGCCAGGCCGGCGTCTTCCCCACCGACACCCTGCCGGCGCTGGCGACAACACCGGAGCATGCCGCTCTGCTCTGGCAGATCAAACAACGCCCGCAGAACAAGCCCGTGATCCTGATGGGCGCGGACGGCGAGCAGCTCTTCAGCAGCTTGAAGCTGCAACCCGAGCCAAGCTGGCTGGAGCTGATGGAGCGGCACTGGCCCGGTGCTTTGACCCTGGTCGTTCCGGCCGCAGGCCCGCAGCTCGAGCTGCTTAACCCCGGTGGGTCAGCGTTGGGCCTGCGGGTACCGGCCTGCGAGCAAGCGCGGGCACTTCTGCGGATCAGCGGCCCCTTGGCCACCACCAGCGCCAATCGCTCCGGGGAGGAACCCTGCAAGAACGCAAAAGACGTGGAGCGGACGTTCCCTGAACTCAACCGACTGGCCCCCGAACCATGGCCAAGGCCCTCCGGTCAGGCCAGCACCGTGATTGCCCTAGAGCCGGGGGGCGGATGGCGCCTGCTCCGCGCTGGTGCTGTGATGCCGAAAGAGCGCTTGAACTAACCGGCGATGGCTTGGTTGCCCCTGCTCCTGGTGATCCTGCTGAGCCTGCACGAATGGTTGTTCCAGCCCCTGCTGGTCATCAGCGCGACGCTGTTTGAGCTGCGGCCGCTGCCCTGGCTGCTGCTCGCTGGTCTGGCCTGGTTGATGGCGGGGAAACCGGGGAAGCGTTAGGCCCGGACTTCTCGCACTCTGATCCGGCATAAAAAAAGCCCCCGGCTGAGCCGGGGGCGCTTGGTCGTCCCTCAAGGGGAGCAAGTCAGGAGCTGATCAAGAGAGATCAGCCGAACTTGCCAGAGGTGGAGGCGATCAAGAAGGCGGCGTAGGTCACGAAGTAGCCCACGGTGAAGTGAGCCAGACCAACCACACGGGCCTGAACGATCGAGAGAGCGACGGGCTTGTCGCGCCAGCCCACCAGGTTGGCGAGCGGGGTGCGCTGGTGAGCCCAGACGATGGTCTCGATCAGTTCCTGCCAGTAACCGCGCCAGGAGATCAGGAACATGAAGCCGGTGGCCCAGATCAGGTGACCGAACAGGAACATCCAAGCCCAGACGGCGAGGTTGTTGCTGCCGAACGGGTTGTAACCGTTGATCAGCTGAGAGGAGTTGAGCCACAGGTAGTCGCGGAACCAGCCCATCAGATAGGTGCTGGATTCGTTGAACTGAGCCACGTTGCCCTGCCAGATGGCGAGGTGCTTCCAGTGCCAGTAGAAGGTGAGCCAGCCCACGGTGTTCAGGGCCCAGAAGACAGCCAGATAGAAGGCGTCCCAGGCACTGATGTCGCAGGTACCGCCACGACCGGGGCCGTCGCAGGGGAAGGAGTAGCCGAAGTCCTTCTTGTCGGGCATCAGCTTGGAACCACGGGCATCCAGAGCACCCTTGACCAGGATCAGGGTGGTGGTGTGCAGACCCAGGGCGATGGCGTGGTGCAC
Source organism: Synechococcus sp. LTW-R (assembly GCF_014217875.1). Classification (NCBI taxonomy): domain Bacteria; kingdom Bacillati; phylum Cyanobacteriota; class Cyanophyceae; order Synechococcales; family Synechococcaceae; genus Synechococcus; species Synechococcus sp. LTW-R. The sequence goes on from NZ_CP059060.1 coordinate 1,500,315, forward strand.
CAGGAAGTCGCCAGGGCCGATCTGCAGGAACAGATCGTTGCCACCGTCGTTGATGGCGTTCATCCAACCACCCATGTAGGCGGCGCTGGCGCTGCTAGCGGCGCTACCGGCGTTGGAGAGGAGCACGTCGAAGCCGTACATGGCCTTACCAGAGGCGGCCTGCACGAACTGTGCGAAGACGGGCTCAACCAGGATCTGCTTCTCAGGGGTACCGAAGGCCACAACCACGTCGTTGTGGACGTAGAGGCCGAGGGTGTGGAAACCGAGGAACAGGGAGACCCAGCTCAGGTGGCTGATGATCGCTTCTTTGTGCTCGAGCATCCGAGCAAGAACGTTGTTCTTGTTGGCCTCGGGGTCGTAGTCACGGATGAAGAAGATCGCACCGTGAGCGAAGGCACCGCACATCAGGAAGATGGCGATGTACTGGTGGTGGGTGTAGAGGGCAGCCTGAGTCGTGTAGTCCTTCGCGATGAACGCGTAGGACGGCATCGAATACATGTGCTGCGCCACCAGGCTGGTCACAACGCCCAGGGAAGCCAGGGCCAGACCGAGCTGGAAGTGGAGCGAGTTGTTGATGGTGTCGTAAAGACCCTTGTGGCCAGCGCCCAGGTCACCGGGGGTGCCGTTGGGCGGGTTGTGGGCTTCGAGGATCTCGCGGATCGAGTGACCGATACCGAAGTTGGTCCGGTACATGTGACCGGCGATCACGAACAGACAGCCAATCGCCAGGTGGTGATGGGCAATGTCAGTCAGCCAGAGGGCCTCACTTTGGGGGTGGAAACCACCCAGGAAGGTGAGGATCGCGGTGCCAGCGCCTTCTGAGGTACCAAACACCTGGTAGGCGGTGTCGGGGTTCTGGGCGTAAACGCCCCAGTTACCAGTGAAGAAGGGAGCCAGGCCTGCCGGGTGAGGCAGCACGTTCAGGAAGTTGTCCCAACCCACGTGTTGACCACGGGATTCGGGAATGGCCACGTGAACCAGGTGACCGGCCCAAGCGATGGAGCTGAAGCCGAACAGCACCGCGAGGTGGTGGTTCAGGCGGGACTCAGCGTTCTTGAACCAGGCCAGGGAAGGCCGGAACTTGGGTTGGAGGTGCAGCCAGCCAGCGAACAGGGCCCAAGCCGACAGGATCATCATGAAGATGGAACCCTGGTACAGCTCGGCGTTGGTGCGCATGCCGATGGTGTACCACCAGTGGTACACGCCGGAGTACGCAATGTTCACCGGGGAGGAGGCACCTGCCTGGGTGAAGGCAGTGATGGCGCCTTGGCCGAAGTGGGGATCCCAGATCGCGTGAGCGATGGGACGGACATGCAGAGGATCGGCGACCCACTGCTCGAAGTTGCCCTGCCAGGCGACGTGGAACAGGTTGCCCGAAACCCAGAGGCCGATGATCGCGAGGTGACCGAAATGGGTGGAGAAAAGCTTTTGGTAAAGCTTTTCCTCCGTCATTCCGTCATGGCTCTCGAAGTCGTGAGCCGTGGCGATCCCGTACCAAATACGACGGGTTGTCGGGTCCTGTGCCAGACCCTGGCTGAACGAAGGAAATTTCGTTGCCATTGGGAAAGGTCAGGAGAGGTCAGCCGACCGCAATGATGCGGGCCAGGAAGAACGACCAGGTGGTCGCGATGCCGCCCAGCAGATAGTGGGCAACACCAACGGCACGGCCCTGGGTGATGGAGAGCGCCCGCGGCTGAATGGCGGGAGCAACCTTCAGCTTGTTGTGAGCCCAGACGATGGACTCAATCAGCTCTTGCCAGTAGCCGCGGCCACTGAACAGGAACATCAAGCTGAACGCCCAAACGAAATGGGCACCCAGGAACATCAGGCCATAGGCACTGGTGGCAGAGCCATAGCTGTTGATCACCTGTGCGGCCTGAGCCCACAGGAAGTCACGCAGCCAGCCATTGATGGTCAGTGCGCTATTGGCAAAGTTGCCATTAGTGATGTGGGAGACAGAGCCGTCAGCGTTGACGGTGCCCCACACGTCGCTCTGCATCTTCCAGGAGAAGTGGAAGATGACGATCGACAGGGAGTTGTACATCCAGAACAGGCCCAGGAACACGTGGTCCCAAGCCGACACCTGGCAGGTACCGCCACGGCCGGGGCCGTCGCAGGGGAAGCGGAAACCGAGGTTCGCCTTGTCGGGAACCAGGCGGCTGCTGCGGGCATAAAGCACACCCTTCAGCAGGATCAGCACCGTCACGTGAATCGTGAAGGCGTGGATGTGGTGGACCATGAAGTCGGCCGTTCCCAGGGGAATCGGACCGGCGGCCACCTTGCCGCCCACGGCAACCACAGAACCGTTGAACACTTCGCTCACGCCGGCGAGGGCGTTGGGAGCGGTGCTACCGGCTGCAGCAGCGTGCAGACCCTGGATCCACTGCGCGAAGACGGGCTTCAGAGCAATGGCGGAGTCGCTGAACATGTCCTGGGGACGGCCCAGGGCACGCATGGTGTCGTTGTGGATGTAGAGGCCGAAGCTGTGGAAGCCGAGCCAAATGCACACCCAGTTCAGGTGGCTGATCAGGGCATCGCGAGCCTTGAGCACCCGGTCGAGCACGTTGTCCACATGCTTGGCGGGGTCATAGTCGCGAATCATGGCGATGGCGGCGTGGGCGCCAGCACCAACGATCAGGAAGCCACCAATCCAGGTGTGGTGGGTGAAGATCGACAGCTGCGTGGGGTAGTCGATGCCGATGTAGGGGTACGCGGGCATCGCATACATGTGCTGAGCAACGATGATGCTCAGCGAGCCCAGCAGAGCCAGGTTCACGGCCAGCTGGGCGTGCCAGCTGGTGGTCATGAACTCATAGAGGCCGTCGTGACCTTTGGTCGCGGGGAACAGCAGGGGGTCGCCCTTCTGGCCCTCGAGGATCTCCTTGATGCTGTGGCCGATGCCCCAGTTGGTCCGGTACATGTGACCGGCAACGATGAAGAGCACGGCGATCGCCAGGTGGTGGTGAGCGATGTCGCTCATCCACATGCTGCCGGTCACAGGATTCAGTCCACCTTTAAAGGTGAGGAAATCGCTGTAAGCAGCCCAGTTGCCGGTGAAGAAGGCGTTGATACCAGCACCGAAACCGGGGAACAGCTGAGCCAGCAGGTCCTGGTTGAAGAACTCGTGGGGCAGGGGGATGTCCGCCACGGTGGCGATGGTCTTGCCATTGAGCGACAGGGGGCTGCCGGCATCGATGGCGTCCATCAGCGCGGTGGTGGGCAGAGACACATGGATCAGGTGACCCGCCCAGGACAGGGAACCCAGACCAAGCAGACCGGCCAGATGGTGGTTGAGCATCGACTCAACGTTCTGGAACCACTCGAGCTTGGGAGCTGCCTTGTGGTAGTGGAAGACGCCCGCATTGAGCATCAAACCGGCCATCACCAGAGCACCGATGGCCAGGGCCATGAGCTGGGTTTCAGTGGTGATGCCCCAGGCCCGCCACACATGGAAGAGGCCTGAAGTGATCTGGATGCCGTGGAAACCGGCACCCACATCGCCGTTAAGGATTTCTTGGCCGAAGACAGGCCAGACCACCTGCGCACTGGGTTTGACGTGCGTGGGGTCAGCGAGCCAGCCGGAGTAGTTGGAGAAGCGAGCACCGTGGAAGAAGGCGCCGCTCAGCCAAACAAAAATGACAGCCAGGTGACCGAAGTGGGCCGAAAAGATCTTCCGGCTGACCTCTTCGAGATCGCTGGTGTGGCTATCGAAGTCGTGAGCGTTGGCGTGGAGGTTCCAAACCCAGGTTGTGGTTTTGGGACCTTTGGCAAGGCTGCGATCGAAATGGCCGGGCTTACCGAACAGTTCGAAGGTGGCCGGGTTGTTCACCCGGTCGACCTGGGCCTTCGCCGTTTTCCCACGCTCTGGTGGGCTGATGGTCATCGAGAGGTTCCTCGAGGGACGGGGTCGAGGTGGAGGTCCACCCTTCTGGTCAAGCACATCGACGAATCGAGGAGCCGCCAGTGGAGCCACGGACGCAAACCAAGGGCTCGCGCCATGGGCGCCGGGCCAAGAAAACCCGCTCCGACCGAGGTCGAAACCGCTTTTCCTGTCTGGCGCGTTGGGCCCCAATAAGGGGACCGCTGGGGGAAGTATAAAAGCGGAATCCAAGCCTCTTGGGTGAGCAGTTACAAAGGTTCAACCCGGAACTGAGCCAGTCAGGGACTGAGTTCTCACGGGAGCAAAGAATCATCAACTTTTCTCAGATTGAACCCTTCTTGTTAAGCAAATCGGGGCATTTCAACCCTTCTATTTATCGAATTTGCTCTAGTCCTTCCAGTCAAATAGTCCGCAAACCTGCAGAATGTGTTCAGTCATTCGCCCAAACGAGTGGGGAGAGCCAAGCGCATGCGCCAATCGGCACTGAAGGCCATCTCGGCCCTGGTGCTTGGGGTCTTACTCATGGTCACCAGTGGCTGTACATCCAGCGCCAGTGCACGAGGGAGCCGAAACGAGGCCTCCCCAGTAGCCAGCTCAAAACCAAGTGGACAGCTGCAGGAAGTTGCCCCGCCAGGAGCAGTCCAGGAACTCAAGGAAAGGTTGAACGACCGGGCCCCACAGATCGACGTCTTGGCACCCGCAAATGACAGCACCCTCCCGGCCGGGCCCTGGACGCTGAAGCTCAAGGTTCAGGACTGGCCCCTCTATGCCGACGAGAGCAATGGGATCGGCCCCCACCTCGTCCTCCAGCTGGATGATCAGCCGCCCCGACGCATCAGCAGCAGCGCCGAGGCGGAATCCATCGCCATGCCCGAGCTCAGTCCTGGCAGCCATCGCCTGACGGTCTTCGCCGCCCGGCCTTGGGGAGAGGTCGTGAAAGCACCCGGTGCCAGCCAGCAATTGCGCTTGCACCGGGTCGCCCGCAACCCCTCTGAACTCCCAAGCTCCGGTTCACCGCAACTGATTGCGGCCAGTCCCTCGGACCTCCAGCACAGCGAACCCGTCCTGATCGACTGGCTCCTGATCGACGCACCGCTCCAGCACCTGCGGGATGACGACGCCCGTTGGCGTCTGCGGGTCAGCGTCAATGGGGACAGCTTCCTCGTGGATCGGCAGACCCCCCTCTGGCTCAAGGGCCTCAAGCGAGGCAGCAATGCCGTTCAGCTGGAGCTGCTGGATGGCCGGGGAGACCCCTTAAATCTTCCCTTTAACAGCGTTGTTCGCGAGGTCGTCATCGACACCAGCCCCAGGCCCAGCTGGCAGCAGAGCCATCTGAACGCCGAGAGCCTGGCCGCCCTCAGTGGCACCCCAATCCCTGAGCCCGAACACGAGCCGGCAGTGCTCGACGAGGAGGTCGTCCCGGAGCCGGCCCCGCCGGAGCCAGTGGAACCACAAGCGAGCGAACCCGAACCTCAAACCGCACCGATGGCTCCAGCCCTTGAGGTCCCATCCGAGGCCGCCCAGCCAGCACCCAGCCCGGAGAAGAGCGAAGAGCCTCAACCCGCCGCCGCAGTGCCGGTTGCTGAGCCTGAGCCCGTCCCCGCGCCCACTCCAGAACCCGCACCACAGCCAGCCCCCGTGGCGGTGCCAGCTCCGGCGGCCAGTGCCAGCCCGGACGAGCGCCTGGCTCCCAGCAGTCGCCTGGGGGGATCGGCCCGTGACTTGGTCAGCAGCGATGGCTCCTTGATCGAAGCCCAGCCCAAGGGCCCCTTCGCCGGCCTGAAGGCGAAGCTGGGTTGATGAACGAGAACCTGATTTGGGGTTTCAGCCTCAGCGTCAGCGGCCTCCCGCTGCTGCGACGCCTCTTGCAATCAGGTGACATCGACCGTCTGGCTAGCCCGGCCGAAGGAAGTCATTGGGGCCGGGGAGAGCTGCAGACCCTGCTGGAGGCCAACTGGAGCGCGAGTCGTGCCTTTGTGGCCGTCGGGGCCTGCGGGGCCATCACCCGACTGATCAGCCCTCAGCTCAAGGACAAAGCCAATGACCCAGCCGTCGTTGTCCTCGATCCCCACGGGCGCTTTGCGATTCCCCTCCTGGGGGGCCACGGAGCCGGTGGTGAGGCCCTCGCCCAAAGCCTGGCGGCCCGCTGCGAGGGTGAGGCAGTGATCACGGGAGCCGCCCACGGCGAAGGCCGGGTCGCCCTGGACAGCTTTGGTCAGGCCTGGGGCTGGAGACGCAACGGAGGCCCCTGGGACAGCCTGATGAAGGCAGCGGCCCGCGGCGAAGCGCTGACCAGCCGACACCTGGAGGGCAATCCCCATTGGCGAGAGCTGCCGGGCCTCGCCCCAGGGCAAGAGGACTCCGATCCAGGACTCTCGGTGGGCATTCGCGCGGATCAGGGCTGCCGCTGGCACCCCCCCAGCGTCTGGCTGGGCATGGGCTGCGAGCGCAACACCAGCTTGAGCCTGCTCGAGCGCTGCTGCGACAGCCTGATCGCACGACACCAGATCGCACCGGAGGCGATCGCCGGCTTGGCCAGTGCCGATCGCAAGGCCGATGAACCAGCGCTGCTGGAGCTGGCTGAACATCGCGGCTGGCCCCTGCGCTGCTTCAGCGCGGAACGCCTGGCACCGGTCGCGGTGCCCAATCCATCGGCGGTGGTTGCCGCGGAACTGGGGACGGCCAGCGTGGCGGAAGCCTCAGCCCTGCTCGCGGCCGGCCCCGAGGCGACGCTGCTGGCCGAGAAACAGATCACCCGCGCCGAAGCCGGGGAACAAGGGGCCGCGACCGCCGCTCTGGCCCTGGCCGCCAGCCAGTGGGCACCCCATCGCGGCCATCTCCATCTGATTGGCAGTGGTCCTGGACGACTGGACCTCCTCACTCCAGACGCCAAAGCAGCCCTTAGCCAAAGCTGCATCTGGGTTGGTTATGGCCTCTATCTCGATTTGCTGGAACCGCTGCGCCGGCCGGATCAACTGCGCAGTGATGGTCAACTCACGCAGGAACGCGAGCGCTGCAAGGAAGCGCTGCGACTGGCCTGCGAAGGCCAGACCGTGTCCCTGATCTCCTCCGGTGACAGCGGCATCTACGGCATGGCAGGCCTGGCCCTGGAGCTGTGGCTCGAACTGGATCCAGGCGATCGCCCCAGCTTCGACGTGCACCCCGGCCTCTCCGCCCTCCAGGTCGCCGCGGCCCGGGCAGGGGCACCCTTGATGCACGACTTCTGCACCATCAGCCTGAGCGACCGGCTGACGCCCTGGGAGGTCATCGAAAAGCGCCTCGAGGCCGCGGCCGCAGGGGACTTTGTCGTGGCCCTCTACAACCCCCGCTCCAAGGGACGAGATTGGCAGCTGGAGCGGGCTCAACAGCTCCTTCTCAGCGGCAGACCCGAGAACACCCCAGTCGTTCTGGCTCGCCAACTGGGCCGCCCCGAGGAGCAGGTCAGCCTGCACGTGCTGGGCAGCCTCCCCATCGAGGATGTGGACATGCTCACCCTCGTGCTGGTGGGCAACAGCAGCAGCCGCGCGGAATCTGGCCGGATGGTCACCCCGCGGGGGTATCCAGGCGCTGAGCTGCAATAAGAATCGGGATGACAGGATTCGAACCTGCGGCCCCTTCGTCCCGAACGAAGTGCGCTACCAAGCTGCGCTACATCCCGATGGCCGGAGTGTAGGAGATGGCCGCCCAGTCGCTACCTAGAGTCGACGGGCTCTCTGGTGCCTTCGGCGCGCTCACGATCCCTTGCTGAAACCCGACTGGCTGCGCGTTAAAGCTCCCCAGCGGGAACGCATCGGCGAAGTCGCCGATCTGCTGCTGGATCTCAAGCTCAACACCGTTTGCCAGGAAGCCAGCTGCCCCAACATCGGCGAGTGCTTCGCGGGCGGCACGGCGACCTTTTTGATCATGGGCCCCGGCTGCACCCGGGCCTGCCCCTACTGCGACATCGACTTCGACAAGAGCGTTCGCAGCCTCGATCCCACCGAACCGGACAGGCTGGGGGAGGCCACGGCGCGGCTGGGCCTCAAGCATGTCGTGATCACCTCGGTGAATCGCGATGACCTCAGCGATGGCGGGGCCAGCCAATTTGTGGCCTGCATCGAGGCGGTGCGTCAGCGCTCTCCTCAAACAACGATCGAGCTGCTCATCCCCGATTTCTGCGGGGACTGGAACGCCCTGGCCACGGTCATGGCCGCCGGCCCCGATGTGCTGAACCACAACATCGAGACCGTGCCGAGGCTCTACAAGAAAGCGCGGCCCCAGGGGATCTATGAGCGCTCCCTGGAACTGCTCTTGCAGGTGCGGGAGCGGTGGCCCAAGGCCTACAGCAAATCGGGCCTGATGGTCGGCCTGGGGGAAACCGACGAGGAGGTCATGGAGACCCTGATGGATCTGCGCGAGCACCGGGTCGACATCGTCACCATCGGCCAGTACCTCTCTCCAGGTCCAAAGCACCTGCCGGTGGATCGCTTTGTCACCCCCGAGCAGTTCGAGAGGTTCCGCACCCACGGCGAGCAGGAGTTGGGCTTCCTGCAGGTCGTCAGCACGCCCCTCACCCGCAGCAGCTATCACGCCGGTGAGGTGCAGCGCCTGATGCAGCTTCACCCGCGTTAGGGCTGGGGCTCGAGCAGAAATTCAGCTTCCATGGCTTGGGCTTCAGGGCCGTCGCCGAGGGCATCCAAGCGCTGATTAACCAGGCTCACCGGAGCATCCAAGCGAACGCAGTGTTCGAGCAATGCCAGGGTCATCTGGCGAGCGAAGAGCTGCTGGAAGGGTTGGGCGAACTCAGGAGGCATGGCTCCGTTGCGGGTGCCCGAACGCTATTGAGACTCTCCCGTTCGGGCGGTCGGGCGAGCCGAACCAGGGGGTGGGGTGAGCCGACCCCCTGGTGCAACAACCGAACGGAACGGGCGGTGAACCGGCAGCTGCCTTAGGCGGCCACCGCCTCCCGCTTAGCCAAGCCGACATTGGCCTTCTCGCTGGGGGGGACCAGCACCTTGAAGCGGGGCTTCCAGCTCGACCAATCCGCAAGGATCGCCGCGCCCTTGGTGCTGCCCGTGGCGGCGACATGAGCCTCCAGCAAGGGCTTGAGTAGGGCCTCCTGCTCGGGGGTGCTCAGGGCACAGATCTCGACGATCTCGGGATTGACCCGATCGCGCAGACCACCGGTCTCATCCAGAACGAAGGTGACCCCTCCGGTCATGCCGGCACCCACATTGCGGCCGGTGCTGCCCAGCACCACGACCACACCGCCCGTCATGTACTCGCAGCAGTGATCGCCGGCACCTTCCACGACGGTCTTGGCACCACTGTTGCGAACAGCGAAGCGTTCGCCGGCGCGGCCGAGGGCGAAGAGCTCGCCGCCGGTGGCGCCATAGAGGCACGTGTTCCCGAGGATCACCTGCGAACCGGGGTCATTGCCGCCCGCCGGGGGAACGACGGTGAGGCGACCACCGTTAATGCCCTTGCCGACGTAGTCGTTGGCTTCGCCCACCAGGCGCACATTCATGCCTTGAA